>NZ_JBHTJS010000003.1:0-75200 GCF_042676125.1 Oceanisphaera ostreae
GATCCTGAGAAATAGTTGAGAAAAGGGATAATTTTCTCAACTTCGATTTCTAAGCTGAATAGTTACAGATTTTTTTGCCACGGAACCCACGGAAGAACACGGAAAAATTAAGATGGGATATAAAGCGAAAAGTGCTAAGTGATGCTATGGGTAAGACCAAGCCGTACAGCTACCTGAAGGGGGCAATATCTTCCAGATTTAATCTTTAAGACTTAGACTCCAGACCCGATCGGTATGGAGGGCAAAGGGCGGCATTTGTCGTCCTCTTCACCCTCTACACTGTTTCACTTAAAGCTTACGGCTTTTTCTTAGACAGCTCAGCTTGCAGGCCGGTGGTGCCTAGGGCATGGGCGGCTAGCTTGCGCTTAAGTGGGGTGAGGCGGTTGGTGAGGTTTAATCCCATACCGCGTAGGCCTTTTAACAACGGGTTGGATTGCCCAAACAGCCGTTTTAGCCCTTCCATGGCGGCCAGCATGGTAGCCGCTTCGGCTTTACGCCAACGTTCAAACGACTTTAACTCAGCCAAAGCGCCAATATCTCGGCCCTCTTGGTGCAGTCGGGTGAGGGTTTCGGCCAAGGCGGCGGCATCTTGCAGCCCCAAGTTAACACCCTGCCCCGCCAAGGGATGAATGGTATGTGCCGCGTCACCAATTAAGGCCCAGCGCGGACCACAAAACTGCTGGCTAAAACGCGCCTTTAATGGAATGGCCATGCGGGGGCTTAACACCTCACATTGCCCAAGTCGCATATCAAAGGCCAAAGCTAACGCTTTATTAAAGTCAGCTTCCGATAGCGCCAGCCGCTCTGCGGCATCGTCTGGCGCACAAGACCACACTATCGAACATTGATGCGGATCAGCCAAGGGCAGAAACGCCAGAATGTCATTACCACGAAAAATTTGGCGAGCGGTTTGCTGGTGGGGCTCAACCGTCGCTACCGTGGCCACTAGCGCGCTGTGATCATAATCCCATTCCACCATGCCCGGCTGTAATTGCTCGCGTAGCCAAGATCGGGCACCGTCTGCCCCTACCAATAGACGGCCGGTAATGGGAATACCGTTATCTAGTAATACAAACGCGCCCTGCTCACTCACCGATACGGTGTGGGCGCGAGTCGGTAAATATAAATCGATATGCGGGCGAGCTCTGGCTTGCTCAAGCAGACTAAGCTGCAACAGTCGGTTTTCTACTATGTGCCCTAAATGGGGCTGGTGCATTAGAGCGGCAGAAAAGTCGATGTGGGCTCCGCTGTCAGCTTCCCATACCGCCATGCTGGTATAAGGCCCGAGTCGTTGTTGCCGGGTAGGCCAAGCATGAAGACGCTCGAGCAAGGTTTGTGAGGCGAGGTTAATCGCACTCACTCGATTTTCGGGGATAGCGGGTAACTCACAACTGGGGAGCTGACCTTCAATCACCGCCACTTTTAATCCGCTGTCTTCAAGCGCTAGGGCTAAGGTGAGCCCCACCATGCCGCCGCCAATAATGATCACATCTGTTGCTTGCATCAAATTACCTTTTGCCCATGGCCTGCCAGGCCAACATGTGTTTCAAAGAGCTGCAGGCTGCCATGGTCATCAGCCCCAGATTGCGACCCGCCGCTAGCACAGGATGATCATTTGAAAACAATAACGCCAGTGCCGAAGTCATGCCCACCAACTCAGCTTGATCGGCCTGTCGAGATTGCCAGTAACGGCTGAGCATCTGATAACCGCCAATATCGTCATGGTTTGCAACGCTTATAGGGGTTGCCAAATTTGTAGGGTTTTCTGAGCTTGCGCCAACAGAGGACAAAACCTGTCGCACTTGTTCAACCAAAGCGGCCACATCGCGCAATCCTAAATTAAAGCCTTGCCCGGCAATAGGATGCAACAAATGAGCGGCATTACCCACTAGCACTACCCTGTGATGCCAAGGACGAGTCACTTCATCCAGCACCAAGGGGTAGCAATGCCGCGTCCCCGTGCGGGTGATCCGCCCTAATCGATAGCCAAAGGCCTGCTGTAACTCGCATAAAAAAGCGGTTTCATCAAGGTCCATCAGCTGGTTAGCTCGGCCGTTAGACACACACCATACCAGCGAACAACGCCCGCCACTCATCGGCAATAGCGCGATGGGACCCTCGGGCGTAAATCGCTCGAAAGCACGGTTTTGATGAGGCATGGCGGTTTGCACATTGGCGATAATGGCGCTTTGTTGATAATCAAACTGCCGACGAGGCAGGTTAAGCTGGCGGCCAATTTGCGAGTGATTGCCATCGGCGGCCACCAACAAGCTGGTGGTGAATTGGCGATCGCTTAACTGATCATCGCCATCCAATGTCACCGTCACCTTATCTGGTGCTTGCTGCCACGCTTGTATCTGCGCTGGGCATAGCAAATCAATGGCAGGATGCTGCTGCAATTGTTGATACAACAGCTGCCCTACCGGATTAAGTTCAACCACATAACCCAACGCAGGCACCGAATAGTCCTGCGCCTGCAGGTTTACCTGCCCAATATGCCCTTGGTCAGACACTTGAATGGCCGTTATGGGGGTGGCCAGCTCTCTCAGCAAAGGCCACAGCCCCAGTTGCTGCAGTAAATCTTGGCTATGACTAGCAAGGGCAATGCTGCGGGCATCAAAACCTGGATGCAGGTTTTGCTCGGGAAGTGACTTTTCTATCAGCGCTATACGCAAGGCCGAACCGTCGGCTTGGCTAAGCTGACTTAAGCCTAGGGCCAGCATGGCACCGGCCATGCCGCCGCCGTTAATTACCACATCATAATGGGTCATGGGGCTGAACTGTCGCTGTTAATGCAAAGTGGGTCGCTGAGGCTGAGTCTGGCCTTTACCAAATTCTTCAAACGCCAAGGTAGCGCCTAATTTTAGGTGCTCGTATAACACCACGAAAGCGGTTTCACTTTCTTCGTCTTCTTGATCAAAATCACCCGACACTTGAGTAATGCTGCTAATGTCTTGGATCATTTCTTGAAGCTCAGCCGAGGCTTTATTCAACTCTTGCTGCACCACACCAAAACCGGCGAGAAAGGCTGCTGACCACTCCATCATCGCTTCTAGGCGATCGTCGAGTGGCTCGTCATCATCTGGCATTAATAATTCGAATCTGCTTTGGCTAATCAGCTCTTCATATACTCTAGAGAACAAGAGATTAACCGCTTTCTTTAGATCGCTAGGCAACTCAAAATCATCGTTTAATAAAGCATTAAAGTGCTGCTGCCAGCGAGGATCGTTTTGTGCCATGCCGCCACAAATAAGACCGCAGATAACACCGTGGACTTCGGCGGTGGTCACCACCATGTTATGGTGCTCTAGTAAGGTAGTAAAAGCGTCATAATTAGGACGGGCCTTGTCGTTCATCAGCTACTCGATAGATAAAAAAGGGTGAATATAGGGCAGATCCTAGCATTGTGACCTCTCTCAGGCTAGCCACCCCTTGAAACTTATGGTGTTGCGCTATATAGTCGCCAGAATTTCCCAGCTTACTGCAATCAGCCATCTGAGGACCAGCATGACCACAGCGGCAATCGACATTGTTATTCTCGGCCGACCTTACAAGGTTGCTTGCCCTGCGGGGCAGGAAGTTGCGTTGCAGCGGGCGGCAGATACGCTTAATGAGCGTATTCGTAGCTTTAAGCAAAGCGGTAAGGCGGGCTCTAATGAGCAAGTAGCCATTATGCTGGCACTAAATGTGTGCCATGATCTTGAGCTTGAAAAAGATAAAAACTACCAATATGCTGAATCAATGGATAGACGCATTAAGTTGCTGCAACAAACCATTGAAGAAGCTCTTGCTAACAAATTAGGTTAGTAATGAGGTATACTAGTTAACAAGTACATTGAGAAAAAGCGTTAAAAAATAACGTTAAAAACAAGTTTAGCTTTCCCTGGGGTGTTCGTCAGTAGGGTGACGTCCCTGAGCCGATATTAATACCAACAGGAAAGCCGTGTTGTTTACTATTGTGCATGCTCGGCCCGACCGAGAAGCCTGCGGTAGATACCGGATTTCCGCCTTGAACCGTACGGTTCAAGGACTCACACCCGCAACGGCACCTTGGGGATCCCCTTTCACTGTTGACTCTTTTTAACTCGACAGTTCGTCGCATCAGCGGCAATTCGACAACTCTCCTGCTCTCTCCCTCTATAAATCCTGTTACAATTATTGTGTCCCCGACGTAATAGGTAATCTTTTTAATGACAGAACAACTCAATAACCCTTTGCATGGCATTACCCTTAAGGCATTGCTGACTGAGCTGGTTGACCGCCTCGGTTGGGAAGAGCTGGCACTTCGTGTGAATATTAACTGCTTTAAAAGTGACCCCAGCATTAAATCGAGCCTGACTTTTTTGCGTCGCACGCCTTGGGCTCGCGCCCAAGTTGAAGCCGTCTATCTAGAGCTTCTTGAAGGGCCTTGGGGAAAATAAAGCGCCGAGTACAAGCGACTGGGGCCAAGCTAAAAAATAAACACCGCCTTTTGTAGTAGCTGCTTTAGCTGCTAAATCCTGTGCAGCAGGATCTAATGTATAGATTTCATCCTTTGGAGAGTGTTGTGGACGAGAGACGACGAGTACGTCAGCAAATACGAGAAGCGCGTCGCCAGTTGAGTCAAACTCAGCAGCAGGCAGCGTCGGATAACATAGTGCAGCGGGTAGCTGACGCCGCCCATTTGGCAAGCGCTAGCAAGGTGGCTTTATATCTGGCCAACGACGGTGAGCTCAATCCGCAACCACTTATAGACTGGTACTGGGCCAACGGCACACAGGTCTACTTACCGGTGCTACACCCTTTTAGCTCGGGGAACTTGCTGTTTTTACGCTATACGCCAAACACCACTATGGTTGAAAACTGCTTTGGCATTAGCGAACCCAAGCTCGATATCCGCCTACTGGAGTCCAAAAGCGAACTCGATATTATTTATACTCCTTTGGTGGCTTTTGATGCCAATGGCAATCGTATTGGTATGGGCGGCGGCTTTTATGACCGCACCTTAAGCCCTTGGCGACACGGACTGGGCCCACGGCCCGTGGGGTTGGCTCATAATTGTCAGCAACTGCCTGCTATTCCAACGGACCACTGGGACATTCCCCTACCCGAGCTGCTCACACCAGAT
The DNA here is from genome assembly GCF_042676125.1 of Oceanisphaera ostreae. Lineage (NCBI taxonomy): Bacteria > Pseudomonadati > Pseudomonadota > Gammaproteobacteria > Aeromonadales > Aeromonadaceae > Oceanisphaera > Oceanisphaera ostreae. The sequence goes on from NZ_JBHTJS010000003.1 coordinate 5,108, forward strand.
CAGCATTGGCACTTTAGCTAAAAATATCTGCAACGAAATCCACAGAACCCACGGAAAAATTAAGCTGAGATAAGCTCGAAAAGAGCCCAAGGATATTATGGGTAAGAACAAAACATAGCGCAGCTTGAAGCAGAGAGCTGGAAGATAGGCACAGAACCTGTAAGTTTGGCATCTGATCTTGCTTATCGCTTCCTGCTGTTTTTCTAGATCTTACCAATTAAATGTTTTTCAGATCTAATCTCTATTTTTCCGTGGCAGAAATATCTTTAGGTCCTAGGTTTATTTTGTCCTCTTCACTCTTTACGCTTCACCCTTAACAGGCTTTTATTCAGATTTTATCTCTATTTTTCCGTGGGTTCCGTGGGTTCCGTTGCGAAAAAGTCTTTGTGGTTAGTTTTATAATTGGTATCTAATCCGTTTATGCAAGGTAAAGCCAAGTTGCTATAATGCCAGCCTTTGCAACGGCCAATCACCGCCACCTTATTTAGCCGCCATAGGCACCTAACACAGAGAAGACACTACTCCATGACACAAGATGAAATGAAAAAAGCCGCCGGTTGGGCCGCGCTCGAATACGTACCTGCAGGCAGTATCATTGGCGTGGGCACCGGCTCTACCGTCAATCATTTTATTGATGCACTGGCGACCATTAAAGATCAAATTAAAGGAGCAGTGTCTAGCTCGGAAGCCTCCAGCGCTCGTCTAAAAGAGCTGGGAATTCCACTGTTTGATCTTAATGAGATTGAAGACTTTGCAGTTTATGTGGATGGTGCCGATGAAATCGACCCTAGCATGGCGATGATCAAAGGCGGCGGCGCGGCATTAACCCGAGAAAAAATTGTGGCAGCCGTAGCCCAGCGTTTTGTGTGTATTGTAGACGGTACTAAAACTGTGGAGGTGATGGGCCAATTTCCGTTGCCAGTAGAAGTAATCCCCATGGCTCGGGAATATGTAGCCCGTGAGCTAACCAAGCTCGGCGGCAAGCCGGTGTATCGCGAAGGCGTAGTAACCGATAACGGCAATCATATTTTAGATGTTCATGAGCTGTCGATTATCGCCCCAAAAAAGCTTGAAACCCAGATTAACGCCATTGTAGGCGTGGTCACCAACGGGCTGTTTGCCGAGCGCGGTGCCGACGTTCTGCTAATTGGCACCCCAGACGGGGTTAAGACCCGTAAATGTTGAATGTTGAATGTTGAATGTTGAGTTTTAACTTAACACTCAACATTTACAACTCAACACTCAACACTAATGAAGCAAGGCGGCGGCTTTGATTAGGGCGTAGCATTCGCTGCCAACCGCTAAGTTCAGTTGGGTGACCGAATATGCCGAAAGCTGGGCGGGGATCTGCTGGCCGCCGCTTAATTTTAAGCGCAACAAGACTATTCCTGCAGCCGCTGGCGTAATGCTTAACACCGTCGCCGGCAGTTGATTAACAATAGAGATATTGTGCACAGGTGCCAGCGCAAGGCTCACATCACTGGCTAATATTCTTACTCGGGCAGGCCCTGCTCCTGCGGGGTTATTGCCCGCCAGCCATAATCGCCCAGCATCGCTATCAAAAGGTAGGCGCCCGTCGGGAAGTGAGTCGGCAATGCGCCCTTCTATAATGCCGGCCACTTCCTCATAACGATACAAAGGTGTATCTGGCCGCGCCAAGGCTTGCTGCAGGCTATCGTTATGAGTAATGCGGCCTTGGTCCATCAGCAATACCCGATTCGCCAAGCGCTCCACTTCTACTGGTGCATGGGTCACATAAAAAATCGGCACCTTGGCATGTTCGGATAAATGCTCCAATAGCGGCATAATTTCTTGCTTGGCTCGGTTATCCAGTGCTGATAAAGGTTCATCTAATAGCAATAGTTCGGGGCTGGTTAACAAGGCACGGCCAATAGCCACACGCTGGCGTTGCCCGCCCGACAGCTGTGCAGCCCCTTGTTGCAGCAAAGCTGTTAGCCCTAACCACTCAATCAGTTGCTCTTTATCGTCTCTTTGCAGCGCTGCAGGTAAACGTCGCCAGCCGTACTCTAGGTTTTTTTGCACCGACAAATGAGGAAACAAACTCGCTTCTTGAAACACATAACCTAAGCGCCGTTTATAAGTTGGTACAAATATTTGCTCGTCTTGCCAGCATTGTTGGCCCAACCAAAAACGGCCGCGGCAGCGCTCTAACCCTGCCATCGCCCGCAGCAAGGTCGTTTTACCACAGCCAGAAGGGCCAAACAGTGCGGTTACACCGCGGGCGGGTAATTCAAAATCGACATCCAGTTGGAATTGTTTTCGCTGCACATGAAAGGCGGCTTTAATTGTCATACTCGTACCACCGAAAACCGTCGATTCAAGGCATACACTGCCAGCAAAATACTAAATGATAGCGCCAGCAGTATTGCGGATAATAAATGCGCTTGACCATATTGTAGCGTTTCTACGTGATCATAAATGGCGATAGATACCACCTGGGTCACACCAGGAATATTGCCGCCAATCATCAACACTACGCCAAACTCACCCAAGGTATGGGCAAAGCCCAACACTACTGCCGTTAAAAATCCATTGCGCGCTAATGGCAGCACTACCGTAAAGAATCGGTCCAATGGCGACGCCCGCAAGGTGGCCGCCACCTCTAAAGGGCGCTGACCTAAATTAGCAAATGCCCCTTGCAACGGTTGCACTACAAATGGCAAAGAATAAAAGGCAGAACCAATCACCAGCCCTGTAAAGCTAAAAGCGAGCGTGCCGCCCCCCAGCGCATGAGAAACCTTACCAAAAATACCGTTAGGCCCCAGCGCCAGCAACATATAAAAGCCCAGCACCACCGGAGGTAATACCAACGGCAGCGCCACCATGGCCTCAATCACCGCTTTAAAACGACAACGAGTTTGACTTAACCACCACGCCAGTGGCATGCCAATAATCAATAATACAACGACCGTAATACCGGCTAAACGCAACGTAAGAAATAACGCCGTAAGATCGTCCGCAGATAACCCCATGCATGTTCCTTTTTCTTAATTAAGCTGATTAAACATAGCTTTGAAGACCTAAATTAGAGATTTTATCGCAACGGAATCCACGAAAAATAGTAATCAAGTCAGAAACAAAGCTTTAAGCGGTCAGCTGTAAGCCATAAGTAAGTTCAATGACCAGACTATCCTGCTTCGCAGGGCCGCCGAACTTACTTTATAAAATAAGGGCCGGACTACAGAACTCGGTATATTGTAGAGACTCTGTTGGGTGTCAATGCCTCACGTGAGTTTTGTAGGTTGGTCTCTTTTAGGCCGTGCCACCATTATTGTGCGAATAAATTCGCCCCTACAAAAAACCAGGAGCCATCCTGATCGTAGATACTCTGTTGGGTGTCAAGGTCTCACGTGAGTTTTGTAGGTTGGTCTCTTTTAGGCCGTGCCACCACTATTGTGCGAATGAATTCGCCCCTACAAAAAACCAGGAGCCATCCTGATCGTAGGGTCGATTTCAATCGACCAAAACCGTAGCACGGCCTAAAATCGGTCGAATGAACTCTACCCTACAAAACTGCTGTCCTAAGGGCCTGCTCTTATCCCAGCTTAATTTTTCCGTGGACTCTGTGCTTGCCGTAGTAAAGAGTCGTTGCAAAAGGGTTTAAGTTAAGGTTTATCTCGTCCTATTCACCGTATGCCTAAGGGCTAACGCTGTAACCGTATGACTCAATAACCTTAACTGCTTCTGGCGAGCGAATGTAGTCCAGTAGGTCACGAGCAGCTTGATGGTCTTTTAACAATACCGCTTGTTGTACAATAGGGTCATACATATCGGCAGGGACTTCCCAGTGCGAACCGCCTTTAAACTCACCATTTTTAAAGATTTGAGACTTAGCAACAAACCCTAACTGAGCATTTTCACTGTATACATACTGATAAGCTTGGCCGATATTTTCGCCACGCACCATTTTAGGCTGCACTGCATCCCAATAGCCAAGTTCAGTCAGTGTTTGCTGTGCCGCACGCCCATAAGGGGCTGTTTTGGGGTTAGCAATCGAGATGTAACTGAATTTTTGCTCTTTAAGCACTGTGAGATTTTTATCAATCAATTCATGTTGTGGGCTCCACAACACTAGTGTTCCTAGCGCATAGGTAAAGCGCGTGTCGGCAATCGCTATCCCTTCTTCATCTAATAAAATAGGCCGCGCATCGTCTGCTGCTAAAAAGATATCATAAGGCGCACCATTTTTTATTTGTGCATACAGTTTGCCTGTGGCACCGGAAGAAACTAACACTTTATGGCCGCTTATTTCACCAAATGACTCACCTAATTGCTTCATTACATCAATGAAGTTTGCCGCAACAGCCACCTGAATGTCATCAGAAAATACTGGGGTGCTGCAGCCAAGTGCGGCTACTAGTAACGATATGCGAAATTTATTATTCATTTTTATCCCACCCTCTGGCTATATAATATAATACATAACGAGTGCACTTTATCGCTATATAAATAAAAACACAACGGTAACCATTAAATCTTAAAGTCAGGATTATCATTTGAAGCTAGCCGTAAGCTTGGCCACAATGGATCGCGTCGACCTCAAGGACTTTTTTATGGATCTGAAATTACTGCTTAGCCTGCACAGTCAGAACACACTGTTTATTAACCCTCGCCGCATCCGTTTGTTGGAACAAATTCGCGAGCAGGGATCTATTAGCCGCGGGGCTAAGACAGCTGGCATTAGCTACAAATCTGCGTGGGATGCGATAAAAGACATTAACGCGCTGGCAGATAGCCCCGTTGTGGTAAGCGAAACCGGTGGTAAGGGGGGCGGGGGCGCCCTACTCACTCCTTATGGTGATCGCTTACTTAAAATTTATGGCTTATTGAATCAGATAGAATGCATGGCGGTAGATGCGCTGCAAGATGAGACGACTTCACTTGATAGTTTATTGTCGGTGGTGGCGCGTTTTTCATTACAAACCAGCGCCCGCAATCAGTTTTTTGCGCACGTTGTGTCCCTTGACCCAAGTGATCTCAGTCGAAAAGTATGTTTGACCCTACAAGGGGGAGCTCAGCTTTATGCCGATATTACCGAACGCAGCTGCCAGCGTTTGGGGCTGGTTGTAGGTAAGGAAGTGTTAGCGCTGATTAAAGCTCCTTGGGTCATGTTGGAGCCAGAAGAAGGCCTGCTAAGCACTGAACTAAATAACGACGACAATAGGCTAACGGGTCGCATTAGCGAGATAGTGCCAGGAGATGAGTTTGATGAATATCATCTACGGCTAGATCAAGGCGAGTCACTGTGTGCTCTATTAAGCAAGACTCAAAGCCAGCAGCTGAACATGCAAATAGGCGACCGAGCCCAAGCCCGCTTCGCCCCCTCCCAAGTTATTTTGGCCACGCTGGGATAAAGCACGCCATACGCGATCAGCGACTCTTTATACATCCACGCAGATCATGGATGCGAGCCTCACTTTGTAGTCCCGCGCTTTAGCTGCGGGCCCTGCGGAGCAGGATAGGTTTAAGCCGCGTAATGCGAGAGCACACTTACCTAAAACACCTAACCTACAAAAAAGCACCGAACCAACAGGTTAGGTGCTTTTTGTTTTAACTTACAGCTTACCGCTTAAAGCTTTCTTTAAGCCAACATACCGCGAATTACATAGTGTAAAATGCCGCCGTGCTGGTAATACTTCATCTCGTTGCTGGTGTCGATACGACAGCGCACATTGGCCTCTTGCTTAGTACCATCGCTCGCTTCAATCACCACTAACAGCTCTTTACCGGGGGTGAGCTCGCTCAGCCCCTTAATGCTGATCAGCTCGTCCCCTTTCAGGCCTAAGCTACTTGCGCTGTCGTTGATAAACTCCAGCGGTACCACGCCCATGCCAATAAGATTAGAGCGGTGAATACGCTCATACGATTCGGCAATAACGGCTCGCACACCAAGCAATAAGGTGCCTTTCGCCGCCCAGTCACGACTAGAGCCGGTACCGTATTCTTTACCTGCAACCACCACTAATGGCACTTGCTCTTGCTCATAACGCATGGCGGCATCATAAATGGATAGCTGCTCACCACTTGGATAATGACGCGTTTCGCCCCCTTCCACATTCTCGAGCATCAGGTTACGAATACGGATATTGGCAAAGGTACCGCGCATCATCACTTCGTGATTACCACGGCGTGAGCCGTACGAGTTAAAGTCTTTACGTTCTACCCCAAGCGATTGTAAATAACGCCCAGCCGGACTATCGGCACTAATGCTACCCGCCGGAGAAATATGGTCGGTCGTCACCGAGTCGCCTAATACCGCCAACAAACGTGCTTGGCTAATATCGCTAATCGGCGCTGGCTCTTTTTCCATGGTTTGGAAAAATGGCGGATGTTGTATATAGCTAGAATTGGACTGCCAGTTAAAGGTACTGGTGTTTTCTACTTCAATGGCACGCCAGTGCTCGTCACCATCAAACACTGCGGCATATTCTTTATGGAACATCTCGCTGTTAACCAGCTCTACGGCCTCGGCAATGGCATGCTGTGATGGCCAAATATCTTTAAGATAAACCGGTTTACCGTCTTTATCGGTGCCTAACGCCTCTTTGGTTAAGTCGATATGCATATTGCCCGCCAGCGCATACGCCACCACTAACGGTGGTGAGGCTAACCAGTTGGACTTAACCAGCGGATGAATACGCCCTTCAAAGTTACGGTTGCCCGATAATACCGCCGCCACCGTCATATCTTGCTTTTTAATGGCCTCTTCAATGGGCTCGGCCAAGGGCCCAGAGTTACCAATACACGTAGTACAACCATAACCAACTAAGTAAAAGCCCAACTGCTCTAAATAAGGCATTAGTCCGGCTTTAATCAGGTAGTCGGTAACCACCTTAGAGCCGGGTGCCAGTGAACTTTTAACCCAAGGGGCGCGTGTTAAGCCTTTCTCAGCCGCCGCCTTGGCCAGCAAACCGGCCGCCATTAATACACTCGGATTCGAGGTATTGGTACAAGAGGTAATGGCGGCAATCACCACGGCGCCATCGTCTAACTGATAAGAGCTACCATTGAGTGAAAATTCGGTGCTTTGCAGCGACTCATCTAATGCAACCGCCGTTTGACCACCTTCATTCTCTAGACGATGCTTTTGTTTTTTCTCAACTTTTTGCTCAATTTTTTGCTCATGGCTTAAACTAAATGCTTGGGGAACATTAGACAGTTCAACTCGGTCTTGCGGTCGTTTAGGGCCCGCCAAACAGGCAACCACTTCGCTCATGTCCAAACTTAGCGTATCAGTAAACACCGGCTCATCACCCGCATGTCGCCATAGTCCCTGTGCTTTACTGTAGGCCTCAACCAGCTCAACCTGCTCTTCACTGCGCCCAGTTAGAGTGAGATAACGCAGGGTCTCTTCATCTACAGGGAAAAAGCCGCAGGTAGCACCATATTCTGGCGCCATGTTGGCAATGGTCGCTCGGTCTGCCAAAGGTAGCGTCGCCAAACCATCACCGTAAAATTCTACAAATTGACCCACTACGCCTTTTTTACGCAGCATTTGCACCACAGTTAACACTAAGTCGGTTGCGGTAATGCCCTCGCGCAACTTGCCGGTGAGCTTAAAACCAACCACTTTGGGGATCAGCATAGAGATAGGCTGGCCCAACATGGCCGCTTCTGCCTCAATGCCACCCACGCCCCAGCCCAGAATGCCCAGCGCATTAATCATGGTGGTGTGGGAGTCGGTACCTACTAAGGTGTCTGGGCAGATGACGGTTTGATTGTCTTGTTGCTGCTGCCACACGGTTTGCCCTAAATACTCGAGGTTAACCTGGTGACAAATACCCGTACCCGGCGGCACGACGCGAAAATTATTAAAGGTTTGTTGGCCCCAGCGCAAAAAGGCATAGCGCTCACCATTACGGGCCATTTCCATATCAACGTTAGTAGCAAAAGCCTGCTCACTGGCAAAGGCATCCACCATTACCGAGTGGTCGATAACCAAATCGACCGCCGATAAGGGGTTAACCTGTTCGGCCTTGCCACCGAGGCGCTGTACCGCATCGCGCATCGCGGCTAAGTCCACCACCGCAGGTACACCGGTAAAGTCTTGCATGAGCACCCGAACTGGGCGAAAGGCAATTTCTCGGTTAGACTCACCCTGCTTTAGCCACGCGGCCATGGCCGCAATACCCTCTTCGCTAACGGTATCGCCGTCGAGGTTGCGCAATAGGTTTTCGGTAAGAACCTTCAAGGATTTAGGTAAACGAGCAAGCTCTTTACCCTGTGACAGCTTTTGCAGGCTGTAATAGAGATATGACTTCTGACCCAGTGTAAGAGTCTCAGTATAAGATGCATTATTAGTAGACATCATTTCCCCCTAAACGATGGAAACGGCTGGCACAAACAGAACCAGCACAGCTATACCCTATTTAGTCATAGACTGAGCAACAAAGAAAGCCCAACCCAAAAAGACATCATTATCATCAGTATTAATGCAAAAACCGACGGTGGCGACTACGTTAAGAACTAATCCAATTTTTTTTGCGCTTGGGCAGTATTTTTTTTGTTGGTGCTTATCGCCAAGTTAGCGTACATAGTGCCTATTAATACTCGCCTTTAATACATCAAGAAAAGAGAACCTTACCAATAATGAAAATAGCGATTCTTTCTCGCAATGCTGCTTTGTACTCTACTCGTCGCTTACGTGAAGCTGCTGAAGCCCGCGGCCACGAAGTGCGTATTATTGATGCACTAAAATGCTACATGAATATTAATGACAACAAGCCCTCTATTCATTATCACGGGGCCGAGTTAGAGCACTTTGACGCCATTATTCCGCGCATTGGTGCCAGCGTCACTTTTTATGGCTGCGCCGTATTGCGCCAGTTTGAGATGATGAACGGCTATTCACTAAATCATTCCGCCGCCATTAGCCGCTCTCGCGATAAATTACGCTCGCTACAACTATTGTCGGGTCAAGGTGTGGGCATGCCAGTAACAGGATTTGCCTGTAAACCCGATGATGTGCCCGACTTAATTGATATGGTAGGCGGCGCGCCATTGGTGATCAAATTGCTAGAAGGCACTCAAGGTATCGGCGTGGTATTGGCAGAAACACGCAAGGCAGCAGAAAGCGTGTTAGAGGCCTTTATGGGTCTAAAAGCCAATATTATGGTACAAGAATTTATTGAAGAAGCCGGCGGTGCCGATATTCGCTGTTTTGTATTGGGCGATAAAGTGATTGCCGCCATGAAGCGTCAGGCAAAAGAAGGCGAATTTCGCTCTAACCTGCATCGTGGCGGAGCTGCCGAATTAATTAAAATTACTCCCGAGGAGCGAAAAACCGCTATTGCCTCGGCAAAAGCCATGGGTTTAAACGTAGCAGGCGTCGACTTGTTGCGCTCTAAACGCGGGCCGCTGGTGATGGAAGTTAACTCATCGCCCGGTTTGCAGGGCATTGAAGTCGCAACCGGAAAAGACATGGCCGATCTAATGATCCAGTACATAGAAAACAACCATCATAAAAAGCTTAAAACCCGAGAGCGCGGTTAATGGTCGCTCCTTTTCAACTGGCAGGTAATCAGGTAGAGCCTGGGCAACGCAAAATACTGCAATTGGCATTGGCTCAGCTTTATACCCAGACACCGCTAATGATGCCGCTAGAGGTAATACATGGTAAGTACCCAGGCCCAGTATTATTAATTTGTGCCGCCATTCACGGTGATGAGCTGAATGGCATCGAGATCGTCAATCAGGTATTGGCCCGCGTTAATCCGGCGCGCTTAAAGGGCACGCTCATTGCGGTGCCCGTGGTTAATGTGTTTGGTTTTATTAACAAATCGCGCTATTTACCCGACAGACGCGACTTAAACCGCTGCTTTCCGGGTTCGGAAAAAGGCTCTTTGGGCGCGCGCGTGGCGCACTTTTTTGTTAATAATATCGTTAACAGCTGTACCCATATTATCGACCTGCACACCGGCGCGATTCATCGCTCTAACTTGCCGCAAATTCGCGCCAAGCTAGAGTGTGAAACGACGTTTTCGATGGCAGAAAGCTTTGGCGCACCGGTTATTTTAGATGCGAGCATTCGTGATGGCTCGTTGCGTGGGGTGGCAGAAAGCCGCGATATTCCGGTTATTTTGTATGAAGCAGGTGAAGCGCTGCGCTTTGACCCGGTAGCCATAAAAGCCGGTACTCGTGGCATCTTGAATGTGATGCGTACTTTAGAGATGATCAAGCCCAGCGCCACTAAAGTTAAAATGAACCCCATGATTGCCAAATCCAGCGCTTGGATCCGCGCCGAACAAGACGGTTTATTACACCTTACCGCTCGCTTGGGTGATCGGGTGAGCAAAGGGCAATGTTTGGGCTTTATTTCGGCCCCGTTAGGCGCAGAAACCTGTGAAGTAATCGCCCCTAAAAACGGCATCGTTATTGGCTGTCTGACTATGCCATTAGTCAATGAAGGTGATGCGGTATGCCACATTGCAAGCTTTGATGCAGTTAAGCAGGCCGAGATTAGCGTAGAGCGCTTCGTAGATGAGCTAGACATACATCCACAGACGTTTTAACGTCAGATTGCATAAACACAAGAGCCTAAAGACCAGAGATGCCTTCGCCACGGAATCCACAGAACCCACGGAAAAATTAGCATGAGATAAGAGCGAAAAGGTCCAAGGGATTCTATTGGTAAGAGCAAAACAAAGCCGTTAGTGAGTTTCAGACTGGCCAAATATTCAGTGAATATTTGCAGTAGGCTGAAACGGTGAGTGTCATTAATCTGCAGCGTGTCGGTGGAATAGCCCCTTTGTTCGACCTTTACATGAAATAAAATCAGACCATTTGTTTAGTGTGATTGGCATTATTCAGATTTGATCTCTATTTTTCCGTGGGTTCCGTGTATTCCGTGGCAAAAGGATTTAATGTTTTAAGGTCTATCTTGCCCTCTTAACTCTTACCCCATCACCCTTCGCACTCTCTTCCGCTCAATTAAGATCAAAAAAGGGGCCCTCAGGCCCCTTTTAACTGTCTGTCTGACTGCTATTAGTGCACGATACGAGTACGGATAGTGCCTTCAATACTCTTCAGCTTGGCCAAAGCCTGATCGCTTTGCGTACTTTCTACTTCAATAACTACATAACCGATATTAGGCGTCGTTTGCAGATATTGAGAGGCAATATTGATGCCCTCAGCAGAAAATATCTGCACTATTTGGCTCAAAATACCCGGCTTGTTGTGGTGAATATGCAACAAACGACTAGTAGCTGGATGTTCAGGCAAAGAAACTTCAGGGAAGTTAACAGCTGACAACGTTGAACCATTGTCAGAATACTTAATCAGTTTACCGGCCACTTCATAACCGATATTTTCCTGTGCTTCTTGAGTTGAACCACCAATGTGTGGAGTCAGGATCACGTTGTCGAAATTACGCAACGGCGATATAAACTCTTCATCATTAGACTTAGGCTCAACAGGAAATACGTCAATAGCGGCACCGGCAATGTGTTTGCTGGTTAAAGCCGACGCCAATGCATCAATATCAACCACAGTACCGCGAGAGGCGTTAATTAGAATCGAGCCTGGCTTCATCATCGCCATTTCTTTGGCGCCAAACATATTTTGAGTTTGGGCGGTTTCAGGAACATGCAAAGAGATGACGTCAGACTGGCCCAGCAGCTCTTCTAGGCTATACACCTGAGTGGCGTTGCCCAGTGATAGCTTGGTTTCAATGTCATAGTAAAATACTTGCATGCCAATGCCTTCGGCAATAATACTGAGCTGAGTACCAATGTGGCCATAACCGATAATACCCAAGCGCTTGCCGCGAGCTTCAAACGAATGACTTGCCGTTTTTTGCCATTCGCCACGGTGTGCCTTGGCGTTACGCTCAGGAATACCGCGAAACAGTAATAACAGCTCACCCAGTACCAGCTCTGCCACACTTCGGGTATTCGAGAAAGGCGCGTTAAATACCGGAATACCGCGGATTTCAGCAGCGTTTAAATCCACTTGGTTGGTACCAATGCAGAAGCAGCCAATAGCGACTAGCTTTTCGGCAACGTCCAGTACCGACTCGGTCAGCTGGGTACGTGAACGTAAGCCTACGAAATGAACGTCTTTAATGCGCTCTTTTAATTCGTCCTCAGACAACGAGGTCTTCAAGTAGTCGATGTTGCTATAGCCTGCGCTTTTAAACATCTCAACTGAGCCTGGGTGTACGCCTTCAAGTAGCAATATTTTAATTTTTTCTTTATCTAAAGAGTGGTGCGCCATTACTGATCCTTTATAACTGCTGCGTGGGGGTATTTCCATAAAGTATCAAAAACATTGGCTTTAGGGAATTTATGTAGCTGAAGTCACACTTTTTTGTGCTTTATAGTTATTAAACAGCGCCGAGCGCCCAACACTAAGGGAAAGAGCGCGGTCTGCTCTCTGCTAGTTGGGCGCTGCATTATGGCTTAGTTCAGGGTAAATACCATTTGCACCTGATCGGTAAACTCAATGTCATTTTGAACATAGCTGGCATTTTGCGCTTCTTCTGACGCCACTTTACTGTTCATCATGCCGTAGTGCCGAGGGGGATTACCAGAGTAAGTCGGCTGATATTCGATGGCATACACATCGCCCAATTTACGGCCCGCCGCTTGACTAAGCTCTTCGGCTATTTCTCGGGCATTAGCGACCGCTGCCAATCGCGCTTTTTGGCGCAGCTCATCGGCATTGCGTCTATCGTAGCTCACCTGCTGAATATGTTGTACGCCCTGCTCTAAAATTTTGTTCAACGTCTGACTGAGCAAATCAAGGTCATACAAGCGTACGCTGATCTGACGTTCAGCCTGATATCCCACTAGCTTAGGTTTATCGCCATTCTTTGAATATTGATAATCGGGCCGCGTAATCACGTTACCGCTATCGATGTCTTTCTTACTCACTCCTAAGCTGGCAAGGCTACTAAACAAGGCCGCTACTTTAGTATCAACCTCTTCTTTAGCGGCTCGGCTTTCAGGCTTAAGTGCCGTTACCTTGACCGACAACGTCGCCATATCGGGAGCGGCAGTAATTTCGGCGTGTCCTTGCGTGACTAAATGCGGCTTGTCGGGCACCGCAATGGCAAACGCGCTAGAGCTAGCCAGTAATGGCACTAGGGCCAGTGTGCCTAAAGCCGAGCTACGTATAGAGAGAGCCGTGGTACGCATAAATTGTGCTGTAGTAAGCATAAATTAAAACCTCATCATCAAAAATACCCAACACTCGTGAGGCTGAGCTTATGTCGTTAATGATGATGATACACCGCAAGCCAGCTGATCACATCGTTGATTGATTCACTGCTCAAGTTTGCTATGTCAGTTGAAGTCGCTGGCGGTACTTCTAATAAACGGTCGGCGTCTTGCAAAATATCAGTCAGGCTCAGCGCTTCTTGAGTTTCTCCCTCTTGGGCTGGTGGAGTGAGTCCAATAGGGGGCAAAAATACACTAACTAGCATCTGGCTGCCTTGGCTCGTTTCACCTTGCTCAGACAGGGGGAGCAGGCAGCCGTTATCATCTAACAACGTAACGTCTTGTGGTTGATTTTCGCCCACTAATGACCACTGCTGCGCCAAAAAGTCGATAGAAAAAGTGGCCATAGGTTCACCTTCCTCATCGAAAAGCTCAACTTGATCTAATAAGCTGCCATTTAATGGCCAAGGCATACCGACTCCATCGTCAACCAGAATGTCTTGACCATCCCAGTGATAATTAACACCTTGCAATACTACCCCTGATACTTTGGCCATATTTACCTCAGCTTCACTATGCATAAGTGTTAGTTAGTATTACTGATCGACTATTAATGTCTGAGCAGCAAACATGGCATTAATTAAGTCATTACTATCTGTTACGCTGTAAGCATTAAGCAAGTCGGTGTTTTCAAATCGAATCTCTTGTAAATCTCCCCCTACACCGCTTGGTGAAACAGTCAGCAAGGTGTCGTCACCATCCAGAGTGAAGTTTAAATAATCAGACAAGTCGCCACCTTCCTCTCCGCTTAGCAATGCACTTAAATCCAAAATATTTTGACCATCCAAGAAGTCAGTAATAACGTTGATTGAGTCTGCATCTACCTCAGTAAATTGAAAGGTGTCAATACCGCCACCACCACTTAATATATTATTACCCATACCACCATTAATTAAGTCGTCCCCTTCCTGACCATAAATGGTATCGTTACCAGAACCACCAAACAACGCGTCGTTACCTTCGCCGCCCTCTATTAAATCATTACCCTCTTGACCAAAAATAATATCGTCGCCAGCTCCGCCTCGCAATATGTCATGACCACCATCTCTACCACTTTCTTTCGCTAATTCATTATGGTTGGCGGGGTCATTAATGTAGTTTAGTGTGTCGCTGCGGGTCCAGTTTTGGTAGCCGTTTTGCCCTTGATTATTCTCAAGCTGCTGAAACACCAGCCAGCCATCTCCGGGCTCTGTGCTTAACCCTGCAGCAACAGCTAAAGCGTCAGTAAACAATACATCACCAAAGATAAGGTCGTCACCATCCCCACCAATAATGGTATCGTCGCCTGCAGCAATCAAGCCAAACGATCCGCCTAAATCTCCTACTACATTATTCAACTCTTCTGCACTATTAACATTCACCGCCTGTCCATTTTCACCCTCTATTTGGTCTAATATGGCTAAGGCACTAATGGCCGTAATTGAATGTAGCCGAATATAACCGTTAGATGTAGCGCCCACCGCTTTAAATTCCACATAATCGATAATTTTACCGATTGGCGCCGCTATGCTAACGTCTGACTGAGAACCGCTAACAGAGAGGAAGTCGCTAACAGTGCCATCGGTATAAAACACCTGATAACTAAGACTGGTATCGGAATTGAAATTTGAAAATTCAAACTTCGCTTCGTTGGCCAAAGGTCCATTAAACCCTTGGGCACTATATATGCCGTTACCGTCGTAATCGGTGCCGCCGCTAAAGTCAAAGCGCAGCATTTCACCATCACTTAAGCCTTTTGCTATCGGCCCACTGCTACCACTTTTATTTGCAGTGGCGCCAATATAATCACTAGCAACACCTGCATTAAGACCTTTATAAGTAGTATTAATAAGCTCGCCATCCGATGACCAAGCGGACACCAGTGCAAGATCAACGTTATTAGTATCTTGTATAAAATAGCCTCGGTCATTATCGCTGCCACTGTTTACATCTGTTGACTTCAACTTAGCGCCGTTCATCTCGGTCGAACTGCTATTTAAACCAATACCAATAGCTTCTATATTCCAACCCGTATTAAGTATTTGTTGTATTTCATTGCTACCATCGCTACCCAGCACTTCACCAAGCGCTTGAGTGGTACTGCTATAGCCAAGAAAACCACCCACAGCTCCGCCACCATCTATATTCCAAGCATTAGGTTCACCGTCAGAAATAAACAGCACCTGATTTAAGTTTGCATTGTCATGCGGTGCATCATTATCGGTTGAATTAATCCAATCAGTTGCGGTTTGTAATCCCGCCTCATAGTTGGTACCACCGCCAGCGCTCATGTCGTTGATGGCCTTTTGCGCAGCCAAGAGACCGTTAGTATTTTTAACGCCATCGACTACCAAATCAAACACACCTAAGCTACTGGCTGTTTTAGAAAAATCGACCAAATTGATGCGTACATTTTCAGCGCCTGATTCATAAAGAGAGTCTAATAACGACAAGGTGGCAAGTTTTAGCGCATCCATACGACTAATCGTCGCGCCATTAAACTGAATTTTTTCTGACATACTCCCAGAGCTATCTAATACCAGAATCAAGTTAGCCGTCTCACCTACTTGTAGCTTACTAGACCCTGTATCTCCCACTAAAATATCGTTACCCTTGCCACCGTGAATTTCGCCACTGTTCGGGCCACCGCTGGATGGCACAGTATGGGGAGTTTGCTGATCAGCAATATCATCGGCGTTAGAGCCAACAACAAGTACTGATTCTGCGGGCTCAGGACCCGTGTTGCCAGGTACTAAAATCGTTAACGTGGTTGAACTCAAATCGCCATCGCCATCTTTAATGGTGTAGGTAAACACATCGGTTGCCCCAGCCGGGGGCGTACCGTTGGCATCACTGGTGTAGCTATAACTGCCGTCGGCATTCAGCAGTAAGCTGCCGTAGGTGCCACTCAGCGGCGTGCCTAGCTCGCCGCTCGTATTACCAACACTCACGCCCACTACCCCACCGTCGGCCGCGGCGCCGTCGGCACCAAATACATCATTGAGCAGCACGTTACCGCTGGCACGGCCACCTTCATCTACCTCATTCGTATCGGCAACGGCCCGCGGCACATCATCTTCGATGTTAATGCTGATGGTGCCCTGCTGGGTATTCCCATTGGCGTCTTGAACCGTGTAATTAAAGCTCTCTTTACCGACCTCCAGGTTGTTACCGTCATTGGCACCGCTGGACGTGACTGGGGACGTTAAGGTGTAGGTATAACTGCCGTTCGCATTCAGTACAATTTGCCCATAACTACCTTGGCCGCTGCCCGTTAGGCTGTACGATAACGCGCCAACGCCGCCGGTCGTCTGCAGCTGCCCTTGAGCCGTTTCACCGGTCTCGGTCGGCGTACTGCCCACCACCGTGCCCGCCGCTAAGTCATCACCGTCTTGGTCAAGATCGAGCGCTTTTTCATACACCGTCAGCACCGGCGTCGTCTCAATGAGCAACCCACTGTCGGACAGCGTGATGGTCAAGGTATTGGAGCTCAGATCGCCATCGCCATCTTTAATGGTGTAGGTAAACACCTCGGTTGCCCCAGCCGGAGGCGTACCGTTGGCATCACTGGTGTAGCTATAACTGCCGTCGGCATTCAGCAGTAAGCTGCCGTAGGTGCCACTCAGCGGCGTGCCTAGCTCGCCGCTCGTATTACCGACACTCACGCCCACTACCCCACCGTCGGCCGCGGCGCCGTCGGCACCAAATACATCATTGAGCAGTACGTTACCGCTGGCACGGCCACCTTCATCTACCTCATTCGTATCGGCAACGGCCCGCGGCACATCATCCTCGATGTTAATGCTGATGGTGCCCTGCTGGGTATTCCCATTGGCGTCTTGAACCGTGTAATTAAAGCTCTCTTTACCGACCTCCAGGTTGTTACCGTCATTGGCACCGCTGGACGTGACTGGGGACGTTAAGGTGTAGGTATAACTGCCGTTCGCATTCAGTATAATTTGCCCATAACTACCTTGGCCGCTGCCCGTTAGGCTGTACGATAACGCGCCAACGCCGCCGGTCGTCTGCAGCTGCCCTTGAGCCGTTTCACCGGTCTCGGTCGGCGCACTGCCCACCACCGTGCCCGCCGCTAAGTCAGCACCGTCTTGGTCAAGATCGAGCGCTTTTTCATACACCGTCAGCACCGGCGTCGTCTCAATGAGCAACCCACTGTCGGACAGCGTGATGGTCAAGGTATTGGAGCTCAAATCACCATCGCCATCTTTAATGGTGTAGGTAAACACCTCGGTTGCCCCAGCCGGAGGCGTACCGTTGGCCGCACTGGTGTAGCTATAACTGCCGTCGGCATTCAGCAGTAAGCTGCCGTAGGTGCCACTCAGCGGCGTGCCTAGCTCGCCGCTCGTATTACCAACACTCACGGCCACTACCCCACCGTCGGCCGCGGCGCCGTCGGCACCAAATACATCATTGAGCAGTACGTTACCGCTGGCACGGCCACCTTCATCTACCTCATTCGTATCGGCAACGGCCCGCGGCACATCATCTTCGATGTTAATGCTGATGGTGCCCTGCTGGGTATTCCCATTGGCGTCTTGAACCGTGTAATTAAAGCTCTCTTTACCGACCTCCAGGTTGTTACCGTCATTGGCACCGCTGGACGTGACCGGGGACGTTAAGGTGTAGGTATAACTGCCGTTCGCATTCAGTACAATTTGCCCATAACTACCTTGGCCGCTGCCCGTTAGGCTGTACGATAACGCGCCTACGCCGCCGGTCGTCTGCAGCTGCCCTTGAGCCGTTTCACCAGTCTCGGTCGGCGCACTGCCCACCACCGTGCCCGCCGCTAAGTCTGCACCGTCTTGGTCAAGATCGAGCGCTTTTTCATACACCGTCAGCACCGGCGTCGTCTCAATGAGCAACCCACTGTCGGACAGCGTGATGGTCAAGGTATTGGAGCTCAAATCACCATCGCCATCTTTAATGGTGTAGGTAAACACCTCGGTTGCCCCAGCCGGAGGCGTACCGTTGGCCGCACTGGTGTAGCTATAACTGCCGTCGGCATTCAGCAGTAAGCTGCCGTAGGTGCCATTCAGCGGCGTGCCTAGCTCGCCGCTCGTATTACCAACACTCACGGCCACTACCCCACCGCCAGCCGCAGCGCCGTCGGCACCAAATACATCATTGAGCAGCACATTACCGTCAACGCTACCGCCTTCGTTCACGCTATTAGTATCAACCTTAGCCACAGGGCCATCGTCCAAGATACCCACGGTGAGCGTTGCACTCGCCAAGTCACCATCATCATCGGTGACGCGCACGGCAAAGCTATCTGGCAAGGTATCTTCGGCTCCAATTTGGCCCTTATTAGGATGAACAATGGCCCCATTGAGCACATATTCCCACTGATATTCCCCATCCACCACCGCGACAGTCACGGTGCCATAGACACCATTAACTTGGCCGCCTTGGGTAACATCTACCCAACTGCCATCGGCTTGCTGAATTTCTAGCTTGTCTAACTCGTCATTGCCGGTATCAATATTAAACTGGCCGGTAACACGTTCATTATGACTACTGGCATTGCTGCCATCTGGTAACGCACTTTCTGCCACATAGGCAATGTTATTACCCGCCAGAGGGAAGTTATTAGTGGGCGTTAAAGGAGGATCGATGTCTATGGTTAATATGGGAATAGAATTAGCACTGTCTATAGCGGTATCACCATCGACAGGCAACAACGGATCTAGCTCTTCAAGAACAAAAGGCCCAAGACCATCGGCAAACGCAGTATCAAAACCGGCAGCGGCCAGTGTGGCATCACCAACACGATCTACCACCACAAAACCGGCATTACCGCTACTGCCAGTAAAAGCACCTTCTGGCGTCGGATTACCAGCGGCTGGTGCTTCAAATAGTTCACTGGGATCAAGGCCTGCTAGAATTGCTGCTTGAATCTCTTCGATATCGGCCGACACCACGTCGTTATTAACAGGCACCGCAGCTAATGACGCCTCTGTATAAACAATCTGAGTATTACTGTCGGTCAGCAATACCGTGCCAGGCATCAGTATTTGCCCAATGGTAACGGGGACTGCTGTTCCATCTTGACCAAGAGTAAAGGCGCGGCCTTGCAAGTGAGCAACCTGCAAGGCGGTATCGATTCGAGTGGTTTCCATGAGATCATCCCTTTTGCCTCTAATTACTTATAAGGCTAGGTGTAAATACCATTTAGATCCTGCTCATAATTTAGGCGACAAGAGGTTAAATAACCACCCATTCATTCTAAAAAATAGAATGGTTGGGATAATGCTATTGGCAGACTGACAAATCGCTGGGGCGCAATAAAGGAAGGGTGGGTGAGAAGTTAAGGGAAAACCTGGTTTTTAACTGACAGCTGAAAGCTTATCACTGACAGCTGTATTAAACCTATTTGCGGTGCAAAGAGATCAGCAACTCGGCTTCGGCTCTGGGCATTTCGCACTCAGACATGATCTCATCAATGTCGGCACCCAATTGCACCATGCGCATAGCACGGCTATAAAGCTTGCCTTGGGGATCTTTTAACGCCAACTCTTGATGTTGCTCGGTCAGCCTATCGTGTTGGCGATAAAGCTCACCCACCTTGTTACCCATGCCAATGTTAGCCGCCTGCAACTCGTTTATTTGCTTGCGATAGCTATCTCGGGTACGGGTGAGCTCTCTCATTAGCCGGCTCATCGCCTCCAGCTTACGCTGACTTTGACGCCATAAAGACCAAGCCACAAATAATGCGACCAAACCCAATAACAGCGCCACCGAGGCTAAAATAAAAGCAGGCTCAAACCACATTACAATTGACCCAACTCATCCCACTCATCATCCGATAATAGCTTATCAAGATCGACCAAGATCAGCAGTTGATCATCTCGGTTGCAGACGCCCTGAATAAACTTAGCGCTCTCGCTAGTACCCACGTTAGGTGCCATTTCAATTTCAGACGACTTTAAGTACACCACCTCGGCAACGCTATCGACCATAATACCGATAACCTGTTTTTCTGCCTCGATGATCACAATACGCGTGCTGTCGGTGACTTCCGTGGTTTCTAAGCCAAAGCGTAACCGTGTGTCGAGCACGGTCACCACGTTGCCACGCAAATTAACGATACCCAGCACATAATCTGGCGCTCCCGGTACTGGTGCAATATCGCTATAGCGCAACACTTCCTGTACCTGCATCACATTAATGCCGTAAGTTTCATTATCTAAGCAGAAGGTGACCCACTGCAGTACCTCACCCTCGGCAAGATTTTCAGCTACATTTCGATGACTGTTCATAGATTACCCTTATACCTGCTCAGACTTGCTGTCCGTCTATATTCTTACCTTGCTCCAGCAGTCCTATCAAGGCATCTACATGAAGTAAGGCGCACATTTTTTCTTTTACCATGCCCGCAAGCCAAGGCCGAGCGCCCGGCGTAACGCGCCATTTTACCTGTTCCCGCGTTAGCAGGGCCGTGCCTTTTAACTGATGACAACCCAAGCCCCAATTACTTCCGCCTAGCGTCACCAGATATTGATATTGTTCTTCTGCCAGATGGCCAGGCATCGCCCAGCGCGCCGTATCCACCACATATAACTGGCGCTCACGCTCAGTAAGCATACCGGCAAACCAAGCAGGCTTGCCAAAAAGACTGGTTAATTTCGACATTTGATAAATGCCACCCAAATGGGTTAATGGCACCGCAAACGTCATGCCTGCCACTTCAAAATATAACACCTGAAAACTATTTTCAGTGTTCATATTGCGCCATTCAGCGGCTTGGGCCGCACCGTCGATGGCAGGAGACACTTCAATTTGAGTAATTATTTCAGGCTCAGGTTCAACCTTCACCGGCTGCGATACCGGTGTTAACGGCGCCACCACGACAGGCATAGGCTCAACTGCTGGCATCGTCTCAATCACTGGCTCTGGTTCAGCGAATGGAGCCGTGGGGGGCATGTCTTCTTCTTTAAGCTCAGCCACCCGCGCCAACAAGGTTTCTAATGCCAAGCGACGTTCTTGCTCATTGGGCTCAGCAAAGGGCATAGGCACTATGTGTGTCGGCTCAGCCACCGCTTGAGTTTGCGCTTTAGCGACCGCTTGAGGGGCGGGCCCCTCTTCTAACAAGGCACCAAAATAATCATCTAGCGCGTCACTGTGTTGCTGATTCATAATGCCGCCTCCACACCATCAAGCTGCCATAAGTACCGTAGCAAGGCTTGGTAAGCAAATACCCCTCGGCTGCCTTTGGCAAAGTAAGAGGGTGGCTCATGGCGCAAACTGGCATCACGAAACTTAGTATCTACCGGAATCACCGACGGCCATAAGTTGCCTTTATATTCTTGCTCTAGGCTGTTTAGACTATGTAGCGATGCACGAGTGCGCTGATCAAACATGGTCGGGACTACCGTATACTTAAAGCCATCTTTTTTGGCTCGGTGCATTAACTTAAAGGTACTGACCATCCGCTCTAGCCCTTTTATAGCCAAAAACTCAGTTTGCACCGGCACCACAATGCGATCGCATGCCGCTAACGCATTCACCATCATCACACCCAGTACTGGCGGGCAGTCGATTATCACCACATCAAAATCATTCTGTATCTCGGCCAATAATCGCTTTAATACCAGCCCCATGCCCTCCCGGCTACTAGAAGTACGCTCTAATGTGGCTAACGAGATGGATGCTGGTAGCAAGGTAATGCCACTAAAGCGGGTCTTTAAAGACACCTTTTCAAATAAGGCTCGAGTCGGCAGCGGCGCCTGAAATAAATCGAATAAGTTATGGGGTAAGCTGTCCATATCGTAATCGAAATAGGAAGTAAGCGAGCCATGAGGATCGGTATCAATAAGCAACACCCGCTTATTGCGCTGCGACAATAGGCCGGCCAACGCCACCACTGTGGTGGTTTTACCCACCCCACCCTTTTGATTTGCTACCGTCCAGACTATCAATGCTTAATCCTGTGTTGTGCCGATACGAATGCCGCCACTGGGCAGCTCATACACACGTAAATCCGGGCTTTTTTCTGTGGCCAAAGGCCGAGATGGCAGTGCCAAAGGCGCCTGCCACTGCTGTTTCGATATTGCAATTTCCACCCGTCGGCTATCTGCTCTGCCAGGTTCACCCCGCTGCGAATGCAAAGGCCGAGCATCGCCATAAGCTTCTAAAGCCAGGCGCGGCGCACTAATACCTTTATTCAGCAACCATTCCAGTACACCCCGAGCCCGTTCGGCAGACAACTGCCAATTAGAGGCATACAGCTCGTTACTTACCGGCAAAGTGTCTGCATAACCGCGCACCCGAATAAAATGGTTACCGCTGGTTAATGCCGGCATCAAGCGGCTTAACACCGGCTTAGCATTGCCACCTAACAAGGCGCTGCCACTGGCAAATAATAACGCGCCATCAAAACTCAGGGTTAGCCAATCCCCCTCTTGCTCTAACGCCACCTTCTGTTGTCGTAACAGCGACGGTAGCGCCAATTCTAACTGTGCCCGAATAGCCGCTAAACTGAGGTCTGCTTCGCTTAGCGGTGTGCCAGTGCCTGTTACTTCTTGGTCATCCGCCTTCGCCACCATAGAGCCTGTGGCCTTGGCCGGTTGCGCCTCACCACTCAAACGCACTAATGCCTGTTCCATACCGTCCATTAACGGCTGTTGCAGCTCAGTTTTGCTGGCATGCATCGAGTACAACACCACAAACAGAGCAAACACCAGCGTCATATAATCAGCATAAGACACCAGCCAGCGTTCAGTCCCCGAGGTGCCACTCGCACCGTGAGAGTGAGTCGCTAGCGAACGGCGTTTCATTGACGCTGCCCCTGATATTGGGCCAATTGTCGACTCACCGACAAACTACTGTCGCCACGGGCAATAGCCAACAGCCCAATGGCGGTGAGCTCTCGATAACGCAGCTCAAGGCGATACATCGCCCTAAGTCGGTTTGCTAAGGGTAATAACAATAGGTTAGCGAGCCCAACTCCATATAGCGTCGCCACAAAGGCCACCGCAATCCCCGTCCCTAATTGGGCTGGATCGTCCAAGTTAGACATGGCTTGAATAAGCCCCAACACCGCACCAATAATACCAATGGTAGGGCTGTAGCCGCCCATCGCCTCATACACCTGAGCTTCTAGCTCTTTTTGTTCTTCAAACCGATTAAGCTCGTTATCCAGTAATTGCTCTAGCGCCAAGACGTCGGTACCGTCTACCAACCATTGCAAACCCAATCGAGTAAAACCGTCTAACGATGAATGCTCTACTTTAGACTCCAGTACTAAAAAACCTTCTTGGCGCGCCTGATGCGACCAATGCAACAAACGAGAAGCTTGCTCTTTAAAAGGCCATTGCTGTCGGCCAAATAAGGTCGTCAACGCTTTTAGTGCCGCTTTGCACTGTAACCAAGGCGTTTGCAGTAACACCGCGCCTAAGGTACCGCCTAATACAATCAAGAGTGCGGGCCCATCTAGCAAGCCCCATAAACTGCCGCCGTGCCACCATTGTGCTAACACAATGCACGTTAACGCGAGTATTAGCCCACTTAACGCCATGTTAGCTACTCATCTCATTGACAATCGCATCGCCAATAATCGACAAAGGTAACGACTCGCTAGCGATGCCCGCTTTAGCTACGGCCTGAGGCATGCCATAGACCACACAGCTTTCTTCGTCTTGAGCCCAAATGCTGGCCCCCTGATCTTTTAATAAGCGTGCCCCTTCTCGCCCATCGGCTCCCATGCCGGTGAGCACCACTGCCAGAACTTTACCGCCATAGATCTTGGCCGCCGAGGCAAAGGTAATATCAACACAGGGTTTATAATTCACTCTGTCGTTACCATCCATAATGCGCAGTCTCGTGGCACCGGCGCGCCCTTCAAAGAGCATTTGCTTGCCACCCGGCGCCAAATAAGCGTGACCTGGACGCACCTGATCACCGTCTTGTGCTTCTTTCACTGTGATCTTACACAAACTGTTAAGCCGAGCCGCAAAGGCGGGAGTAAACGTGCCCGGCATATGCTGAATAAGCACAATAGGATGAGGGAAATTAGCCGGTAACTTAGTTAACACATCCTGCAACGCCACCGGCCCACCGGTCGAGGTACCAATAGCCAACAGCTGATAACTCTTGCCGGAGCGTCTGGGCAAACCACGGCGTTCAGGTGTGGCAATAGGAGCTGCTGTGTGAGCGCCGATAGTGGATGCTGCAGTCGATGTGGCAGCAACTGACATCGCTCCCAAACGAGGTCGCGGCGGTGTACTGCTAGACAACCCACTGCGCACTGTCGCGCGATTAGCCGCCGGAATACTCGTCGTGGGAGTGCTCACCGCAGGAATGCTTGGCGCCATAAAACGACGACGGCGAGCAATCACTTTCACGCGTTGCTGCAGCTGTAAAATAGCTTCTTCTCTGCTACGCGCAATGTCTTCAAACTTCTTCGGTAAAAAGTCCACCGCGCCTGCGTCTAGCGCATCTAACGTAGCCTGAGCACCATCATGAGTAAGCGAAGAAAACATCAACACCGGGGTAGGCGTCGCTTTCATAATCGCGCGCACCGCAGAAATACCATCCATCACGGGCATTTCAATATCCATGGTGATCACGTCGGGACGCAATAGCCGCGTTTTTTCAATAGCATCTTGGCCATTAACTGCCGTATCAACCACAGTGAGCATGGGATCTTGATTAAGGATCTCACTCACTCGACGCCTGAAAAAACTTGAATCATCAACAACTAACACCCGAATCGACATTAATATCCTCGCGCTTTTGGTTATTTTTAGGCGTAACGTCGCGCATAAGCGTTAATTAAGCCTGCAAGATCCAAGATTAAGGCAATGCCTCCATCACTGGTAATCGTCGCTCCCGCCATACCCGGCGTACCATGCAAAAGTTGGTCCAGCGGTTTAATCACCACTTCTTCTTGGCCAATTAATCCATCAACCACAAAGCCAACTTGTTGATTACCAACGGCAACAATCACCACATGCCCATGTTGCTTGCGGGCACGTTGTTCGCCTTTAAGTAACCAATCTTGTAGATAAAATAATGGGATTACATGATTGCGCACCACGACCGTTAGCTGCCCATCCACCTTACTGGTACGCGTTAGATCTAGGTGGAATATTTCATCAACGTTAGTCAGTGGTAAAGCAAAGGTTTGCTTGCCAACCAGCACCATCAAGGTCGGCAAAATCGCCAACGTTAACGGCACTTTAATTCTCAGCTTCGTGCCTTTACCTTTTTCTGAGTCAATATGAATGGAGCCGTTAACCGAGGTAATACCGGTTTTAACCACGTCCATCCCGACACCCCGGCCCGACACATCGGTAATTTCTACCTTGGTTGAAAAACCAGGTGCAAAAATCAGGTTATAGGCTTCGCTATCGGTCATTCGCGCGGCACCATCGGCATCCAAAATACCGCGTTTTATAGCGATACTTTTTAACTTCTCAGGATCCATACCCGCGCCGTCATCTTCAATCCCCAGCAGAATATGGTCGCCTTCTTGAGAGGCGGTCAGCCTTATGGTGCCCACTCTGGGTTTACCTGCCGCTTCCCGTTCTGCTGGCATTTCTATACCGTGGTCGCATGAATTACGCACCAAGTGAACTAACGGATCCGCCAGTGCCTCAACCAGGTTTTTATCCAAATCCGTGTCTTCGCCAACCATTTCCAAGTTAATTTCTTTTTTCATAGTACGGGCAATATCACGCACTACTCGAGGAAAACGGCCAAACACTTTTTTGATCGGCTGCATGCGCGTTTTCATCACAGCACCTTGCAAATCGCCGGTTACGGCGTCTAGATTGGCAACAGTTTTTGAAATCTCTTCATTTTCATGATTGGCATCAAGGCTTATCAGACGATTACGCACCAGTACCAACTCGCCCACCATATTCATGATTTTATCGAGTATTTTGGTATCTACCCGCACCGTAGTATCCGGTGGGGCACTGTGTGCCGCCGCTTTGGTTGTTTTTTTTTCCGCCAATGGCTTACTGACAGCAATCGCGGGTATTGGGGCCGGTTCAAGCTCTACTGGGCTGGCAACTGCTGGCGGTTCGCTTCCAGTGTCGGTCGGCCCTTTGCCTGAGCCATGCAGCTGATCAAGCAAGCTTTCAAATTCAAGATCGTCAATAAAATCTTGATCCACCGATGAGACCACTGGCTCACTATCAACTTCTGGTGCACCGCTGTGCTTACCCGCACCGTGCAGTTGATCTAGCAATGCTTCAAACTCATCGTCGGTAATATCATCACTACCATTATCACTAGCAACAGAAACGGCGGCAGCAGAGGTGGCATCTTCACTAGCAGGAGTACCGTTCGCACCAGCGTTAGTGTCTAGCCCTAGCTCGTTCAGCATCTGCTGATATTGCTCTTCGCCCAGCCCCGCAATACCCGCTTCTACTGGCGCAGGAGCGACATCAACATCGGCCAGCTTTTCACCAGCCGCTTCTGGACGACAGTAACGCTCCAGTTCATCTAGTAATTCGGGTTCGGCAGGCGTCGGTTCTTCGCGATTTTTAATTTCCACGAACATTACGTTAACCGTATCTAGCGCCCGCAAAATCACATCCATTAATTCAGACGTTACTTGGCGCTGGCCGTTGCGCAAGATATCAAACACATTCTCGGCTTTGTGGCAGGTATCAACCAGTGCTGTTAGCGACAAAAAACCGGCTCCACCTTTAATGGTGTGAAAGCCACGAAAAATCGCATTCAGCAACTCTTTGTCATCTGGCTCGCGCTCTAGCGTGACCAACTGCTCCGACAATTGCTCTAGGATCTCCGATGCTTCAACCAGAAAATCCTGTAGAATATCCTCGTCTACCTCAAAGCCCATGTTCTCTCCTTAGAATCCCAGACTAGACAGCAGATCATCTACACCGTCCTGATCTGAAACCACATCTTGACGATGTTCTTTATGCATAATTGGGCCTTCGGCGGTAATATCCGTGGCCGGGGCGACTTTTGGCTCAGGCTGGGCATCGTCCATATCTGGCAATCGGCCAAATACAGATAAAATAGCGACTAATTTAGCCTCTACCTCTTGCACCAGATTAATAACCCGACGGATCATCTGGCCGGTTAAATCCTGATAATCTTGTGCCATCAATATTTCGGTTAGCAGCGCTCTTAATTGATTGGCGTCCTGCTCTGAGCTCAGAAAGAAACCATCTAGCTGAAAACATAACTCTTTAAACTTACCCAACCCAAGCTGACAGCTCATCAACTCACGCCACTCCGGCATTACCTGCTGAATATTATCATTCAAGCGATCGACGATCGGTAAGCTCGCTTCTACCGCATCCATGGTGCGATTAGCCGCTTTATCCGTCATGTCGATAACATAACTTAAGCGCTCACGGGCATCAGGAATTTCACTTTCTGTTAGCTCAGGTAAACGAGGGTCGTTACGAAACTCTTGCAAAGAGTCATGTAATTGACGAGTAAGTTGCCCAACCTGCTCAACCAAGTCTTTCGCTTGGGGCATACATACGTCGGTAAGATAACGGTCCGCCCCATCCTGATCGCCACGCTCTAGCATCGCGACCAGTATGCGGGCCTGATCTAGGCTGATCGTTCCTTTCTGAAATGCCATGACGGTACCTTCTTATCCGATTCTCTCGAAAACCTTTTCGAGTTTTTCTTTCAAAGTACCAGCGGTAAAAGGCTTAACTACATAACCGTTTACACCAGCCTGAGCCGCCGCGATAATCTGCTCGCGCTTAGCTTCAGCCGTTACCATTAATACCGGTAAGTGCTTAAGCTTGTCGTCGGCACGAATGGCCTTTAGCAGATCGATGCCCTGCATACCGGGCATATTCCAATCGGTTACTACGAAGTCAAAACTACCGTTCTTCAACATTGGTAACGCAGTAAGACCATCGTCAGCTTCCTGAGTATTATTAAACCCAAGATCTCTTAATAAATTTTTAATAATTCTGCGCATCGTGGAGAAGTCATCCACAATCAGAATTTTCATATTCTTGTCCAAGCAATTTCTCCTCTCAGCCACATTGATAGCTGTTGAACATGACAAGTATTTTAACTATATCGACCCACAACACATTAACTTAAATCGCATATTGGGTGATTAGCACAATTAAATAGACCAACAGCCTTAGACTGGTTACTTAACAAACAAAAAACGCTCAAAATAACCTCTAAGCCCTGTGAAGGGTGATGAGTAAAGAGGACGACATAACGTCAAACCACTAAAATCTAAAGCTATTTTTGCCACGACTCTTTGCTACGAGAGCACGGAACAATAGAGATCAAATCTGAAAAGACCTTTTATTGCTAAAATATTAACCAAAGCAGCAAAAAACGGTCGAATACTCTTTATTAAAATAAGTCGCCCCTACAAAGATCCGGTTCTTACCAATAGGATCCCTTGGTACTCTTCGCTCTTATCTCATCTTAATTTTTCCGTGTTCTTCCGTGTTCTTCCGTGTATTCCGTGGCAGAAAAGTTTTTAGGATCTAGGTTATCTTGTCCACCCTTTACGCTTCACCCTTCACATTTTTATTACTGACAGCTGCCAGCTTACGGCTTATCGCTGCCCGCAGGGCTTAACCATTCCATTCTTTTAATTTGGCTCGTAAACGGTGCATTGCTTGGCTATGGATCTGGCTGACGCGAGACTCGCTTACTTCGATAATTTGACCAATATCTTTTAAATTCAGCTCTTCATCATAATATAACGACAACACTAGGGCTTCTCGCTCAGGCAACGTTTTAATGTGTTGTGACAACGCACTTTGAAAACGTTGTTTTGCCATGCCATCAAATGGGTTATCGCTATGCTGACTGGCTTCTATATGGCCATCAATGCCGGTTTCAAACTCATCCATGTCAAGAATTTTACCATTACTGGTATCGTGCAACATCGCGTAATAGGCATCCATGCTTACATCTAGCTGCTCCGCTACTTCGCGATCGGTCGCGTTACGCCCTTCGCGCGCTTGCACTATTGCAATAGCCTCAGCCACTTGGCGGCTGTGCTTGTGTACCGAGCGAGGCACCCAGTCGCCACGGCGCATTTCATCAAGCATGGCGCCGCGAATACGAATACCGGCAAAGGTTTCAAAACTCGCACCCTTGCTAGCGTCAAAGTTACGCGTAGCCTCTAACAAGCCCACCATACCCGATTGAATTAAGTCATCTAATAATACGCTGTCCGGCAACCGCGCCAATAAATGATAAGCAATGCGGCGCACTAAACCGGCATGACGTTCAATCAGTTGACTGTTTTGTTGCCTGGCGTACACCAGGGCTTTATTCGCTCCAGACATCAGACTCTGCCACCGGCGGATTCAATAAATTTTCAATAAAAAACTGCAAATGACCACCCGCTCGTTCAGGTGCCGGCCAATTGATCGCTTTATCAGCCAGCAATTTGATGGCCATAGCCGACGGCGACTTAGGATATTGATTAACCACCAGCGTTTGCCGGCGTACCGCTAATCGCAAATTTCCGTCGAACGGCACACAAGCCACCAACTCAAGAGCAGCGTCAAGAAAACGGTCGGTGACACGGGTCAATTTAGCAAACAGTTCTTGCCCTTCGCGTTGGCTGCGCACCATATTTGCCACAATTTTGAAACGAAACACACCGTAATCGCGAGATAAAATCTTAATCAGAGCATAAGCGTCGGTAATAGAAGTAGGCTCATCGCATACTACCACCAGCACTTCTTGCGCGGCCCGCGAAAAACTCAGCACCATATCTGAAATGCCCGCAGCGGTATCCACCAGTAAAATATCAATCGGTGTTTTCATCTCGCTAAAGGCGCGAATCAAGCTGACATGCTCAAGGGGCGACAGTTCCGTCATCGACTGGTTACCCGAGGTAGCCGGAATAATCTTAATACCTTGAGGGCCTTCTACTAAGGCTTCGTCTAGGCTGCACTCGCCACGCAACACATGAGAAAGATTGCGCGTTACTCGAATGCCCAGCAAAACGTCAACGTTAGCCAACCCCAAGTCGGCATCCAACACCATTACGCGTTTACCTTGAGCCGCCAGGGCCGAGGCCAAGTTTAGCGTGATGTTAGTTTTACCCACACCACCCTTACCGCCGGTAACCGAAATAACCTGTACTCTGCTGGTTTTTTGCATAAGTCGCAGCCCACTTGCCTGGTCCTGAAACCAATTATTCATAAAAACGCGCATCCTCTTCATCGGACTCAGAAGATTCCCAGTAATAAGGATCTTCTCGACGCTCTAAGTTCCCTAGTGCCTGTTTGACCAGCTCAGTACCATCAGCCAGCCGTATATCTTCCGGCACCCGCTGCCCGTCGGTGATGTAGCTTATGGGCAGACTATTCTGAATACTAATATCCAGCACATCGCCCAACGACAGACTTTCATCTAATTTGGTTAAAATGCACCCTGCTAGCGGAATGCGACGAAAATGATCTACCGCCTCTTGCAACACTCTGCGCTGCGCCGTAGCCGGTAGCACTAAGTAGTTGCGGATCTTAATTTTTTTATCACCGACCAAGGTATCTAGTTGTTCATTTAATCGCAGATCGCGCTGCCCCATACCGGCGGTGTCTATTAACACCAAGCGGCGATGGCGTAACTGATACAATGCCTGCGCCAATTCTTGATAAGTGCGCGCCTGCTTAACCACCACCCCCATAATGCGCCCGTAGGTTTGCAACTGCTCGTGAGCACCAATACGGTAGTGGTCGGTGGTAATAAGGGCAATTTGGTCGGCGCCATAACGCGCAGAAAACCGTGCGGCTAATTTAGCAATGGTGGTAGTTTTGCCAACGCCGGTAGGGCCTAACAATGCCACTGCACCGCCTTGGCGTAATATTTCATCTTCACCGGTTAA
This sequence comes from Oceanisphaera ostreae, assembly GCF_042676125.1. NCBI lineage: Bacteria > Pseudomonadati > Pseudomonadota > Gammaproteobacteria > Aeromonadales > Aeromonadaceae > Oceanisphaera > Oceanisphaera ostreae. Next base: position 36,161 of record NZ_JBHTJS010000003.1, read on the forward strand.
CAACTGCTGGTTTAATGCGGCTTCAATTTGTGCCCACGCTTCATGAGGTGCTGCACCCTCGCTAACACGCATCGCCAGCTGGTCGGCAAAGCCATCACTAAACCCTAATTCATTGAGCTGCTTAATCACCATGGCGCGCACCGGCTCGCGGCGCTCTACTTCTTGCCACATTAAGCCTGATACTTGATGCTCAAGTAAGCGACGAATACTGGAAATTTCCTCACGCATCGCCGTTAATTCTTTTTCTTTGGCGCTGTCTTTACGCTTATATTCTCGAGTGTCGTGCAAGGGCAATATCGGCGCCGACTTAGGCTGACTCAGGGTCGGCTCTTGACGCCTACCATGTTGGCCTTGTGGTGCTTGCATAGACTCTGGCATAGGTGCTGACGTAGGTTCAGGCCAGCTAGATTGCTCCGCCAAGGTCTGTGGAGAGAGCTGCGGTGAAGATTGCTGGCGCCCGCGCATCAGTAGCGACTGCAAGGTTTCTGCCTGTTCTTTGTCACCCAAAGGGGTAACAAATTGACGCGCCTGCGACGATATCTTGACACTGTCATCATTCAGAGGCCGTTGCATCGGGGGCACGGGCACTTCGTCATCATCTACTGCCGCCACAATTTCAATGCCGCCAGAAACTTTTTTGTTAGACATAATAACGGCATCAGCACCCAGCACGTCTTTCACTTCGGCTAGGGCAGATCGCATGTCTTTAGCAAAAAATCGTTTTATCTTCATTTACCTACCACCCTGCTACTGCTGGCCAACCGATGCCACTATGCGGATTTGACGGTCATCAGGCACCTCTTGATAAGACAGCACCCGCAAACTAGGAATCGTGTGTTTTACAAAGCGCGCCAAGGTGGTGCGCAACATACCAGACGTTAATAAAATGGCCGCTTGACCTTCCATTTCTTGATTCGCCGCCGCTTGGGCTAGCGATTGTTGCATGCGCTCGGCTAAACCTGGCTCTATGCCACTGCCCTGAGCACCACCCGCTTGCAAAGAGTTCTGCAATATCTGTTCCAACTCTGGCGCCAGTGTAATAACCGGTAGTTCTCGATCGGTGCCGGCAATTTCTTGCACCATAAAACGGCGTAACGCAATACGACAGGCTGCCGTCAGCACTTCGGCATCTTGGCTCTTGGTGGAATACTCGGTGAGGGTTTGTAAAATGGTGCGCATATCGCGGATGGTCACCCCTTCGTGCAGCAGACTTTGTAGCACTTTGGTCACCAACGCCAAACTCATGACACTAGGTACCAGCCCTTCGACCAACTTCGGCTGAGTACGTCCTATCTGATCAATAAGGTTTTGTACTTCTTCATGGCCGAGCAGTATCGAGGCTTGGTTAGTAAGCAACTGGCTCAGGTGAGTGGCCACTACCGTTGCGGCATCTACCACCGTATAACCTAAGCTCTGCGCTTGCTCTATTTGGTCTTTGGCAATCCAAGTCGCTTCTAAATCAAAGGCCGGATCGCGGGTGTCTATGCCCTGCACGGGCCCAAATACTTGGCCTGGGTTTATCGCCAGCTCACGTTCGGGATAAATATCGGCGGTACCTGAGCTCACCCCCATCATGGTAATTTGATATTGATTAGGGCCCAGGTCTAAATTGTCACGAATATGCACCGCGGGGATCAAAAAGCCCAACTCTTGAGAAAGTTTTTTGCGCACCCCTTTAATGCGGCTTAACAACTCGCCGCCTTGGGCCTGATCAACCAAGCTTATCAGCCGGTACCCAACTTCAAGGCCAATGGTATCCACTTGCACTACATCGTCCCAGCCCAGCTCTTTCACTTCATTACTGGGTAAATTGGGGGCATCGGCTTGCTCGACCACTTCTTGTGCCACGCGTTTGTTACGCTTGGTGGTCCACCAAGCGGCAAATGCAGACAAACCGCCTAATAACAGAAAGGCGAAGTGCGGCATGCCAGGCACCAAGCCCATGGTGATCAAGATACCGGCAGCAATCGACAAAGATTTGGGGTTATCAAACAACTGGCCCAACATGGCTTCACCCATGTCTTCGCTGTTGTTTTGACGAGTTACGATAATAGCGGCGGCAATCGACAGCATCAAAGAAGGTATTTGCGCCACCAAGCCGTCACCGATGGTGAGCAAGGTATAAATTTTTGCCGCTTCACTAAACGACAGCCCATGTTGGGCCATGCCGATAATAAAGCCACCAACAATATTGATAAACAGGATCATGATGCCGGCAATGGCATCCCCTTTTACAAACTTAGAGGCACCGTCCATAGAGCCATAAAAGTCAGCTTCTTGGGTCACGTCGGCGCGGCGCATTCTGGCTTCATCTTGGTTGATTAAGCCGGCGTTTAAGTCTGCATCAATCGCCATCTGCTTACCCGGCATGGCGTCTAGGGTAAAGCGCGCGCTTACTTCAGCAATACGGCCCGCACCCTTAGTAACCACGGCAAAGTTGATGATCATCAAAATCAAAAACACGATTAAACCCACCGCGTAGTTGCCGCCGATAACCACATTACCAAAGGCCTCAATCACATTACCGGCCGCCCCCTCGCCTTCGTGACCTTCAAGCAACACCACTCGTGTTGAGGCTACGTTAAGCGCCAAGCGCAGCAAGGTAGCGACTAATAACACGGTCGGAAAAGCGGCAAAATCCAGTGGCCGTTTGCTATAAACCGCCACCATTAAGATGACCAAAGCTAAGGAGATATTAAAGGAGAATAGAATATCGAGCAGCAGTGCAGGAATGGGCAACACCACCATGCCCAGTGCCGCCAGCACCAGCAAAGGCGTACCCAAGCCCTTACTAAACCATGAGTTCCAAGGCCCCAGCCGTTGAATATTATCCTTAAATGCCATTACCGCTACGTTATGCAAAGATTGATGGCTAAAAGCATGCAATAAACAAGCCACTTAATTGACAGCGCCCGGCGCCCAGCACCAAGCTAAAGATAAATACCGACTTGGGTTAGTCTGGTATTTTCCGCCGTCTTACCGGGCTAGCCCCGGTATCTCGTATTAAGTCACTAAAAACCTAAATCGAGATCCTGACGTGCATCAGGATGACGGCATAGGAGATAACACCCAAACCAACCCGCATATTCAACTTTTGCTAAGGTCTAATCTCAGCCTTTACCAATAAAATCCCTTTCAGATTTGATCTCTATTTTTCCGTGTTATTCCGTGTTCTTCCGTGTATTCCGTGGCAAAAAATCTTTAAACCTTAAACTCATCGGGTATGGGGAGGTCTTCTTTTAGCGGAACAGGGCGTGTACCTTGGCCTTTGCGCCAACTATTTAACTGAAATACATAGGCTAGCACTTGAGCTACGGCCACAAATAGGCCGTCGGGGATCTCACCGTCAATTTTGGTAGAAAAATAAATCGCTCGGGTTAACGGCGGAGAGGAAATAACAGGTATTTCATATTCACGGGCAATCTCGCGAATTTTAAGCGCCACTTCATCCATGCCCTTGGCCACCACCTTTGGGGCAGCCCCAGGAGTAAATTTGTCATAGCGCAGCGCCACCGAAAAGTGGCTAGGGTTAACCACCACCACGTCGGCTTCGGGAACATCACCCATCATGCGCCGGTTAGCCATTTCTTGCTGCATGCGACGAATACGCCCTTTTACCTCAGGCTTACCTTCGGTATTTTTATATTCATCTTTAATTTCTTGTAGCGTCATTTTCAGCTGTCGGGTGTGATTCCAAATTTGAAACGGCACATCAATGGCGACTATCGGCAGCAATGCCATGCATAATAGTAGCCCCATATACAGCACCAACTCTGTGGCTTCCACCATCGCAGAGCGCAGCGTTTCATTGCTTAAACTCAAAATATTATCGAGCTGGCTCATTAATATAGAAATAGATAGGGTGGCAATAAATACTACTTTAGCGACAGACTTCAGTAGTTCTACCATAGATTGCACGCCAAACATGCGCTTTAAGCCTTTAGCCGGGCTCATTTTATTCAGCTTGGGCATCATGGCTTGGCTACTAAAGTTAACCCCGCCCAGCAAACTGTTACCCACTAATGCGGCCACCAACACGATAATAAAAAAGCCCAGCAGCGGCCACGCTAATCCCAACATAGAGCTACCCAGGGCTGGCATCATAGATTCGGGGTCGAATAAGGTAGCGCGTTCGATGGTAAAGTTACGCACAAACACATCCGACATCGCGCTCCCTAAGGCGTCGCCCACCATAATTAAGCCAAACGCACCACTGAGTAGTACTGCCGCCGTGCCTAATTCTTTAGATCGGGCTATCTGGCCTTTCTCTCGCGCTTGGCGAAGACGTTGTTCTGTGGGTAGCTCTGACTTTTCCTGACCGTCTTCTGATTCAGCCATTTAGCCTCCTTCACAGGTCAACAGCAAGGTGTCACACATCACCAATTGCAGGCGCTGCCACTGACTTTCAAAATGCCCTAAAAAACCACCCAGCGTCAGCCATAAAATAAACAGACCGCATACCATGCTCACGGCAAAACCAATACTGAAAATATTTAACTGCGGAGCAGCACGGGTCATAATGCCAAAGGTAAAGTTAATCAATAACATCGCCACTATCGCCGACAACGACATAGCCACCGCAGCATAAAACAGCAGGGTTAATAATCCGGCTAAGTTCTGCCAACTTGCCACCGAAATGCCGTTCATTGACACCGGTAAGGTGTCAAAACTCAGCACGATGGCTTCAATCATAATCAAGTGGCCGTTTAGAGCTAAAAAAAGCAAGGTGCCCAACATTAAATAAAGCTGGCCGACCACGGGAGTAGACTGGCCGTTAAGCGGGTCAACCATAGAGGCAAATCCCAAACTGGTTTGCATGGCAATCACTTGACCGGCGGTCACAAAGGTTTGTAATAAGAATTGCGACAGCAGGCCAATCACCGCACCAATAAGCACCTGTTGCGCGGTTATCAAAAAGCCCCCCACCGAGAACAAAGCCACATCGGGCATGGTGGGCAACACCGGCGCCACGGCAATAGTGGTCGCTACCGCAAGCAACAAGCGGTTATACATAGGCGTAAGGTTGGCACCAAACATCACCATGGTCATCATCATCCCAGCAATACGACACAGCGGCCATATATAGCTAGCAATCCAAAGCAATATTTGATCAGTGGAATAAGTCACCCAGTTCCTCTTGAAAAAGCTGGAAGGTAAAACAATAGTACACATCTGCGGCGTTGTACCAACATATGGCACGGATGTAGGCACTGCTTTAGCTGTGCAATGTGGCGTAGCCACATCCCAACGCTGATATGTCATACGTCACCGCATTCAACGCCAATATTCATTCGGCGTACAGGTTTGAACCTGTGCATCAGATCCAGCGTTGCCGGATTTAGCAGCTAAAGCAGCTACTACATTCGTGCTGTATGCAAATATTCATGCAGTACCAAGCTATCCCTTGGTTTAGCTTGGTACTTGGAGCTGGGCGCTTTCAGTTAACCAATCACTTGAGGGATTTGTGCGACTTGTTCATAAAAGAAGTCCATTAACATACCAAATCCCCAATGGGCCCCAACCGCCAGTGCACCTAAGGTAACTAGCAGGCGGGGTAAAAAGCTCAGGGTTTGTTCGTTAATGGAGGTCGCAGCCTGAAACACCGCCACAATTAAACCGATAGTCAAACTAGGCAAGATAACCGCCGATACCAGCACGGTCACAAGCCACAAGGCACTGCGAAAGATATCAACGAAAACTTCTGGGCTCATTTATCCTGCTCCCAAACCAAAGCTGTTGGCCAATGTCCCCATAATTAGGTTCCAACCATCAACCAACACAAATAGCATTAACTTAAACGGCAATGAAATAATCATCGGCGATAGCATCATCATACCCATGGCCATCAAAATACTGGCCACCACTAAGTCGATTACCAAAAAGGGTAAAAACAGCATAAAGCCAATTTGAAACGCCGTTTTTAGCTCACTGGTTACAAACGCCGGGATCAGCACCCGCAACGGCACTTCGGCTTCGCTATCCACTTGTATATCGGCAATATTAAGAAAAGTTTCTAAGTCTTTAACTCGGGTTTGCGCCAGCATAAAATCGCGAACCGGCAGCTCGGCGCGCGCCAGCGCTTCTACCGAGGTAATTTCTTCGGCTAAATAGGGCTGTAAAGCATCGTTATTAACGCGGTCTAGCACCGGTGACATAATAAAAAACGATAAAAACAGGCTAATACCAATCAACACTTGGTTATTAGGGCTTTGTTGCAGGCCCATCGCCTGTCGTAAAATTGACAGTACGATGATAATGCGGGTGAAAGAGGTCATCATAATGACGATGGCGGGCAAAAAAGACAGCGCCGTCATTAAGGCCAGCACTTGCAGCGTTAAGCTATATTCTTGGCTGCCATCAGCATTAGTGGTGACCGTTACCGCCGACATGCCTTGCTGAGCCATGGCCGGTGGTGCCAGCAATAACAGTGCGGCTATAACCAATAATAACGGCAGCAAAAACTTTAACGCCGGCGTTATGCTCACGGTCACATCCGTGGCCTGCATGACCTTACCCCTGGCATGAGCCTTTTCATGCTCTCTGAAATGAGTAGCAAGGCAATTAAGATGACTCATGTTTAGGCCCCGTGCTGCGCTTACTAAGTAATTTGCTCGCCTGCTCTGGTGCCAAAGGAATATCTAGCTTACCCAAGCCCGAGATCTGCTGTGCGGTCACGCCCAGCAGATATTGCTCTTCGCCAACCTGCACCACCACCAGTCGTTCGCGTTGGCCTAACGCCAGCGAAGACACCACTTTTAGTTGGCGGCTGCCCCCCAATAAAGAGGCCCCCCGTAGGCGGCGCAGCAACCAGCCCAGCACCAGAATAATGCCGATCACCAACAGAGATGATAGCGCCCACGAATCCCAACGCACTTCTGGCCCTTGGGCCAATGCAAGGTTAGGTAATAACAGCAACATCAATAACAGAGGCATTATTTTAACTTTTTAATTCGTTCAGTTTGACTGATCACATCAGTTAACCGAATACCAAACTTATCGTTAACCACCACCACTTCACCATGCGCAATGAGAGTACCGTTCACCATTACATCTAGCGGTTCCCCCGCCAGCCGGTCTAGCTCAACTACCGAGCCTTGGTTTAACTGCAACAGGTTACGAATACTTATTTGAGTACGCCCTACTTCCATTGAGATAGTGACAGGAATATCCAGAATGGCATCAAGCTTGCGTCGCTCTTCACCCGATAACGACTTGTCGCTGTTATCGCTAAAGTCATCCAGCTCGACTCTCTTGGCTTGATCCGAGCCTTCGGCATCTGTTTGTGATTCTTTAGACACCTGTTCGGCCATAGCCTCGCCCCAAACATCATCTATCTCGTTTTGCTCATCACTCATTGTGCATCCTCAATGGTTCTTTCTAATTCTTCCAGCTCGGCTTCACCGTCAATGCGTATACCGTGTCGGGTTACCTGATTAAGTTCGCTTTTAACCGTTTCGGGTTTTTTAATCTTTTCGCTAATGCGTATTGCCATCTTTTCACCCGAACGACCCAGCTGACCACGAAAACTCGGTAATTCTTCTACCGATACCAATAAATGCTCAGGCAGATCTACCGGTATAATGTCACCGGCTTTCATGTCCATTAAACTACGTAATGTCAGCTCTTTTTCTAGCAGCCGCACCGACAGATCTACCTTTACATCGAGAATTTCGTCGCGCAGTGCCTTACCCCAGCGCAAATCGTTTTCACCTTTATCACTTTGTACACCTGCATCCAACAATTCACGAATAGGCTCAAGCATGCCATAAGGTAGGGTCACATGAAAATCGCCACCGCCGCCATCTAATTCAATATGAAATGAGCTCACCACCACCACTTCGGTGGGGCTAACAATGTTAGCCATAGCAGGGTTTACCTCGGAGTCTAGATATTCAAACTCCACATCCATTACCGGCGCCCACGCTTCTTTATAATCTTCAAATATCAGCTTGAGCAGCAGTTGGATCACTCGTCGTTCGGTGGGGGTAAATTCACGGCCTTCAATTTTGGCATGGCGACCGTCACCACCAAAAAAATTGTCGACCAAAATAAACACCAACCGCGCTTCCATCGTAATTAGACCAATGCCTTTGAGCGGACGAAAGCGCACCATATTTAAACTGGTCGGCAAAAACAACGAATGTACATACTCGCCAAACTTGATCATTTGCACGCCGTTTACCGACACTTCAGCAGTACGGCGCATCATGTTGAACAGGCTAATGCGCATATGACGAGCAAAACGCTCATTCACCATTTCCAGCGTCGGCATGCGTCCACGCACAATGCGATCTTGAGAAGAAAAGTCAAACATGGAAACGCCACCGGCATTGCCTATCTCTTCTTCTACATCATCCACCCCGTGTAACAGGGCATCAATTTCATCCTGAGATAATAGATCGCTCACAGTTCACCTATTGCATTACGATACTGGTAAACAGCACTTTTTCGATTAAAGGAGTGCCCAGTTCTTCGGTTAGCACCGCATTTAGCTCATTAACTGCCTCTTTTCGTAACGCTTGTTTACCGTCGGCAGTAATATAATTATCCGCGCTTTGGCGACTAAATACACTAAGCAGTGTACTTTCTAATAAAGGTAAGTGGCGTTGCGCTTCGATACTACTTTTCTCCCCTCGCACCAATAGTTGCACTTCTACCTGCACTAAACGCGGGTGTCGACCTGCAACTATCGAAAAAATAAATGGTTCACGCGCACCTATATATAAAGGTGTAATGTCTATTACAGGCGTAGGTTCCACATCCTCGCTAGGCTGCATAAAAAACCAAGCCACACCACCGAGCACTATAATTAAGACGGCTATCATTGCAGAAATTACTACCGCTTTACGCTTGTACCATGATGCCACCTGCGGCATAGTCAAATCATTAGCCATGCTGTTCCTTTAGCGCTTTTAAGTATAAAAGCAGTTTGCTTACTTACGTTATGCAAAAAAATCTATTCTACCCGCATCAGATGTATAGTGCTGCGTATGTACATTATCTTTTAATCTAACGTCGCCATCATCCCCTACGTCTAAATTACTCTGCCCATTTTCGTTCGCAACGCCACGCTCTTGCTCCCTTTGCGGTGGGCCTTGCTGCCCAGACTGGTTCAGGTTTTGTCCCTGTTGTTGCCCCTGGTTCAAGTTCATGCCTTGCTGATTTAACATTTCTCTTAACCGTGGCATGGCTTGCTCAATAAGTTCTTTAGCTTGAGGGTGAGCCGCGATAAATTGCACCTGAACTTCTCCCTGCTCCATTTTAACTCGAATTTTCAGCCCCCCTAACTCAGAAGGATTAAGCAGAATATCGGCCTCTTGCAGATTTTGGCTCACCACCACCTGAGCTTGCTGTGCCAGCTGCTTAGCGTTTTGCTCGGCCGATCCTTGCAGCGTCAGGGCTCTATCTAACGTGGTGGCTCGCTCAGGCGTCGCTGCCAGCGGGCTCGCTTCGCGCATGGCTATCATCAAGCTATCACTTGGCACTGCTGCGGTTTGACTACTGGTGGCGGCGTCGGCTGCCATAGCTGAAGTCAGCTGATTTGGGGCTAAGTTTAGCTCTTGTTCTGCGTCTGCCGAGCTATCGCTACCCGGCTGAGTGCGTTCAGCAGCTGACAAAGGTTGAGCCCAGCGACGGCTGTGTTCAATTTGCGCCAACCATTCAGGATCGCGCGCAACTGTCGCCTTTATATCAGCCGGTGTCTCACTTTGTGTTGTGTTTTGGTTAGCAGCTTGGTTGACTGCCGCAGCTCCTTGACGAATCAGATCAGTAGCGGACTGAGCCTCTTGAGTCGTTTGAGCCGTTTGAGCCGCAGAAGGTGCCGAGCTTTGGCCTTCAATCGCGAGCGCATTACCGGGGCGATTTAATGACGGATCAGCAGCAGCCTGCTTATGGGCTGCATTTGCTAACGGCAAAGTGCTGCCGCCTTGCCGCTGGTCGGTGTCGGCTGTAGTTTTACTGGTACTCTTTGAAGATCCGGTTTCAGCTAAAGTCGCCCCTGCCACCTCTCCCCTAAACTCAGACGCTACAGTCGGGGCAACAGCCGCATACAACTCTTCATTAGCTAGTTCAGCTTCGTGAGGTTCAGATTCATCAACGGCCTGTTGCGATACGGCTTCTTGGGTGAACACCTCGTCAAACATACCGGTGTTGTTTGCAGCATCCGGTATTTGGCCCCGGGGCTCTTGACTCGCCTGAGTTCGTACCGACATGATGTTCATAGTCATGATGAAGTGATCCCCATAAATTCCGCGGCCTAGCCGTCACCCAAAAAAGTAGCAACCGAATGCCTATATTACCTACACCAGAGCTAATGCAAGAATTGAACCAGAAGTGAAAACGGGAATCCGTAAGCGATAAGCTAAAAACAGTCACCGCCTTTTGTAGGCTTGGTGTATTCTTTAACTTCCAGTTTCCGGCTGATCGCTTTCAGTAACTTTTGGTCGATTGAAATCGACCCTACGATCAGGATGGCTCCTTGTTTTTTGTAGGGGCGAATTCATTCGCACAATAATGGTGGCACGGCCTAAAAGAGATCAACCAACAAAACTAACGTGAGACCTTGACACCCAACAGAGTATCTACGATCAGGATGGCTCCTTACTTTTTGTAGGGGCGAATTCATTCGCACAATAATGGTGGCACGGCCTAAAAGAGACCAACCTACAAAACTAACGTGAGACCTTGACACCCAACAGAGTATTTACAAAAGACACAAACAGATCCTGACGTGCGTCAGGATGACGGCTTAAAGGACAACCCCCAAACCAACCTGCATATTCATCGCCTGTCACCTTTACTTGGGTCTAATCTCAGAACTTACCATCAAGATCCCTTTCAGATCTGATCCCTATTTTTCCGTGGATTCTGTGACTCTCGTAGCAAAGAAGCGTGGCAAAAAATCTTTAGATTTTTATCTTATCTTTAGCTGATCGCTTAAAGCTTACCGCTGACAGCTTTCTTTCAACGCTTCTTCTGGTTATAAAAGCGGTAAATGGCCATGTTATCCATCATTTTTTGTTCTTGACGGTTACTTTCAACTTGCTTGCGTTCGGCGGCGCGCGCTAGCAGTGTTTCTATGGCTTGCTTGCGAGTACGCAACGCCATCCAGTCGGTTCGGGTTTGTTCAAGCTGCAGGCGCGCTTGCTGCAATACCCCTTGTTGCTGTTCTTGTGCAGCTTCTAGCTTATTAATAAAACCTTGAAAATGACCAAACTGATGCGAGGTTAACCCTTCGCGCCCACGGCTTTGAAACTCTTCGCTGTAGTTGCGCTGATATTGGTTTAATGTTTGCTGTTGTTGCTCTAACTGCTGCAACTGCAACTGGGCCGCACCTAACTCTGCCGCCGCCTTACGCTCTTTATTATCCAGCTGCTCCAGCAACAAATGTAATGCTCTGCTCATTGGTTACCCCTTAAACACAGCGGTAAGCCGTAAGCTTTACGCTGTCAGAAAAAATAAAACTAAAACTAAAACCTTTTTGCAACGGAATCCACGAAATCCACAGAAAAATTAACATAAGATTAAGAGCGAAAGTGCCAAGAGGTTTTATTGGTAAGAACAAAGCAAAGAAGTTAGAGGGTGGTCACGATCATTAGTGGTTATCCTCTTCACTCTTTACCCTTCACCCTTTTGCTAGTTAGCCCGCAGAAGGGGCTTACTAATCACTTCAAGTTCAGCTAAACAGGCAGGCATAGAGATCGTATCGGTCATGCTTTGAGTCAAAAAGTTATCTAATCGAGGGCGAATAAGAATAGCCATGTCGATTCGAGGGTCGGCCCCAGACTGATAAGCACCTAAATTAATTAAGTCATGATTTTGCTGATATAGCGCATAAGACTGCTTAACCGCGCGGGCCTGCAGTTGATGCGCTTCGGTGGTGACCGAAGTCATTACCCGACTAATCGACTTTTCAATATCAATGGCCGGATAATGGCCGCTGTCGGCCAATTGGCGCGACAACACAATATGGCCATCTAAAATAGCACGCGAGGCATCGGCAATGGGGTCTTGCAAGTCGTCGCCTTCGGTTAACACCGTAAAAAACGCCGTAATACCGCCTTGGCCTTCATTTTCATTACCGTTACCAGCGCGCTCAACTAAGGCAGGTAAACGGGCGAACACCGAAGGCGGATAGCCCTTACTGGCTGGTGGCTCACCCACGGCCAAGGCGATTTCGCGCTGCGCCTGGGCATAGCGAGTTAATGAGTCCATTAGCAGCAACACATTCAAGCCTTGATCCCGAAAATACTCGGCCAGCGTTAGCGCAGTTTCACAGCCTTTTAAGCGCATTAATGGCGACGAGTCGGCCGGAGCCGCCACCACCACCGAACGCGCTCGGCCTTCATCCCCTAATATTTCGTCGATAAACTCTTTTACTTCTCGGCCCCGCTCACCAATTAAGCCCACAATGACCACGTCGGCTTTTGCGCCACGAGTCATCATGCCTAGTAACACACTTTTACCCACGCCGGAGCCGGCAAACAGCCCCATACGTTGCCCTTGGCCAACGGTAATAAGCGCGTTAATGGCGCGCACCCCCACGTCCATGGGTTCTCTAATGGGTTTGCGAGACATGGGATTAATGCGCTGCGCCGTAAAGTCGGCATTTTGGCTGGTCACAATGGGGCCAAGGCCGTCTAACGGCTGACCAATGCCATCAATAACGCGCCCCAGCAATTCCATACCCACCGGAATACCCTCGCCCTGGCCAACGGGCGTTACGCGCGCGCCGGGGATCACCCCTTTAAGGGATTCGCTGGGCATTAAAAACAGTTTATCATCGGAAAAACCCACTACTTCGGCGTCCATATCGCCAAACTGGGTTTGAATTTTGCACTGGCTGCCCACGGCTGCGGTGCAACCGACGGCTTCTAGGGTTAAGCCCACTACGCGGGTGAGTTTGCCACTGGCCGACATCGCAGGGGTTAAACCTTGGGTATTATAATTATTTAGGCGCTTAAGAAGCGTCATGGAATCGTGCCCAGTTGGCTTTCATAAAATTGCTCATTAGCTCGTCTATGCGCCGCGCTAAGCTTACATCTAATTCCGATAGCGCCGTTTTTACCCGCACATCACCACGTGCTTGGCTGGGCTCGCTCATTAACTGCCAATGGCGCTGTTCACGACTTTTTTCATCAAAGTGCTGTTCAATAATCGCCAAATCATCGGGATGTAAATATAAGGTAATTTTGCTCTCGCTGTCGGGCAACGCCGACATGGCTTCTTGTACTGTGGCCAATAATAGCTGAGGTGACGTCGTCGCTTCGGCTTTCAATAAATTGCGGGCCAGCTCTTGTGCAAGTGTAACCAGGCTTTGTTCTACCACTTTATCTATTTGTGCCAAAGGTGCCTGCAACTGCTCAAGCAACTGCTGCCATTGCTGGCTTTGCTGTTTAGACTTTTCTCGGCCCTCATTCAAGCCTTGCTCTATCCCTTGCTCAAGACCGGCTTCGTGGCCTTGCTGCAAACCGGTTAAGCGGCCTTCTTCTTGCCCCGCCGTTATTCCCTCTTGCTTGCCTTGCTCGAAGCCTTCTTCATAAGCGGCTTGGCGAATGGCTTCTAGCGCTTCGGCGGTTAATGGCGCAGGCTCGGGTTCAAACAGTTCAGGCTCGGGGGCCGGCTGCTCAGGCTGGCGCTTAATATTAAGCGCCTGCTGTGTTGTCGCCTGTGGTTTGTCAGATGACATATCAGGCCACGGCCAATCAGACGCAGTGCCTGCATCCGGCCCGGCAGGAATGCGCCCAGGCTTAGCGCCGTAAGGATGACGGCTCATATAAAGTCGTCTCCGCCACCTTTAGCCAGCATCAGATCACCGTTATCGGCCAAGCGCCGCGCCGTCGCCAAAATATCTTTTTGCGCCAGCTCTACATCACTCACCCGCACCGGCCCCATGGCTTCTAAGTCGTCTTGCAACAACTCAGCAGCGCGCTTAGACATATTACGTAAAAACTTCTCTTTTAACTGATCGTCAGCGCCTTTAAGCGCCCGTTGCAACAGCTCACCATTTACTTCACGCAGCAACATTTGTACACCACGATCGTCTACGTCGATCAAGTTTTCAAACACAAACATTAGGTCTTGGATCTTCATGCTCATTTCTTCGTCTTCATCACGAATGGACTCCATTAGCACACCCTCTACCGAAGTATCCAAATAGTTCATAATGCTGGCAGCTGCTTTTAGGCCGCCCATTTTGGCGGCCTTGGCACCACTTTGGCCGGCAAACTGTTTTTCCATAATATCGTTTAGCTCTTGCAGTGCTGCCGGTTGTACTTCTTCTAGCTCGGCAATACGCATTACTAAATCCAGTCGTACCGGCTCGGCAAATAGCTGTAATATTTCTGCCGCTTGTTCAGGATCGAGATAAGACAACACAATGGTTTGAATTTGTGGGTGCTCGTTCAAAATAATGCCCGCCACTTGGCGCGCATCCATCCACTTTAATGAATCTAGACCGCGCGAGCCCGCACCGGCAGAAATTTGATCCACCAGTCGCCCAGCTTTATCTTCACCCAATGCCGCCACTAGCGCATTGCGCACAAAGTCTTGGCTGCCCACTCCAATTTTGGTGAAGCGCTGAATATCTTCAATAAACAAACGGTGTACGGCCCCTACGCGGTCGGGACCAAAATCACCTACAGCCGCCATTTTCATACCAAGGCGCTGCACTTGTTTGGGGTCGAGGTGGCGAAATATTTGCGCAGCATCTTCTTCGCGCAAACTGAGCATCAGCAAAGCGGCTTTTTCGGTACCGGTAATATTATCAAGTAGCTTTCGCTGCTCATCGGTCACCATTAGCTGTTCTTTATCAGTCATCAGCTCTCACCCAGTCTCTTATTACTTGTGCTGCCAAGTCGGGTTCATTGGCCACTAACGCTCGAATAGCCAACAACACATCTTCATCTTTATTTAAGTCAGGCAACTGCAAGCGCCCTTCACGAATACCAAACATGCCTTCGTCTTGTTCGGCTTGTTGCGCTAACAAAGTAAGATCTTCACTACCCAACAAGGCGTTTTGGCCATCTAAATCAACTTTATCCGGCAACTCTTCGTTACCCAACAAGCGGCGTACCATGGGCCTCACCAACGTTAGCAGCAGCACCACCAGCACGATCACCGCGCCAATAATGCGCAACAGGTGCATAAACCACGCTTTTTCATAAAACGGCACCCCAAAAATATCGTCCATTACCGGGCGATTAAAGGGTACCGCTACCACTTCAATAGCATCGCCTCGGCTTACATCAAAGCCTAAGCCGCCACGCAGCAAGCGATCGATGCGTACCAACTCTTCTTGATTAAGCGCTACTCGCTCTGTGGTGCCATCTTCATTAATAATGGTTTTATGATCCACCGCCACCGACACCGATAACCGGCTAATCTCACCGGTCGAGCTTTGGCTGTGACGAATAGTGGTGTCCAGTTCAAAGTTACGGGTCGCTTCTTTGCGCGAACGGTCATGACGACGTTGTTCTTGAGCCGTTAATCCGGTGGCATCTTCGGGAATATCCGACTCCCCCGGAGGCTGGTTGGTTAATGCCCCCGGAATACCCAGCGCGCCTAAGCCCGAGGTGCTATCTTCCATGACCATTTCTGATCGCACTGCAGGTTGGTCAGGGTTATAGGTTTTTACGGTTTGTTCTTTACGCGTAAAGTCGAGTCGCAAGTCTACTTCGGCGGTGTAGTTACCCAAACCCAACACTGGGCTTAAAATAGAGTCAATTTTTTGTCGGTATTCGCGTTCTTGCTTTTGCTGCAGTTCAAATTCTCGACGGGTACGGGCCGATAACGGATCTTGTGAGCCAGAATTTAGCAGCCGCCCATTTTGGTCGGTCACCGTCACCTTGTCTGGCGACATTTCTGCCACCGCAGACGCCACCGTATCTACAATAGAGTCCACTTCTTCTTGACGCAGCGTACTGCCCCGGCGCAAGTTAAGTAACACCGTAGCACTGGGTTGTCGCTTATCGCGCACAAAGACGTTTTCACGGGGGATGGCCAGCAGCACTTGCGCCTGAGCCACACTATTATACTGCTCTATTACCCGTGCCAGCTGGCGTTCTCGACTCAAATTAAGCCGCTCACGCTCTAAGCGTTGGCTAATGCCAAAACCCGGGTCAGATAATAAAATGGAGTCGCCTTCAGGCGGCGCTTGACTCAGCCCCGAGCGGCGTAGATTTAACTGAATGTCAGAAAACTTATCGGCACGCACCAGAACCGTGCTGCCTTCTATTTGATAATCAACTTTTTGTGCATCTAAAAAATCGAGAGTCTCAATCAATTCTTGATTGTTATACACGCCCAACGGGCGCATTTCGGGCTCTTTGCCCCACAGCAACAAAAAAACCGCCAACGCCAAGCAAATAGCCAGCGCCAGCACAATAATGACCTGACGCAAGATGTCGGCATTGCCCAGCAAGGCAAGAGGCGTACTTTTTTGCTCTTCGGCCTCCAGTGAATTGCCCTCGCTGGTGGCTAGTGCAGATTTGTCGGCATTAACCAACGGATTATCAGCCACCAATTACATCCTCATACCGGCATATTCATAATAGTTTTATACGCTTCTACGACCTTGTTACGTACTTGCACCGTGGCATCAAAGGCGAGGCTCGACTTTTGCGACGAAATCATCACTTCTTCTAAGCTAACCGCTTGGTCGCCCATTTCGAAACGAGTTCGCAACGAGTCGGTACTTTTCTGTAGCCCGTTCACACTGTTCACCGCCTGAGACAGCACGGCAGAAAAGTCTTGTTGCGGCGCAATATTATTAGCCGGTGCCAACGGTTGCAGCTCGCTTTGCATCGCCTGCATTTCTGATAATAATGCCGAGGCTTTAATATCCATAGTCAGAGGCTCCCCTAAATTTAAAACAACAGAAGGTAAAGAAGATAACAAGGTAATGCAAACAACGGGCCAGTATATATACAACAGCCCCAAAAACACAGCTAAGTGAAAGCTGTACGTTTAACGCTGTACGCTATACGTTAAAGAAAATACGGTTTGGTTTTGTCGTAAGGCGTATGACGTAGAGCGTACGGCTTTCTCTTAGCTTGGCGCTGTGTTTAAACCTCCACCCCGGCCTCGCGCATCCGCGCCAGTTTATAGCGCAGGGTGCGGGGGCTAATGCCCAACTTTTCGGCTACCTCTTGGCGGCTGCCACCATAAACCTGCAAGGCTTGCAAAATAATTTGCTGTTCTTGGCTCACCAACTCACTGCCTAAATCCGTTCCTTGAGGCTCATTGGCCACAGCAGAATGACTGCCACGCTCACTATTCCCGTTATCGTCACGGGTGTGAATGATAGCTGACGGCACTTTTGCCGGCGCATGCAAATCATCCAGCAAAATATCGGCGGCGGCAATATCATGGCCCTGAGCCAAAATAAGCGCCCGTTGCATCACATTACCCAGCTCGCGCACGTTACCCGGCCAGTGCCACGCCTGCAATTTGGCCTTGGCTTGTTCATTTAATTGTAATGGCCCGCGGCCCAATTCTTTGGCATAGCGCTGCAGCAAATACTCCGCTAATGGCACAATATCGCCAGGGCGCTCCACTAACGCCGGCCAATGCAGCGGAAACACATTTAACCGATAAAATAAGTCTTCCCGAAACCGCCCCTCGCTCACCGCTTTACGCAAATCGCGATTACTAGTGGCTAATACACGCACATCAAGCGCAATGGTTTTGCGCCCGCCTAAGCGCTCCACTTCGCGCTCTTGCAACACCCGCAGCAACTTAGCCTGCAGGTTTAAGTCCATCTCGGTAATTTCATCCAACAAGATGGTGCCACCGTTAGCCTGCTCAAACTTGCCCGGATTCGTCTGCACCGCACCGGTAAAGGCGCCTTTCTCATAACCAAATAACGTAGCTTCCAACATGTTTTCTGGAATAGCAGCGCAGTTAATCGCCACAAAAGCGGCATTAGCGCGTTCCGATTTATTATGAATAAATCGCGCCAACACCTCTTTACCGGTGCCACTGGGGCCACTGATCATCACACTCGCGCCCGACTCTGCCACGCGAGTGGCCAATTGTAAGAGCTGAACGCTGCTGGCATCGCCCACTATTGGGTCACCATTATTATTTGCGGGCTGCATTAAATAGCGCGACACCACCGCCAGCAACGCATCGGGCGTAAACGGCTTCGCCAAATAATCGACGGCTCCCGCACGAATCGCCGCCACTGCCCCCGACACCTGTGCATACGCCGTAATCACCAACACCGGCAAACCAGGTATTCGGCGGTTGATCCACTCCAACAACCCTAAGCCATCCATGCCCGCCATTTGTACATCGGTAATCACTAGCTTGGCTGTATGTTGTTGCAAATACACAATAGCATCTTCAGCGCTACTGGCAGCCGCGCACGAGTACCCTGCCAACAACAGCGTATCTTGCAACGCCTCTTGCAAACCGGCATCGTCTTCAACAATTAAAATATCAACCACACTAGGCGCTACATCATTGCTCATGAAAGTGTCCTTAATGTCTAACACCAAACCTAAAATCTCTTTGCCACGGAATCCACGGAACCCACGGAAAAATTAAGATGAGATAAGAGCGAAAAAATCTTATTGGTAAGTACAAAATCTAGAGCTTAACGCTCAGCTGGAGAAAGTTACCGCTTTAGGCTGTCTTACCGATACTAAATCTACGTCATGCTGAACTAGATTCAGTATCGGCATAACGGACTCGGTACCTCGCATTTAGTACCAAAGCCTCAAACGAGATCCTGACTTGCGTCAGGATGACAGCTGAAATACGGTGTTCGCCGCTGTTTTAGTTAAGATCTCACCAATTAAATACCTTTCAGATCTGATCACTATTTTTCCGTGTTCTTCCGTGTATTCCGTGTATTCCGTGGCAAAAAATATCTAGTCTTTAAGGTACTTTTGCCAGAGGCAAAAACAGGCTGAAACAGCTGCCTTCACCTAATACCGACTGCACTGTTACACGGCCTTGGTGGGCGCGCATAACTGCCATTACCGCAGCTAACCCCAGGCCAGTGCCTTGGCTGCGGGTGGTAAAAAACGGCGTGAATACCTTATTCAGCAAGTATTCATCCATGCCTTTGCCGTTATCCTGCACCCTAATTTCAACTTCATTATCTGGTGCCGCCACTAGCAGCACATTAAGCTCGCTCGCCCCCGCTTCGGTGGCATTTTCTAGCAAATTCAACACGATCCCTTGCAGCGCATGAGCATTGGCCAGCACTAAAGTCGGGCCACTCATGGTGTTCGACAAGGTTAACTTGGCGCCCTTGGTCACCAGCAAAGAGCTCGCGGCCTCAACACACTCAGGCAGCAACACCGTTAAATCCAGTTTACCCGCCAGCGGCGCTTGATCGGGCCGTGCAAACAGTAAGATGTCACTTATTTGACGTTCTATATCGTTTAACCGCGCCACCAAACGCTGTTGAAACAACTCACGCTGACGGTTACTAAGGTGCGGGGCCGCCAAGTTCGCGCCATACAACATGGCGGCAGATAAAGGAGTACGAATTTGATGGGCCAATGTGGCGGCCATTTGCCCTAACGCCGCCAAGCGCTGGGCATGGCTTTGCTGCTCTACCCAAGCACGAGTGGGTGTCATATCGGTGAGCTGAATTAACTGACCGGGCTGGCCTTCAATATGAGAAATGGCCAGTTGAATACGCCGACCATCTTTAAGAGAAACTTGCAGTCCATCATCCGGTTGCGGCGCAAACACCCGCTCAATCACCGTCGGCCACGCCACACCTTGCAACGGTTCACCCAACATACTTTGTGCGACCGGATTAACCAACGCCACCCGCCCCCGGCCATCCAACCACACCACGCCACTGGGCATAGCATTAACCAAGGCAGTCATACTCAAAGAAGGCTGAACATCAACAGGCATAGCACGCATAACATAAAAGAGTAATAACCTAACCATTCAATATGCATGCCAATCTAATGAGGAGTGAAGAGTACAAGATAAGGTCAAAATCTATTTCGCAACGGAATCCACGGAAGGACGCGGAAAAATTAACATGAGATAAGGTCGAAAAGTACCAAGGGTATTATTGGTAAGAGCAACCTAGCACGCAGCTAAAGCGCTGGCTTACCCCGATCGTCACCCTCGCGAAGGCGGGGGTCCAGTGTCCTTTGCAGACATTTAAAAACCATCCTGCTCCGCAGTCCCTGCTGCTAAAGCGCTGGCTTACCCCTATCGTCACCCTCGCGAAGGCGGGGGTCCAGTGTCCTTTGCAGACATTTAAAAACCATCCTGCTCCGCAGTCCCTGCAGCTAAAGCGCTGCCTTCCCCGCTATCGTCACCCTCGCGAAGGCGGGGGTCCAGTGTCCTTTGCAGACATTTAAAAACCATCCTGCTCCGCAGTCCCTGCTGCTAAGGCGCTGGCTTACCCCTATCGTCACCCTCGCGAAGGCGGGGGTCCAGTGTCCTTTGCAGGCATTTAAAAACCATCCTGCTCC
The DNA here is from genome assembly GCF_042676125.1 of Oceanisphaera ostreae. NCBI lineage: Bacteria > Pseudomonadati > Pseudomonadota > Gammaproteobacteria > Aeromonadales > Aeromonadaceae > Oceanisphaera > Oceanisphaera ostreae. The sequence continues at coordinate 56,617 of NZ_JBHTJS010000003.1, forward strand.
GCAGTCCCTGCAGCTAAAGCGCTGCCTTCCCCGCTATCGTCACCCTCGCGAAGGCGGGGGTCCAGTGTCCTTTGCAGACATTTAAAACCATCCTGCTCCGCAGGACCTGCAGCTAAAGCGATAGCCTACAAAAGTCACAAAGCCGAGTTTTTAACTCAACATTCAACACTAACAACTCAACACTCCGAAGGGGTTTTCCTTAACAGGCTTGTCACCGCACAGACTCTGTATTGTCATAAGTAAGCGTCATGGTTACTGCAGTTGCCCACTCGTTATTCAGCTTTATTAAGCTTCGGAGTTACCATGATGAATACCCCCTTATCTCGTACCTTGCTGGCTGCCACCATAGCAGGCGCACTTGCCACTATTAGCATGACTGCCAGTGCCAATCTATCTTCGCGCTTTACTGACGCCAATGGCGATTTAGTTGCGGATCTGCCGACGGATGAGTCGCAGTGGATCAACCCTAGCACTCTGGTCTTTTCCTATACCCCAGTAGAAGATCCTGCCGTATATGCCGAAGTATGGTCTGACTTTCTTAAGCACATGGAGACGGTCACCGGTAAAAAAGTGCAGTTTTTCCCAGTGCAGTCCAATGCCGCCCAACTAGAGGCAATGCGCGCTGGGCGTCTCCATGTGGCCGGCTTTAACACCGGCTCTAACCCCATTGCAGTAAACTGCGCCGGTTTTGTGCCGTTCACCATGATGGCCGCTGCAGACGGCAGTTTTGGCTACGAGATGGAGATTATAACTTACCCAAGCAGTGGTATTGAGACGGTGGCTGAGTTGGCGGGTCGTAGCATGGCTTTCACCTCGCCAACCTCTAACTCTGGTTTTAAAGCGCCCTCTGCCCTGCTCAATAGTGAGTTTGACTTGGTGCCAGAAAAAGACTTTGATACGGCTTTTTCTGGCTCCCACGACAACTCCATCTTAGGCGTCATCAATAAAGACTATGAAGCGGCGGCCATTGCCAACTCCGTATCTAACCGCATGCTCGCTCGCGACGTGATCAATGCCGATGACTACCAAATTCTCTACACATCTCAAACCTTCCCCACTACTGGCTATGGGCACGTCTACAACCTTCACCCGGATCTTGCCAAAAAAGTCCAAAATGCCTTTTTTAGCTATAACTGGGAAGGCAGCGCCTTAAAGAATGAATTCGCCAACTCGGGTGAGTCACAATTTATCCCCATTACCTTTAAAGAGCACTGGGCGGTGATCCGAACCATAGATGAGGCAAACGACGTGACTTACAAATGTAGCTAAGCCCAGTAACGCTGACGGGGTTCTTTCATCGAATCTCGTTTTTTAACGTTTAAATAAAGGAAGCAACGCTGTGCTGACCCTCTCTCAGGTTAATAAGCGCTATCCCACGGGTGATCATGCCTTGGTGGGAATCGATCTAACTCTGCCACCGGGCCAGGTGATGGCGCTGATCGGTCCTTCTGGAGCAGGTAAGAGTACCCTGATCCGCTGCGTGAATCGTTTAGTAGAACCCACCAGTGGCAGCATTCGCCTAGAGGGCACCGAACTAACCGGTCTCTCGGGTGGAAACTTGCGTAGAGCACGTCGTTCCATGGGCATGATTTTTCAAGAGTATGCCTTGGTAGAACGCCTAACGGTAATGGAAAATGTGCTCTCGGGACGCCTCGGTTATGTGGGGTTCTGGCGTAGTTTTTTACGCCGCTATACGCAAGCAGATATCACCGAAGCCTTTCGGTTGTTGGAGCGGGTGGGTTTATCCCATGCCATAGACAAACGTGCCGACGCCCTCTCTGGTGGCCAGCGCCAACGCGTAGGTATTGCTCGAGCACTCATCCAGCAACCTAACGTATTACTGGTGGATGAACCTACAGCAAGCCTTGATCCTAAAACATCACGGCTCATTATGCGCCTGATCCGCGAGCTCTGTAACGAGCGCCAGCTAGCGGCCATTATTAATATCCACGACGTCGCCCTCGCTCAGCTATTTGCGGATCGTATTGTTGGGCTGCGCGCCGGTAAAATTGTATTTGATGGCCCCCCACAAGAGCTTGATACACAGGCACTCACCACTATTTATGGAGAGGAAGAGTGTGAGAGTCAATTAAATGGCGATGTGGATGGCGAGGTGAAAGAAAGGCAAACCGTAGGCCAGCAGGTATTGCGGCCGTTATCTTGCACGCCTGGTGAAGCCATATGAATCGTCAACAGCTAGCACAGCGGGGGCACTGGCGGAGATTACCGCTCATCCAGAGTGCTAAATGGCGCTGGGGATTAACATTGGGCCTAGCAGCCTATTTGATACTTGCCCTGTCAACAGTCGATGTGAATTGGGATCGGGTTATTGAGGGTGCGGGTCGCGGCCTTAACTTTTTGGCGGCATTTGCTCAACCAGACTTCGCCAGCCGCTCCAGCGACATTTACGAGGGCATCCTCGAAAGTTTATCCATGACGCTCACCGCCACGGTTATTGGCGTGGCGCTGGCCGTGCCCATTGGCCTGGGCGCTGCGCGTAATATATCACCCTGGCCGGTTTACTATCTCTGCCGCAGTATTATTACGGTGTCGCGCACCTTTCAAGAGATCATTATCGCGATTCTATTTGTGGTGATGTTCGGCTTTGGCCCCTTAGCGGGAATGTTAACCCTCGCCTTTGCAACCATTGGCTTTATCGCGAAACTGTTGGCTGAGGACATCGAAGATCTCGACTGGCACCAAGTGGAAGCAATACGCGCCACTGGTGCGAGCTGGTGGCAAATCATCAATTACGCCGTGCAGCCACAAGTAATGCCGCGCCTAATTGGGCTTTCAATGTATCGCTTGGACATTAACTTCCGTGAATCGGCGATCATCGGCATTGTGGGAGCGGGCGGCATTGGCGCTACCCTTAACACCTCCATCAGCCGTTATGAGTACGACACCTCGGCCGCTATCTTACTGATCATTATTGCCTTTGTGCTGCTGTCTGAGTATGGCTCGAGCTATGTGCGTCGCTGGACCCAATAAATAGGATATCGCTATGTTAGTCAATAACCCTAAGCAGAGTGTACCCACTTGGCGCCTGCGCACCACCCGAGCCCAATGGCTAAGCTATTTGGCTTGGCTAGCGGGAGTCTGTCTTTTTTTACTGTGCTGGAAACAAATATCTGACAACACCATGTGGGTGTTTGTAGAAGATGCCGGTAGCCAAGGTGTCGACTTGGTTAGCCGTATGCTGCCACCCGAGTGGAGCTATGCACAGCATCTTTGGCAGCCAATGTGGGACACGCTTAATATCGCTACTCTAGGCACGGCGCTGGGGGTGGCGATGGCTTTTCCCGTGGCTTTTTTAGCGGCCCGCAACACCAGCCCCCACCCAGCCATTCGCAGTGTGGCACTGGTTATTATTGTGGCTTCTCGATCCATTAACTCATTAATTTGGGCCATGCTGCTGGTGACCATTCTTGGGCCTGGCGTGTTAGCGGGAATTATTGCCATCGCCCTGCGCTCAGTTGGCTTTGTAGGCAAACTGCTTTATGAGGCAATAGAAGAGATAAACACCGCACCAGTAGAGGCGATTAGTGCCACCGGTGCCAGCCGCGCCCAGGTAATGAGCTATGGCGTATTACCCCAAGTAATGCCAGCCTTTGCCGGGATCAGTGTTTATCGTTGGGACATTAACATTCGTGAATCTACCGTGCTAGGCATGGTCGGGGCGGGGGGGATCGGTCTACAACTGAATGCCGCTATCAATAGCCTAGCGTGGAGTCAGGTGAGCGTGATTTTTATGATGATACTGGCCACAGTATTAGTGTCAGAATGGGTGTCAGCCCAAATACGCCACGCCACTATTTAGCGTGAAGCGGACAACATAACACCTAAACTCTTTTGCCACGGAATACACGGAAGGACACGGAAAAATAATGATCAGATCGAAGGGAAAGCTGTAAGCGATCAGCTGTAACCATAAGTTTACAGATAAGTCCTCGAGCCAGTGACCTTTATAGGCTGGCCATATTTGGAATAAAGAGTAGCTGACAGTCCCGTCTCAGCGAGATTTAAAAACCATCCTACTCCGCAGTCCCAGCAGCTAAAGCGCAGGCTTACCCCTATCGTCACCCTCGCGAAGGGGGTCCAGTGTCCTTTGCAGGCATTTAAACACCATCCTGCTCCGCAGTCCCTACAGCTAAAGCGCAGGTTACCCCTATCGTCACCCTCGCGAAGGCGGGGGTCCAGTGCCCTTTGCAGTCATTTAAAACTATCCAGCTCCGCAGGCCCAGCAGCTAAAGCGCTGCCTTACCCCTATCGTCACCCTCGCGAAGGCGGGGGGCCAGTGTCCTTTGCTGACATTTAAACACCATCCTGCTCCGCAGCACCTGCAGCTAAAGCGCTGCCTTCCCCCTATCGTCACCCTCGCGAAGGCGGGGGTCCAGTGCCCTTTGCAGACATTTAAAATCATCCTGCTCCGCTGGGCTATAAAGTCGGTATTGGCTGATCGCATACCGCTTCAAGCTTATAGCTCCCGAAGGGTCTTGTTTATCTGACAGCTGAAAGCTTACCGCTGATGGCTATCACTTCGTGATGCCGTACTTTTTCATTTTCTCAACTAAGGTGGTGCGGCGCATGCCTAGGTGTTCGGCGGCTCTGGCTACTACGCCATCATTTACTGCTAACGACTGGCCAATCATGTCCATTTCAATGTTCGCCAACATTTCTTTTAAATTAACCCCCTCCGCCGACAACGCATGAGACATAAACGCCGCCTCTGCTTCTGCGCCTATTGCGAATTCTCCGGCATCATCCAAAGTGCCGTCATCTAGGTTTTGAAAATCAAAAAAATCCGCCTCGCTTTCTACTTCTGGCTCATCGGTGTGAAACATCGACGCTAATGCATCGCGCTCGTCTAGCTCATCGAAAGGGTGCACCAACAACTGTTCGTCGGTTAACGAACGATACTTAATGGGTAAATCAGCTAACTGCACCGTTTGGTTAGGGCACAAAATAAACATGCGCTCTACAAGGTTAGACAATTCGCGCACGTTACCCGGCCAATGCCACTTTTTCAGCGAATCAATCGCATCGCGAGCAAACGATAACTGCGCGTTATGGGTTAGTCGGTGGCGCGCAATCAACTCATTAAGCAACAGCGGAATATCGTCTTGGCGCTGGCTCAGGGCCGGCGCTTCAATCGGGAACACATTTAAGCGATAATACAAGTCTTCACGAAAGCGCTGCTCAACAATCATCTGCTCTAAATCGCGGTGCGTGGCCGCTATTACTCGCACTTTCGCGCTAATAGAACGCGTGCCGCCCACCCGCTCAAAGGTGCGCTCTTGCAATACCCGCAGCAATTTTACTTGCATCGGCAGCGGCATATCGCCAATTTCATCTAAAAACAGCGTACCGCCTTCTGCCAGCTCAAACCGTCCTTTACGGGCCGATACCGCGCCGGTAAAAGCACCTTTTTCATGGCCAAACAGCTCACTTTCTAATAGCTCAGCAGGAATAGCCCCGCAGTTAATGGGAACAAAAGGCCCTTTGGCTTGTAACGATAATTCGTGAATTGCGCGGGCGATTACTTCTTTACCGGTGCCAGACTCACCCAACAACAAGACGTTGGCTGGCTTGTTGGCCACTTGGCGGATCAGGCTTTTTACCTCACACATGGCGCTACTGTCGCCAATTAATAACTCATGCAGCCGGCAGTCTTGCTCAGCAGTCGCCAATACCGGCTGCCAGTGTTGTGCTTGCAACAGCAGTGAGGTGAGCTCGTCATACGTTAGCGAATTAAGGCAGCCGAGTAAGTTAGCGTGCCGACAATCCGTATCGACCAAGCTAATAAAGGCGTGATGAGGGAAGGTTTCTAATAACTGTGCTAAAGAAACGTCCGTGTCCCCGGCTAAAACCGTCAAGTTTTGTGGCTGACTTTGTAACCAGGTTTGATCTTCCGCCCGACTACCACTGCGCCATTCTACCTGCATAAAAGACAGTATGGCTTCCAGCCGCAAGCGTCGTTCTTGGTGGTGATCCATAATCAAGACGCAGCCGTTAAAGCTCATAGGAATTATATCCTTACAATTCAATTTGTTATTCAAAATTCAAGAGGCTTTGTAATACTGCTTAACCCCATTTCAGGGCACAGCATAGCATCACCAAGGGGGCGGTATGCAAGTAACTGCCGTAATTCTGACACAAGCGTCAAAAAAACTCGAGCCAGGCTAAGCGCTCAAACCACCTAAGATTGACCTAGATCAAATCTAGGCTCTTTCGTGAAGGGTGAAGTGTAAAGAGTGAAGCGGACGACATAAAGCCAACCGTTCTTAGCTTAGCTTGGCGCTATCACTATGCCGTCATACCGTGCTCGCCACGGTATCTCGCTCTTAGCACTAAAACCCAAAACCAGATCCTGACGTGCGTCAGGATGACGGCATAAGTGCGAGATCCTGACGTGCGTCAGGATGACGGCATTAAACACAAACACCGCTCTGGTCCTGTGCCGTCATACCGTGCTCGCCACGGTATCTCGCTCTTAGTATTAAAGCCTAAAGCGAGATCCTGATGGTCATCAGGAGGACGGCATAAGTGCGAGATCCTGACGTTCGTCAGGAAGACGGCATAAAGACAGACACACCGCCCTGGGTTGTTCATTAAGCCGTCGTACCGGGCTCGCCCCGGTATCTCGTACTTAGTATTAAAGCCTAAAGCCAGATCCTGACGTGCGTCAGGAAGACGGCTTAACACACAAACACCGCTCTGGTCCTGTGCCGTCATACCGGGCTCGCCCCGGTATCTCGCTCTTAGCACTAAAGCCTAAAGCGAGATCCTGACGTTCGTCAGGAAGACGGCTTAACACACAAACACCGCTCGGGTCTTGTGCCGTCATACCGTGCTCGCCCCGGTATCTCGCTCTTAGCACTAAAGCCTAAAGCGAGATCCTGATGGTCATCAGGAGGACGGCATAAGTGCGAGATCCTGACGTGCGTCAGGATGACAGCATAAAACACAAACACCGCTCTGGTTCTATGCCGTCGTACCGGGCTCGCCCCGGTATCTCGCACTTAGCACTAAAGCCGAAAGCGAGATCCTGACGTGCGTCAGGATGACGGCATTAAACACAAACACCGCTCTTGGCCGTCTTACCGGGCCTGCCCCGGTATCTCGCACTTAGTATTAAAGCCTAAAGCGAGATCCTGACGTGCGTCAGGAAGACAGCTTAAAACACAAACACCGCTCTTGGCCGTCTTACCGGGCTCGCCCCGGTATCTCGCACTTAGTATTAAAGCTTAAAGCTAGATCCTGACGTGCGTCAGGATGACGGCATTAAACACAAACACCGCTCTTGGCCGTCATACCGTTACTGAATCAAGTTCAGCATGACGGCCCCGGTATCTCGCTCTTAGCACTAAAACCCAAAATCAGATCCTGACGTGCGTCAGGAAGACGGCTGTTTTAACCTCAACAAGATCATTTTTCGCCCTTATCTCATCTTAATTTTTCCGTGGGGTCTGCGGATTCCGTTGCGAAAATGTCTTTTATTTTTAGACATAAAAAAACCGAGTACAGGACTAAGCCAATACTCGGTTCTTTAGTCAACAAGCCTAACCTTATGCAGGTACGGCTTGTTGCTCAACCGGAATCGCATCCCAGCTTTCTTTAATTTCACGTAACAGGCGGCTGACGCCTTCTAAGCGCTCGCTGCTGTTTTCGCTGTTGGCCAGCATTAGCTCGCGCACCATAAAATCGTATAAATTTTCTAGGTTAGCGGCAACTTCGCCACCCGCTTCCATGTCCAGCGAGGCTTGCAGCTGCTGCACAATGGTAATGGTTTTGCCAATCAGCTCGCCGCGCTGGCTAAACTTTTCTTGCTCTATGGCAGAACGCGCCTTGGCCAGTCGCTCTAATGCACCCGCCAATAACATTTGTACGATTCGGTACGGGCTGGCGATGTCTCGCTGGCTGTCTACTGCTACCGATTTATAGGCTTTAAGGGAGCCGCGCATGTTTTTCTCCTGATTAATTTTTTTTAACATCACCGTAGGCCCGCACCGAGCGCCGACCTTTTTGTATGTTTGCTAATTTTTCTGCCAATGCCGTACGACTGTGCTCAGCCTGTTCGGCTAGCTGTCGCGAACGTTCAATCAGCTCACTTACCTGCTCGGCATCGAGCATGTCTGTGTCCATACTTTTCGTATTCATAAGTAAGTGCAATAATCGCGCCCGTTCAGCCAAGCGCTGCTCAATGGTATCCGCTTGCAGTTGCTCTGGCTCGGCAAACTCGGCTAACAACACTTCATCTAACTGTTGTAACTGCTTGATTAGACTCACTTCTTGTTACCGCCAAAGGTCGGCATATTCTCGAAAGCACTGATCACCGAGCTAAGCTGCTGGTTCATTTGTGCCACCGCCATGTCCATGGCCGAAAACTGCTTATAAGTACGCTGTTCAAAATTCACCATGTACTCAGAAAAGGTATCGGCTTCTTTTTCCAGTTTTTTCATCTGCTCGTTAAGCGATTCGTTTTTGTTGGTCAGAATGCCTTCTTTACCTACAAATTCTTCCATCAGGGTATCTAGCTTGCTGCTGACCCCCTTTTCTGAAGAAAATAACAAACCTATTTTATCGAAATTATCCGTTAACTGTTTTTTCAGTAAGTCATTATCAAGCTCTATCGTACCGTCTTGTTTGGTGGTAATGCCTAAGTCAGTCAGGCTCTTGATGGGCGCCACTGCGCCTTCTACCGACTCACTCAATAACTGGCGAATCTTTGAGTTCAGGTTACGCGCTGTGCCATCACCGTTTAATGGTCCGGCTCTTTCCGTTTCTGGGTTATAGCTGCTTAACTGATTAATGGTGTTAACTACTTTGTTAAACGACTCAACAAAGCCTTTTAAGTTACCTTCTACTGCACTCTTGTCATAACCGATGGTCAGCTTGGTGTTGGGCTTATCACCAGTGGCATCATTTATTTTTTTAAGATCCAAAGTTACACCGGCAATGGCATCTTTAATTTCATTACTTTGGCTAGTAACCGACGCACCATCAATGGTGATATTCGCATTTTTGGCGGCCTGAATTTCATTGGTTACACCCAGCGCAGCTAAACTGTTACCGTCTTCACCATCATTATTACTGATGCTAGATACTGATATTTGGCTCTCTTCACCGGTTTTATCGGCAAAATACACCAATCGCGAACCGGCATCATCGGTAATAACCGTGGCGCGCACGCCTTTATTGTCTTCGGCGTTATTAATGGCCGCCGCCACATCGGCCAGCGAGCTTTTGTCTTTATCAATATTCACGGTAAAAGACTCATCGCCTACACCCATAGTTAGGCTACCCGAGCCCAGCGCTTTATCCGGTGCAACTGCCTCTGAACCTAATTTGTGCGCTTGCGCCAGCTGAATTACCTGCAAGTTATAGCTACCCGCCACGGCGTTTTTATCGGCTTTGGCGCTCACAAAACCACTTTCGCTTAAACTGGTTGAGCGCTTTTGAAAAGCTTCTTCTTCGCCGAGTTTTTTGAGCGAGGTTTTGAATTCATCCAGTACGCCTTTTAAACCGCCATAAGCAGACAGCTGTACTTCAATATCGTTAGCACGGCGTGCCAACTGTTGCTCTTTGGGCGCCCGCTCGGCTTTTACCGTAATATCAACAAAATTTTGGATCGGAAAGCCCGAGCCAACGCCCGGTAATTTTAAGTCGCCCACAATGTTATCTCCTGTGACTGAGCCAAATTAAGCCTTAGCATCAAGCAGCCCAGTACTGGCTTCGGCTAAGCGTGCGATCACCTCTAACAGCTCTTCGGTAGGAATTTGCCGAATAATATCACCATTTTTTTTATCGACCACACTCACCACATGCCGGCCCGAGTCTTCATCTACTCTAAATTTAAGCTGTTGGTTAAAACTGCCCACAAACGAGTCCATTTGCTCGGCAAGTTCCGCTAACTGCTCGGCCGTTAATGGCTCGGCGACGTGCTCTGATGGTTTAAGATGATTGGCGTTAGTTTTATCCGCCGCCTGCACCGCTTGAGCAGTTTGGGTAGCGCTACTGCCTGCGGGCTGCGTGGTTGCAGCAGGCTGTTTGGTCAGTAAATCCGACGCCAACATCGGTGCTTTAGGTGGTAGGGGCAAAGTATCCATAATGTATCCTCAAGCTAGAGCCATACAGATTAACAAACAAGACGCCGTTTAGCTTAATAAAGTCACGGAACTCTAAATAGTGTTGAGTTGTAAGTGTTGAATGTTGAGTGAAAAGACCTAATTCAACATTCAACATTCAACATTCAACATTCAACATTATTAAACTAAAGAGCTTAAATCAAAAACGGGGGCTAGGCCCCCGATTAATGTATTTAAAAACTTAACCCAAGAGCGACAATGCGGCTTGTGGGATCTGCTTAGCTTGCGCCAAAATTGAAGTACCGGCCTGCTGCAGAATTTGCTGCTTGGTCAGGTTCACGGTTTCTTGGGCAAAGTCCACATCCTTGATCCGGCTCATACCGGCAGCGGCGTTTTCGCGAATGTTAGCCAAGTTGTTGATAGTGCTACCTAAACGGTTTTGCACCGCACCAAGATCTGCTCTTTGGTTGTCAATCTGAGCCAACGCACCGTCGATAACAGATATCGCATCCTGAGCACCTTTTTGTGTCGAAAGGTCAAGTTTATCAGCTGAAGCCAGTGCCGATGCACCAGCTGTACCAACACTTGCATCGGCTGCAGTAACTGCATAAGCCTCAGAAGAATCCAATCTGATAGTGCCCATCGCTCGTGTTGAATTAGTTGTACCTTGGGTCAAAGTTGCAGTATCAGTGTTACTTCCTTTCTGATCTTTACCGATAACAGCAATAGTTTCAGTACCTGCACCTCCAGCGTGATCAAAGTTTTCGATAAGTATATCGTTACCATCAGCATCAACTAATTTGACACCACCGCCATCTGTTGCTTCAGCTGTTACGCCTGTCTCCGAAGACTTGGCATTAATAGCGTCACTAAGAACTGTCAGGTCGGTTATATTAGTTACATTAGCAGAAATACTTGTACCATTAAGATCAAAAGAGATAGAGCCTGCGGTATTCAAACTATTAATTTCGACTTCAGTTTTAGCAGAGGCACTCACACCTGTATCACTGGTAGTTGAGTTTACCTGCTCAGCAATTGTTTTTGCTGATGATGTACCAACAACAGTTACGGTTTTAGCATCTCCTCGACCGTTAATAGTAAGTGCGCCTCCAGCAACGTTGTTAGCACCGGCCGTTGCTGCTGATGCTGTTAATCTACCAAGACCAGTATTTGCACCACTTCCTAATAATTCAATACGTTCAGAACCAACACTTGATGCTTTGGTACTAGATAGCGTTAATCCAATAGTTTCATTGGCTTGGGCACCAACTTGTAGGGATTTAGTACCAAAACTTCCATCCAACAGTTTTTGACCACCAAAAGAAGTGGTCTCAGCAATACGCGTCAGCTCATTTTTTAAAGCACTAACTTCTTTTTGCATCGCATTACGATCTTCTGCAGAGTTCGAGCCGTTTGCAGACTGCAAGGACAAGTCACGCATACGCTGCAGTATATTAGTGGACTCTTGCATGGCGCCTTCTGCGGTTTGGGCGATAGAGATGCCGTCGTTGGCATTTTTCATCGCCACACCCAAGCCACGAACCTGTGAGTTCAAGCGGTTAGAAATTTGCAGACCGGCGGCATCGTCTTTCGCAGAGTTGATGCGGCTACCTGAAGACAAACGCTCCATGGAAGAGGTCAATGCATTGCTAGAGTTAGTCAGGTTACGCTGGGCAGTCATCGCCGAGATGTTGGAATTAACAGTAATCGCCATAATTAAACTCTCCGTTGAGATTTGTTCCGGCGCCATGCCGGTATGCGGTGTTGGTAATGAAGCTGAGCTTTAAGATGAAGCTGCTTCGTTGTTAATTAAGGTATCGGCGTGGGGGTTAAAAACTTTAAGGTTTTTTTAGTTTTTTTTGCTGCTTGCTGAACCAGCTGCCTTAAGTACAAGTGCTTAACCGCCCACCGGCCGGTGTTCTGCCCTTAGTTACAAATGAGTATCGGCAGCAAAGCGGAGAGCTTTAGGGAAAATCAGCGCCCTGCGCCCAGCACCAGGCGCCAAGCTTAAAGCACCAAAACTAACAGTGAGATCCTGACGTGCGTCAGGATGACGGCTTAAAACCTAAGCTGCGCCATTGCCGAAATATTGAAACTTCATTACTTGCAACGAAACCCGCTAAACCCGCGGAAAAATAGGGATAAAATCTAAAAAGGCCTCTTGGCGGGTGAAGGGCAAAGGGGACTAGCTGAGTTAAGCCGGTGAAGGGTAAAGAAGACAAACTGAGAATAGAAACTATGATGTGTCGTCTTGGTTTATGTTGTCCTCTTCACCCTTTACTCTATGTGGTTACACCTGCGGAGTAATGCGAGGGCAAGCGTTCGCCGACAATAACGCACTAACAAGACACCCATGTTAAGAGCGTCCCTTAACATCAAGAGACCTTTCCGTGTTCTTCCGTGTATTCCGTGTATTCCGTGTATTCCGTGGCAGATCTGGGTTTAGGGCTTATTATGCAGACTCAACCGCCAGAAGTTTATCGAGACCCCCATGTTAAGGAGCGCACTAACAAGACACCCATGTTAAGAGCCCCTTAACATCAAGAGATCTTTCCGTGTTCTTCCGTGTATTCCGTGGCAGATCTGGGTTTAGGGCTTATTATGCAGACTCAACCGCCAGAGTTTATCGAGACACCCATGTTAAGAGCGCCCCTTAACATCAAGATCCCTTTCAGATCTGATCCCTATTTTTCCGTGGATTCCGTGTTCTTCCGTGGCAAAGGTGTTTAGGGCTTTAAGTAATGCGAGGGCAAGCGTTCGCCGACAAAACATCAAAAGCGAGATCCTGACGTGCGTCAGGATGACGGCAAAGGGCAAAGGGCAAAAAACTAATACGAGACTCTGATGGGCATTAGTAAAGCTGCTTTAGCGAGTTGAGTCCGGCGCTGTATCTTCAGCCAATAGCTTTTTCATTAGCGCGGGATTACGTGGTAATAAACCTGCTTTTAAACCAAAAGGCCTAAAAATAGCATTTAGCACGGCCAGTGATTGACTGCCGGTGTCTCGCTCTGTATCCGATAAGGTACGTCGGCTTACTTTAACTAGAGCGGCATATTCCGTTTGCGACATGTTCAGCAGGTCTTTTCTCAATGTGCGTAGCAGTTGCCCCTCCGTAATCTCGCCAGTAAACAGCTGCATTAACAGACTTATCAGTAACGCTTCACGCTCATTAGGGCTCGGTTTTTTCATCACAGCTGCCAACCTTGTAATTTCTTATCTAGATAATCGAAGCCGATGACTGGCATACGGATAATGCGTTCAGGTACTCCTCTATGTTCCAGTCGCTGCTTAAGCCCGGTTAATTGTTGTGCAAGCTGGCCGAGTTCGGCCAGCAACAGCGGAGGCTCTACTAAGTCAGCTAATCGCTCAGCAATGAGCTGCCAGTTGTAATTGCCACCCTCTTCTAAAGGGCTACCCCAGGTCATGGTACGCGGCACCATCTCTGGATCCGCTTTCATAGGAGCAAAGTCATAAATAGGGGATAACCAAATACCGTCTGGTTTTTTCAATAAGGCGGTATTACGGCCATGATTATCAGAATTACCGAAAACCACATTCAGCAAGTCTCGCTTGACCCATTCAATAACAAAGGCTTGTCGATTAAACTCATTACCCTGCTCTGTTACTCGGTATTGTTGTTCTAGCATATTGAGTATGTTTCGCAGTGTAGCTGCTTGATCAAGATAGCTCCCCGGCGCTTTATTCAATACCGAGTAAACAGACTCCAGCCCATAACGGGTTAGTTGGCCGTTAACCATTGCTACATCAAAACGCGGTAACCAGAGAGAGGGAAAGTACTCCCCCTCTATCAGGCGCATATTGTGCGTGCTAATGGTACTCATGCCTAAGCTTTGCAGCTCTTGATAATAATGGTATTCGGCGCGCAAAATATCGCAATCAATGGCGCTGCGATTATTACGGGGGAATTTAACTAAATAGTGTTCATCAGGATTAAGCACATCATCTTGAAACGTATCTATCCAGACTTCATCGTCAGCCGAGCATCGCAGTAGCAGTTTAGGTGCTTCACCACCGGCACCGGTTGCGCCGCCACTGGTCGCTCCCATTTGTTGGGCATATTCTAAAAAATCCGTATTACGCTCCACTACCTCAGCAATGGGAAAACGCCGTTGTTTAAGACGGCTACCAGCAGGTAGCTCAGGTAGCGCCTCTTTTATACGCAAATTACCTACCGGCGCTATGGTGCCTTTACATAACAACTCGGTATCTTGTTTGCCAGATGAAGCGTTGGCTAGCCCCAGCTGATTTATCCAATAACGGCGCGCCGCACCGGCAGGAACAATATCATCTAAAAAACCAAACCAACTGGTTGCATCATTGGGTATCATTAGCTCAATGGGCAAAGCTAGGCTGCAAGCATGCTCATCATCTCTTGCTAACCATTGCAAAGCATAATCAAAGTCATAGCCCAACCGTACGGCGCTGCTTCGTCCTAGCTGTGGCTGCTTTAGGGTTAATTCTGCGGCATCATGCCAGTGACCTTGATGGAAAATTTGTATCGTTAATACGATCGATTCCATAGCTCGCCCAATGTGAAATATATTGCTCAATAACGGTAACGATACTCTAAAATGAGCAATTTAACACTCAATAAGGATAGATATTTTTATATATGAGTAATATATCGCTCAATTACATCACAGTATCTCGCTCTTAGTACCAAAAACCAAAATCAGATCCTGACGTGCGTCAGGATGACGGCTTAAGGCATAACACAACGCTTTCTTGGCCGTCTTACCGTGCTCGCCACGGTATCTCGCTCTAGTACCAAAATACCAAATCAGATCCTGACGTGCGTCTGGATGACGGCTAGAGAGTCTAACGTGCCACCCATTGTTAAATACTTATCCATCAAGAGCCCTTTTCAGATCTGATCCCTATTTTTCCGCGGGCTCTGTGGATTCCGTTGCAAAGATGTTTAGGTTTTCGGCTCTTACCCATCAAGATCCCTTTCAGATCTGATCCCTATTTTTCCGTGGATTCCGTGTTCTTCCGTGGCAAAAGGTGTTTAGGGCTTTAAGTAATGCGAGAGCAAGCGTTCGCCTACAAAACCCCAAATCAGATCCTGACGTGCGTCAGGATGACGGCATAGGACGTAACACAACGCTTTCTTGGCCGTCTTACCGTGCTCGCCACGGTATCTCGCACTTCTGTCTTAAGAATGAGATCTTGACGTGCGTCAGGATGACAGCGAAAAACAGTTTGATGTGCTTAACAAATAATAAAACCCCTCTCACAAACGTACAAAATACTCTACAATACCTAGTATAAATCAATATATGTAGAGTATTCTGTACATTATGACGTATTTAGAATTAGGCCAAGCAGTGCGTGAGCTGCGCTTGCAGCAGAAAGTATCACAGCAAAAGATGGCTGATCATTTGGCCATTTCACGCACCACTTTGAATGCATTTGAACTGGGCCGTTCGGGAGACGTAGGCCTGAGAAAGGTAATGAAAATGCTGGATTATTTAGGCGCTGAAATATCACTTCGTGAAAAATCGCCCTTCCCTACTTTCGAGGAACTACGCGATGGCCGTATGTAGCTGACAGCCTGAAGAAAATCAGAGTAAGCGATGAGCAATGCCACATTGCTTCTGTTATAACTCTCGCAATAATCTCATGCTAATAAGGAGCACAGCTATGACGACGCAACGAGTAAAAACACTGATAAATCAAGAATTAAGCCAAGCACAGATCCGCCGCTCTGTAGCTAGTTCAAGTGCTATTGAAACGGGTGAATCATCTGTGGCTATTGAAACTAGGCTGAAGTCCGGCAAGCGAAAATTTCCTGAGCTGACTCTCGCCAACTAAGTAATATCACGCCCTATTTTGCTGTAAAAGTACATCCCTGACTAAACGTTCAACATGCTGATAGTCATCGGCTACACCTGCCTGAATCGCTTTAAAACTCTCTACTCTGAACATGCCCCCATTGTTAAAAGAGCTCGTTAAGATGGCGAGATAAGAGACAACACCCAAACCAACCTGCATATTCAGTCTCTGTTTTGCCTGTCACTTTTGCTTGAGTCTAATCTAAGCCCTTACCATCAAGATCCCTTTCAGATCTGATCCCTATTTTTCCGTGCGTTCCGTGTTCTTCCGTGGCAAAAGGTGTTTAGGGGTTCTAAGTCATGCCGCCTAAGTTGAAATGCGAGAGCAAGCGTTCGCCTGCACAATCGAACCCTAGATCCTGACGTGCGTCAGGATGACGGCATGGGTAAATCGACCGTAGACCAGAAAGCGGCTCGCTAAACTTTTAGTCGCTCCCGCAAGCCGGCTGGTGCCAGATAAATTATTGCTTTGTTACTTTTGTACTTGGAAGCCATTAAGAATTTTTGCTCAACGAGTTGGTTCAAATAGGTACGTGCTGTATTTTCATTAACATCAAGGTCTAATGACACTTGCTTGACGGTAAACGTTTTACCAGGCTGCTTCACCGCTTCTTTTAATATTTCTAATTGGCCTCTTTTTAAGCCTTTAGATACTGAGCTTTTATCAATCCATTCCATAAATTGATAGAAATCACTTTTTTTCGCTTCTATATGATCATGTAGCGAGTTCACCGCTTTAGTTACCACGTCTACTTGATGATAGATGAAATAAGTTAAGTCAAAATCATCAGTTTCCGTATAAACATAGGCAGTATCGTAGTCGCTTCTCTTCTCTTGGATTAGCTTACTAATTGACACATATTCAAATAACCAATAGCCAGACCTTAACATAAACCAATAAAATAACGCCCTCGCCGTTCTACCGTTTCCATCACCAAATGGGTGTGTGTATCCGATCATAAAGTGCAGAATAATCGCTTTAACTAATGGATGAATAAAGCGATCAGACTCAGCACCATCATCACACTCATTCGCGAACGCACACAACTCTTGCAACCGTTCTTTTAACGTACTGGCACAGGGTGGCTCATGAGCAATTTCATTATACATATCGGCAACGGTAACATTATTGTCTATGCGCAGCTCACCAGAAACGGCATCGTTATCAATGGCCTTATAAGTGGCAATGGCATGCAGCTCTAGGATCAATTCAATTGACAAGGGTTCGTCTTTTCTTTCAACGGCCTTTTTCATCAACAAAAAATTATTGAAGATCATTTGCTCTGATTTGTCAGTTGGCTTTCTGTTACTTTCCAACATCTCTTTGGCGACCTTGCGCGTCGTTGACGCACCTTCAAGCTGAGAAGATGTGATCGCTTCTTCCATCATTAGATTACGCACTAAGTAACGATCTTTTTCTCTCGCCGTGATAAAGGAGCCATCGCCAATCGCGTGGCCGCCACCGGTCACTTTGTCTATGTAATGTAATTGCGCGAACAGAGAATTTGGCATGCAGTAACTAAAGTTCAGCTCTGGCGTGTCTGCCTTTAATAACGCTATTTTTTTGGAAATGGTCTGTCTTGCCAACTTGGTGGCAACCCAAGCGTCTTCTTCTGCAACGCCCTTCTCAACTCGCCAAATAAATTTATCCCAATGCAGATACTGTCCGGCTCCATCGGTGGCGCCATAGCGGCCCAATAACGGCAAGATTTTACTTGGGTTAAAGCTCTCCATTAACGTTAAAAATGGTTTAGGTTTCCTGATTCTTGCCATGCAGCCCTCACTAAAACGTAAATTTCTGTTTTTTAGTTTATATGCAGCAACTGGACTCTTCAACGTAAAATCTGATATTTACGTTTGGCGTCTATATTTTTAATGAAGTGCCCGTTAAGCCTGACTGCTGAGCTCATCTAAGATCGGGCCTCAATCTCCCAAACGGTGGGGAAGCCCACCATGACGGCTCCGGTATCTGCTTTATGTTTTAAAACCGAGATCCTGACTTGCGTCAGGATGACGGCATAGGGCGTAACACAACGCTTTCTTGGCCGTCATACCGGACCTGCTCCGGTATCTGCTTTGGTACTTCTGGTTGCTGTATTTTAAACAGGTTTTTCCTGCGGAAAATGCGAGAGCAAGCGTTCGCCTACAAAACACCAAAAGTGAGTTCCTGATGTTTATCAGGAAGACGGCATAGGAAAAAATAATACCAGATCCTGATGGGCATCAGGATGACGGCGAAAAAATACCTTACTACGCCACATCTCGGCTCAATGAGCCCAAAATCAGAGTTTATCGCCATCATGAGCATTGATAGGACCGATGAAGAGCTGAAGTATTGAAGGGGATATGCCGATAGGGAATAGCACGCTAGCAATAAGCTACATTTATTGGGAGTTATTGATTAATAGATAATTTTGACGTCTCGATAGAAATTTTCGTGGGTACCTAGGGCCATTAATTCGAGTGTCACTGTGCCATCTTCATAGCTGTAGCCAAGCAATGTCAGTTGTTTCACCATTTTAAATTTATAGACAAAAAGGAAAGCAAGGTCGCCTTTTTTCTGCTCGCCTAATAGCTAACACCGATCAGTTAAGAAATTTTGGCGATCGGTTGACCGATCCTTATACGGCGTCAGAATACC
>NZ_JBHTJS010000004.1:0-141881 GCF_042676125.1 Oceanisphaera ostreae
GATGTTTCGCGTATTAATTTGGGGAAATCAGGGGTCATATAAGCTCCAACTTGAGCGTTTATTAGACCATAAAATTAGTGTGATTGGTATAATACCAATCACATTAAATATTTGGTCAGGTGTTGGGTCGGAACGTCTGAGGTAACACAGCCGCCTCCCATGACTCGCTACGAGTACATCCATGTATGCCATCCTTGGCATGTCACGGTCGTGGGAGGCCATCTCTGTTACCTCTCTTTAAGCACCGAGTTGTCTGCTAACCCCACCCTCAGGCGGCTCCGTGGCATAGGGGCGGATAAAGGGTTCTACTCCACCGACCATCACATAACAGGGATGTTATGTGTTTGAGCGCCACAGGGAGGTGCTTGCAGCGTGTCGGTGGAGGAGAACCTTTGTTCGACCTTATACATGAAATAAAATCAGACCATTTGTTTAGTGTGATTGGTATAAGATAGGTCAAACTCCTCTTTGATACATTCAATAATATCTCCCCCTTGGAGTCTACCTCCTGTTGCCTTAACTGCATTAGAAGCGATATATCGTTTCAACTGTAATAACTGCTTTTCAGTCAATTGTGAGGGCCGGCCTGTATGTTTCTTCTCAGCTAATCCCTCTATCCCAAAATCTAGGTAGGACTTAACCCAGTTATTAACACTGTTCCGACTCACTTTTAAGAATGCAGCAATTTGCGTACGATTTTTTCCATCTACGAAATGAGAGGCAGCAAGTAGCCTCAGACGCATTCTTGCGTCAGATGTTTCGCGTATTAATTTTGGGAATTCAGGGGTCATATAAGCTCCAACTTGAGCGTTTATTAGACCATAAAATTAGTGTGATTGGTATAAAAGCAGACTGCTTATTTAGTGCGATGGGTATAAGTCGAGCTTTCTCAATAGCTTATATATACCTGATAAGCTGTAAGATAGGTCAAACTCCTCTTTGATATATTCAATAATATCTCCCCCTTGGAGTCTACCTCCTGTTGCCTTAATTGCATTAGAAGCGATATATCGTTTCAACTGTAATAACTGCTTTTCAGTCAATTGTGAGGGCCGGCCTGTATGTTTCTTCTCAGCTAATCCCTCTATCCCAAAATCTAGGTAGGACTTAACCCAGTTATTAACGCTGTTCCGACTCACTTTTAAGAATGCAGCAATTTGCGTACGATTTTTTCCATCTACGAAATGAGAAACAGCAAGTAGCCTCAGGCGCATTCTTGCGTCAGATGTTTCGCGTATTAATTTTGGGAATTCAGGGGTCATATAATCTCCAATCTGAGCGTTCATTAGACCATAAAATTAGTGTGATTGGTATAAGCTCCTATCAGAGCTGATATTAGATCATAAAATTAGTGAGATTGGTATAATACGTGGTTTACGAAAACCGAGGGTTTGTTTTCTGGTGCAAAAAAGCCGCAAGCTGTGTTGGCTTACGGCTTACGGCTTACGGCTTACAGTCAGATCCGGAACTGATTGACCAGTTTTCCTAGCTCACCGGCCAGGTCGGCCTGGCGGCCTGCATGATCAGCAACCTGATTCGATACCTGATTGACCTCGCTAGCAGCGCTATGGATGGCGCCAATATGGGAGTTTATACTCTCCGCCACCATGTGCTGCTGCTCGGCGGCGCTGGCGATTTGGGCGGTCATGTCGGTGATTTCATCTACCGATACCTTGATTGCATCAAACGCCTCTCGCGCCTGTCCCGAGCGTAGCACCACCTGTTCCGACTGCTGCTGACTGGTTTCCATATTTTCTACTGCCTGGCTGGTCTGTAGATTGAGGCCGGCCAGCAGGCTATCGATCTCGGCGGTGGACACCTGAGTGCGCTGTGCCAGGGTGCGAACCTCGTCAGCTACCACTGCGAAGCCCCGGCCATGCTCCCCGGCCCGGGCAGCCTCGATGGCGGCGTTAAGCGCCAGCAGGTTGGTCTGTTCGGCGATGCCGCGGATCACATCCAGAATGGAGTTGATTCGACCGCTTTCCGCCTCCAGCTGGCGGATATGCACCGCCGACTGTTTTAGCTGGTCGCTCAGGGCGCGCACGCTTGCCTCGGTGTCCAGCATGACGGCCTTGCCCTGATCGCCGGCTAGTTGGCCCTGGGCCGCAGCTTCGGCCGATCTGTTGCAGCTGTGGGCCACCTCATTGGCGGAGGCTGACATTTCGGTCAAAGCAGTGGCCATGCGCTCAATTTCCTTCAACTGATGACCGCTGGCGGTGTCTACTGCCGTCGCATTTTCGCGGCCTAGGGTAGACACGGCGTCAACCTGATGGGCAGTGTCTTTGATGCGGATTACCAGCTGTAGAATGGATTCTAGAAACTGATTGAACCAGCGAGCTAGGTCGCCGGTTTCATCCCGGCTGCTAATGGCCAGGCGTCGGGTCAGATCACCTTCGCCCTGAGCGATATCCTTGAGCCCCCGGCTCACTGCCAGTATGGGTTTGACCAGCACTCCTGAGAACCACCAGGCCAGCAGCAACACCAATAGCACCACCAGGGCGGTACTGCCCAGAGTCGTCCATAGCATCCGTTGGGCGGGCGCCAGAATTTCGCGTTCCGGCATCAGGGCAATGAACTTCCAACCGAGAGAAGGAGAGGGATATACCAGAGCCCTAAAGTTTTCACCGTCGAGTTCCAGCTCAAGCTGGCCTGAATGGGTGTTGGACAGGCGGCGGTAATCAGCTTCTTTCAGATCGGTCAGCTGGCGGGTGTTATGCTCCGGTCTGGCGGCATCCACCAGTACGGTGCCACCGTCGTCGATCAGCATCAGGTAGCCCTGCTCTCCGAGTCGAGCCTGTTGAGTCATATTGGTCAGCTCTTTCAGAGACACATCTATCGCCATGACCCCGTAATCCTGACCATATTGGTTCTTGAAGCTGTGCACTATCCCGACCATGGTGTCGTCAACCGCCTCCCAGTAGTCGGCGCCGGTGCGTATTACCTGACCGGGAGCAGACATACCGCTCTGAAAAAAGGGACGAGGACGAGGGTCATAACCGGCGGTTATATCCCCCTGAGGCCACTGCACATAGCCGCCGTCTTGGGTACCCATGTAGACGTAGGCTAGCCCTGGGTGACTTTCGGCGAAACGTTCGAATTCTCGGTAGATTTCAGTCTCGGTGCCTCCGTTACGATCCGGCGTCATCTTTTGAGCTGGACCCTGGTGATAGGAGCTGATGCTGGCGTCGGCTCGAGCCAGCAAGGGAGAGGAGGCGAGAAATTCTACGTCCTGGCCTATTTGCTCGAAATGGGCACTGAACGCCTGATCCAGCTTATGAATTTCACTCTGGCCTTGTTCCAGAAAACGCTCTCCAGCCAACTGCCGAGCTTGATGGATAGTGAAGGCAGACAGTAGGCCTATCGGTAGCAGAGTGGTCAGCAGCAAGGCCAGGATGAGTTTATGTTGGATACGCATGAAGATATGGCTCACGAGACGAGAAGACGAGAATGAGCCAGTCTAATCAGGGCAGGCAAAGAGTGTCAATAAAGGTTGTTGCTATTATGTATGCTAAATGTTTCTTTATGTAAGAAGTGTGAGCTCGGAGCCGTTTGTGTCGGGTGAGGAGCGACCTAGTGTTGCCTGAGACCGACGTTATCTGTTCCGTTTACGGCATATATCGGAAGAAAAGCGGTCGACGGACCTATAGTGTTGAAGTGAGTGGATTTGACTTCAGTTTCCGGCTTCGGTCTGCAGCATGTCGACAATCGGGCTGTTGGCGGCGGGAAAGTCGTACTGGCTTAGCTCACTGATTGGAACCCAGCGGCTGGGTTGGCCTTCAAGCCCACGGGGTTCACCGCTAAAAGCGGTGACTTTGCGGATGGCCAGGGTGACGTGCTTGTCGCCGTAGTCGTGCTCTATTTGCATCAAAGGCTGACAGGCTTGCACAACTATGCCCGCTTCTTCTGCCAGCTCGCGGGCTAGCGCTTGGGCTACGTTTTCACCGGCTTCGACCTTGCCACCAGGAAACTCCCATTTATTAGCTTGGTGCTGACTGGCACCGCGGCGGCAGATAAAAATTTCGCCTCGGCTGTTTTCAATCACCCCCACCGCCACCAGCACTTTACTTTGGGCCGCAGGCGCTGATTTGTTGCTAACAGGTTGGTTACTGGCCGCAACGGGTAACTTAGTACTCATTTTCGTTATCCTGATCGGGCATCCAGGCCGGCTCGCCCGCGATGCGCTTTTCTTCGTCTGCCCACTCTCCTAAATCAATAAGCTGGCAGCGCTTGCTGCAAAAAGGACGAAATAGGCTTTGCTCGTCCCAGGCTACGGAAGTATTGCAGGTGGGGCAGGACACAGTGAGAGGTTTGTTCATTTTATATTCGCCAATTCAAAGTCAACATTACCGATTTCGCTGTTATCAACCGGCATAAAACGGATGGTATAGCGATACTTATTGCCACTGACTACTGGGTAAATAGCCTGATCTGCCGACAAACGTAAGCGGATAATATTGGTATGCGCGGCATCGTCTTGAAAAAAGCCGTTATTGGCTCGTAAAGACTGAAACTGGCCAACTTCGCGCCACAGGGTTAGCTGTAGTTCTAACCCTTGTTGTAATAACTGCAACTGGTTCAGCCAGCCATCAATGTCTTGCTGCTGATCGGCTTTCGCTTGGTGTAACCAATAATGCAGTTGTGGCACATCAAACGAGCATAGCCCGCCAGGAATGGCAAAGCGGCTACGCACAACGGTAAGTAGTTTATCTTCGCGCAGTAGCTGTCCAAAACGGGGAGACTTAGGTAATTGCTGGCTTAAGTCGGATAGCTGCTGTTCTAGCTGGGTGAGGGCGGTAGGATCTATACCCGGCACTTCAGCCCATGCGACCAGTTTTTCTTTTTGAATATTTAAGTCTTTGGCAAGATCGGTACGAATATCGCAACGCTCTAGCAGCTCAATAATATCTAACAGCGCTTTAAATAAGGCGATGGTTTGGCCGCTAGCAGTGAGGCTGCGGCATTGTTTTATTTGTTGTAATAAATCATTGAGACGCAGGTAATTGCGGCACTTTTCATTTAGAGGATATTCGTAAACCAGTGATGACATAAGGCTCCGGCCCACAAGTGAAGGCGATAATAACGGTAATTTTACCCGTATTAGTCGGTAATAAACAAATCGAGTAACCGGTTTAAAAAGCGTCGTCCCAGTGAGGTGACTTGCCAATGGGTGTCGGTTTCATCTAACAGCTCTAAGCGCAAAGCCTCGGCTAGCGGGGTTTGTAGCAAAGAAAGCGGTTGCCCAGTAAGCTGATAAAATGCATCTTTAGGAATAGGTTCAAACAGACGCAGCCGATTCATGAAGTATTCCAGCGACAGATCCTGCTGTTTTATGGGCCAATACTGATCTAAGTAAGGTCTGTTTGGCTCTAAGTAGCCCTTAGGATGCTTTACCTTCACGGTGCGAACTAGCTTGTTTTCTAACGGTAGTGTGATTTTTCCGTGAGCGCCACAACCAATGCCAAGGTAATCGCCAAAGCGCCAATAATTAAGGTTATGCTCGGCTTCAAAGCCCGGCTTAGCGTAGGCCGACACTTCATATTGCTGATATCCATTAGCCAATAACAGTTCGTGGCCTTGCTCATAAATATCGGCCAATATATCATCTTCGGGCAAGGTCGGCGGGCGAGAAGCAAAGGGGGTATTGGGCTCTATAGTGAGCTGATACCAAGATAAATGCGGTGGATTTAAGGCCATCGCTTGCTCTAAATCCGACAGTGCATCGCTTAAGCTTTGGTCGGGTAAACCGTGCATTAAGTCGATATTAAAGCTATTTAAGCCGACATTAGCCGCTTCACTTGCGGCAAAGCGCGCTTGTTCAGGGTCGTGAATGCGCCCCAAACGCGTTAATTTTTCTGGTTGAAAGCTTTGTATACCAATAGATATTCGGTTGACGCCTGCGGCTTTAAAGCCGGCAAAACGGCCAGCTTCTACCGTGCCCGGGTTGGCCTCTAGAGTTATTTCCATATTTGGTTGAAAGGGAATAAGCGTCTGAATACCCTCAAGCAGTTGCTTGATTGCCTCTGGACTCATGAGGCTTGGGGTACCGCCACCAATAAAAATACTGTGCAGCTTTCGACCTTGGGCAAAGCGCAAGTCTTGGCGTAAATCGTCGAGTAACGCACCAATATAGGCCTGCTCGGGAATTGCTTCTTTTAAAGTGTGCGAGTTAAAGTCGCAGTAAGGACATTTTTGCACACACCACGGAATATGCACATAAAGGCTGAGCGGCGGAAGGTGCAGCATTATAGTTGCTCTTGTGGCTGAGCTTGAGAGAGCAGAAGACCTTGTAACTGGCGTAATGCTTTGCCCCGGTGGCTCAGGCTATTTTTTTCACTAGCACTTAGCTCGGCGGCAGTTTTACCCGCCTCAGGTACCCAAAAGATAGGATCATAGCCAAAGCCTTGGCTCCCTTGGGCGGTGGTGGTGATTTCACCCGCCCATGAGCCACTGCAAATAAGCGGCGTAGGATCTTGGGCATGGCGCATAAATACCAACACACACCAAAAGGTGGCTTGGCGCTGCTCACTGGGCACACCTTCAAGTTTGCTAAGTAATAATTCTAGGTTTTGCTTATCGGTGGCATCAGCACCAGCAAAGCGCGCTGAATACACACCAGGGCGGCCGTTTAATGCGGCGACGCTAATGCCGGAGTCATCGGCAATTGCGGGTAAACCGGTGATGGCTGCGGCATGACGCGCCTTAATAATGGCGTTTTCAACAAAAGTAGTGCCGGTTTCTTCTGCATCGGTCACTGCAAATTCACTTTGGGGAATAACGGTGAGCTTTAGCTCACCGAGTAGGCTTTGCAGTTCGGCAACTTTTTTGGCGTTACCTGAGGCCAGTACTATTTGCTTGCTCACCTGATACTCCCGTTAGGCTAAGGCATTTGAGCGCGCATAATAACACTGCTGCCTCAAGATGTGGTCCGTTAGACGTAAGCCCGCTCAATCGGTATAAAAAATATGACGAAACGACAGTTCGCCACTTTGTTTAGGGCCTTTAATATCAATGGTAAACAGCACGTTGTCTTCGTTACGATACGGGTATTGGGCGATGTAATAAATGGCATCGCCTTCGCGTATGGTTTGAAACTCTAACTTGCGCACCGTGCCAATTAGCGTTTTGCCTTGGCCGGTCATATTCACCTGCACAGATTTACCATTTTTATCCAGTACCGCAATATTTAACAGGCCGTTATAGCGACTACGTTCAATGCGGTTGGCTCGGGCTATTTCTGGGGTGAGAAAGGTGGAGGGCAGGGCGGTGTGATGCACAGTCCAGTCGCCAATGTTGGTTTCGTCAGCTTGAGCATGAGCTGATAGTAACAACCCTAAGCTAAGCAATAAGGTAGTCAATATGCCTTTAAACATGACACTTCCTTTTTATTAAATGTTCTAACGTTGAATTTAGGTCGATTTTGCTAAGAGTTCCGCCAACGCGGGCGGAATTTCTTTGGGTGACTCAATTACGACTCTCTTGTGCCGGCTGCAGTCGCCGGCGACTAACTGCACCTTAAATTTAGCGACTCGACATTGTTTGGCTAGCCACTTCAAAAGGTGAGCATTGGCTTTGCCATCGATCGGCGGCGCCGTAATCGCCACTTTAAGTTCGTCCCCATGCAGGCCTAAAAATTGATCTCGGCTGGCCTTGGGTTGTAGATAAATATTGAGATAGAGCCGGTCTTGTTCCAGACGCAGCGCTAGACTCATATTGCCCACCAAATTTGGCCGAACACATCCCCCATCAGAGAGTTAAGTACTTGCAGCACAATAAAAAATACCAACATAGACAAATCGAGGCCGCCGAGTGCTGGAATAATACGTCGTATGGGCGCCAATAAAGGTTCGGTTAACTGGAACATCAAGTATTCAATGGGGTTGTTTCCTTTGCTCACCCAGCTAAGCAGAGCGCGCATGATCAAAACCCAGAAGAGCATGGTGCCGGCTTTTTTGATGATGGTAAGCACAATAAGTAGTAACCATTCTGGTCCAATAGCGGCTTCGGCGATCAGTACGTACAGTAAGGTTAACTTAACCGCTACCACGAGTACTGCTAGTACTAGCGCAGCCATGTCGATACCAAAATAACCCGGAATAAAACGACGTAGCGGTTTTAATATTGGATTGGTGGCCTTAACGACAAATTGACTTGCGGGGCTATAGAAATCGGCTCTTGCCAGCTGTAACCAGATACGCATTAGTACGATCATCAGGTATAGGTTACACACGGTATTAATTAGATAATAAGCGGTATTCATTTACTTTCCTTAGAGCTGGGTTTCTAATTCGCGCGCCCGTGTAACGGCGGCGGTCATGGCGTTGGCGACCAGCTGTGCTAGTCCTTGCTCTTGAAAATGGCGAATGGCCTCGGCGGTGGTGCCCCCTTTAGACGTCACTTGGGCTCTTAACTCGCTTAAGCTGATATCGGGGTTAGCCGCCACCATATTTGCAGCACCCAATGCAGTTTGCTGTACTAATAATCGCGCTTCTTGTTCACTAAAACCCGACTGCAGAGCCTGCGCTGCCATGGCTTCCATAAATAAGAAGAAATAGGCGGGTGCACTGCCGGCGGCGGCAATCACCTGATTAATGCCGTCTTCATCGCTTACCCACAACGTTTTGCCCACGGCTTGCATCATGTGTTCGGCATAATCGCGTTCGGACTGCTCAATATGGGGGCGCGCATACAATCCGGTCATGCCCAGCCCAAGTAACGACGGCGTATTGGGCATGGTGCGAATAATGCTCTGTTGGCCCGTCATTTGTTCTAAACGCGATACACTAATACCTGCCGCAATCGAGATCAGCAACTTACCATCAAGGCTGGCACCTTGTGCTTGCAGCTCGGCCAGCATGTTAGCCATCATCTGTGGCTTTACTGCCAGCACTATCGCCTGTGCCCACTCGGTGGCTTGAGTATTGTCTTGGCTGATATGAATGCCAAAATCGGCGGCTAGCCGCTCGAGCTTTTCGGATGAGGGATTAGTCGCCATAATGGCCGTGGCTGGATAACCTGATTGGATCAGCCCTGAAATCAGGCTGCGTGACATGTTTCCTGCGCCAATAAAGGCCAGTTTTCTTTTTTCTATTACAGACTGAGAGTCCATTACTGAATACTCACACGTTACGAGAGCCAAATATAGCCGTGCCCACCCGAACGAGGGTGCTGCCACAGGCCACTGCGAGTTCTAGGTCGTTACTCATACCCATGGATAAAGTATCCATTGTAGGGTGTTTTTCTGTCATTCTATCAAACAGTTGTCGTAACTCTAGTAATTGTGTCTTTAGTCGTTCGCTATTATCAGTTGCCTCGGGAATCGCCATCAGCCCACGCAGGCACAAACCGGGTAGCGCCGCAATTTTTTGGGCTAGCGTTTCGGCCTCACTGGGTGACAAACCCGACTTATTTGCTTCTTGGCTAATGTTGACCTGTAGGCAAATATTAAGTGGCTCTAAGTTACTGGGTCGTTGAGCACTCAGGCGCTCGGCAATTTTTAGCCGATCGACACTTTGCACCCAGTCGAAGGTTTCGGCCACCTGACGGGTTTTATTAGATTGCAGGGGGCCAATTAAATGCCAGCAAATATTGGGGCAGTCAGTTGTTAAAGCCGCTATTTTATCGAGAGCTTCTTGCACATAGTTTTCACCAAATTGGCGTTGTCCAGCTTGGTATGCACTTAATACGTCGGCAGCCGGTTTAGTCTTGCTAACGGCCAGTAATTGTACCGCATCGGGATGACGATCACAGGATATAGCAGCGGCGGTTATTCTGTCGTGCACTAAGTGCAGCTGTTGTAAGATAGTATTCATATGAGTAATAAACCAAGCGCAACAGGGAGAGATAATGGATATTACGGAATTATTGGCCTTTAGTGTAAAACATAATGCCTCGGATCTGCACCTATCTGCAGGTGTTCCGCCTCAAATCCGCGTTGATGGTGAGGTGCGTAAAATTAACTTACCTGTATTAGAACACCGAGAAGTGCACCGTTTAGTCTACGACATTATGAACGATCGCCAGCGTAAAGAACTGGAAGATAATCTTGAAGTCGACTTTTCCTTTGAATTACCGGGACTCGCCCGTTTTCGAGTCAATGCTTATCATCAGGCACGCGGTGCGGCGGCGGTATTTCGTGTGATCCCCAGTGAGGTAATGAGCCTCGAACAGTTAGGCGGACCTGAAATTTTTCGGCGCATTGCCGAATATCAACGTGGATTAGTGCTCGTCACCGGCCCAACGGGTTCGGGTAAGTCTACGACGCTGGCGGCCATGGTTGATCATATTAATGAGAACAATAATAAGCATATTCTTACCATAGAAGACCCTATTGAGTTTGTGCACGCAAATAAAAAATGTCTCATTAACCAGCGTGAAGTACACAGAGATACGCACTCATTTAGTAACGCGTTGCGCTCATCTTTGCGTGAAGACCCCGATATTATTCTGGTGGGTGAACTGCGCGACTTAGAGACGATTCGTCTCGCACTAACTGCCGCAGAAACCGGTCACTTGGTGTTTGCCACATTGCACACCTCTTCCGCTGCTAAAACCATAGACCGTATCGTTGATGTGTTTCCTGGAGCAGAAAAAGCCATGGTAAGATCCATGCTGTCGGAGTCATTGCGCGCGGTTATCTCACAAACTTTATTGAAGAAAGAAGGTGGTGGTCGTATTGCAGCCCACGAAATTATGCTGGGCACCCCCGCCATTCGTAACTTGATCCGAGAAGATAAAGTGGCGCAAATGTACTCGGTGATCCAAACCGGTATGGCCCACGGCATGCAAACGATGGATCAGTGTCTGAAGATGCTGGTAAGTAGCGGCATGGTGACGGCGGCAGAAGCACGCTTAAAGGCGACGGACCCGCAGAGTATTCAATAATTGGAGACAATAATGGAGTTAACGCCTTTATTGCAGGTAATGGTGGAGAAGCAAGCTTCGGATTTATATATCTCCGTTGGCGTACCGCCCATGGTTAAAAGTCACGGGGTACTGGTGCCCATCGGTGATCACAAGCTGACAGCAGAAGATGCACTCGCGCTGGTTGAGTCTTGCTTGACGGGAGATTGGCATCAGCATTTTCATCGTGACAAAGAGGCCAACTTTGCCATTAGCGATGAGCAGTATGGGCGTTTTCGGGTGAGTGCTTTCTGGCAACAAGAAAAAGCTGGCATGGTGATCCGCCGCATCGAAAGTAAGATCCCATCCTTTGAGGAGTTGTACCTTCCCGATAGCTTGCGCGATATCGCCATGGCAAAACGCGGGTTAGTGTTGTTTGTGGGCGGAACGGGTAGTGGTAAGTCGACGACTCAGGCCGCCATGATTGGGCATCGCAATCGCCATGCAGACGATCATATTTTGACCATAGAAGATCCGGTGGAGTTTGTTCATCAGCACGATCGATCTATTATCACCCAACGTGAAGTGGGAATAGATACCGAATCCTTTGAGGCGGCGTTAAAAAGCTCGTTGCGCCAAGCCCCTAACGTTATTCTGATTGGTGAGATTCGCACCGAAGAAACGATGGGCTACGCACTGGCGTTTGCCGAAACTGGCCACCTGTGTATGGCGACCTTGCATGCCAATAATGCCAACCAAGCGCTCGATCGGATCATGCATTTAGTACCGGAAAGTAAGCATCGTCAATTACAGTTTGATTTATCATTTAACCTTAAAGCGATAGTGGCACAGCAGCTGATTCCGACTCGTGATGGCGGTAAACGCCGAGCGGCCTTTGAAGTGCTGCTAAACACACCTCTTATGGCTGATTTGATCCGTAAGGGTGAAATGCACCGCTTAAAAGAGCTGATGAATAAATCGGGTGAGCAGGGCATGCAAACCTTCGATCAGGCCTTGTTTGAGCTTTATACTCAACATCATATTGGTTATAGCGAAGCCTTGGCGTATGCCGACTCCCCTAATGATTTACGTTTGATGATTAAGCTGCAAGGTGGTAATCAAGGCCTAGATGCAGGCTTACTCGATAATGTGACCATCGAGTCTGACTAACCTGATCTTTAGGCTGAGCGATTGATGCTTAGAGATTAAAGACCTCTTCGCCACGGAATACACGGAAGTACACAGACTTAACTGATAAAGTTATAAAGAGTGTTATCTGTAGCAGCTCGCTTACAGCTGACCTAAGGTTTGGTCTTACCTACTAAAAATGGGTCTTTTGTTCGTGTTTATCTTTCCGTGTACTCCGTGGCCAAATATATTTAAAGGTCGGATATTTTAGTTATAGCGCTTTTTTAATCATAAAAATTTAGAGGTAGCACATGCTGATAGTGGTTTCTCCTGCCAAGACCCTCGATTACGATACCCCACCGGTGATTAGTGACTTCACTCAGCCTGAGTTGTTAGCCGAATCAGCGTTGCTAATCGAACGAACTAGGGAGCTAACGCCCGCCGACATTGGCAAATTGATGAAAATCAGCGATAAACTGGCAGGCCTAAATGCCGCCCGTTTTGCCGACTGGCAACCTATCTTTACCCCAGGCAATGCCAAACAAGCGCTGTTAGCATTTAAAGGTGATGTCTACACAGGGTTAGATGCCGAAAGCCTGAGTGCGGCGGACTTTACGTTTGCCCAAGCACATTTTCGCATGTTGTCAGGACTGTACGGTTTATTGCGGCCATTAGATTTAATGCAGCCATATCGACTTGAGATGGGCACCAAGCTCGATAACGTTCGTGGTAAAGACTTATACGCATTTTGGGGGAATATTATTACCGATAAGCTCAACTTAGCGCTAGATGAGCAAGGCGATAATGTGCTGATCAATCTGGCGTCTAATGAGTATTTTAAAGCGGTACAACCGAAGCGACTGGCAGGCCAGATTATTACGCCGATATTCAAAGATTGTAAGAACGGCCAGTACAAAATCATCAGTTTTTACGCCAAAAAGGCCCGCGGCATGATGGCTCGTTATATTATTCAGAACCAGCTAACCGAAGTCAGCCAGCTTACCGCCTTTGATACTGCGGGCTACTACTTCGTAGAAGCTGAATCTACGGCCACTGAATTGGTATTTAAGCGCGAAGAACTGTAGTCCGAAAGGCTGCCTTACGCTTGAAGCTGTACGCTGTCCGTTAAAGGAACACTGGGTCTGCCTTTAACTTACGGCTTACAGCATATGGCGTGCCACGTTTTAAAAGCCCTTCTGCAAAAAAAAGCAAAAAAAGCTGGAACCTTTTAGGTCGGCCACGCTCTTACTTAGTGTGATTACTGAATTTGAATACTCTCTTCTTCATTTTTGACCGGTCCTGATGGGCCGGTTTTTTTATGTTTAAAAAAGACGGAACCTTTTGGCCAGGCTGCGCTCTCACTTAGTGTGCTTACTGAATTTGAATACTCTCTCTTCTTCATTTTTGACCGGTCCTAATGGGCCGGTTTTTTTATGTTTAAAAAAGACGGAACCTTTTGGCTAGGCTGCGCTCTTACTTAATGTGCTTACTGAATTTGAATACTCTCTTCTTCATTTTTGACCGGTCCTAATGGGCCGGTTTTTTTATGGTTAGAGTGTCGCCGAATTGTTATTGAACCCACACGCTTTTGGCCTGATCGAGTTTACGCCGGCCCGTTGCCTGCATACGGCGCTCTTGATCTTCGGGTGGCCAACGTAGTAAATCTCGTCGATCCAATATGTATCGTCTTTGCTGCTGGCGCCGCTCGGGCCCTGAATAATGTTTTAATAACATAAGGTCATCCTGCTTGATGAGATACAGAGCGTTAGTGACATTAAGTGTAGACAAAACAGTTGAGGATGAAACGAAAAGGCAGCGGTAAGCCATAAGTTGTCAGTTCAAAAAAGTACTGATACAGCGCCGGTCCAAAACCGTCCCGACACTCTTTATATGTAAATCAGTGGGTTCGCTACAAAGGCCTGTTTTTGGAGAGGCCACTTCAGTCGGCCAATTTTGCGCAGAAAAACTATAAACACAATGAGCTGACTGGCAGCAAGAGGCGGCGGATAATGAGGTGCGTAAGGCGTAAGGCGTAAGGCGTAAGGCGTAAGGCGTAAGGCGTAAGGCGTAAGGCGTAAGGCGAGGTGCTGGTATAACACCTCACTGCTTACGCCTCACCCTCACGGTATTTATATTTACTCGTTGCTGTCGTCGCTAGCAGGCTTTTTGCTGGGCTTCTTTGCCTTGTAGGCTTTAGCACCGGCTTCGGCTTTAGCGATGGCCCATTTTGGTTTGCCCTTAGCTTTAGTGTCTCTTGAACGTACTTTTTCTTTTTTAACGGGCTCTAGCTTTTTCTTTGTCTTACTGTCACCGTCTTTTCTCTTACGCGAAGCCACTTTGGCTTCTTTATGCAGAGGGCGAAGACCTTCAATAAAGCGGCGCTTAAGCGGCTCTTCGATGTATTTCTCTATGCGGACCAGCAGCGGCATATCGTGCGCTTCTACTAGGCTAATCGCAGTGCCTTTTTCACCAGCTCGGCCGGTACGGCCAATACGATGCACGTAAACATCGGCGGTGCGGGGCAGGTCATAGTTAATAACATGACTCACTTGTGGCAAGTCGATTCCGCGTGATGCGACGTCGGTCGCGACCAAAATATTAACTCGGCCAATACGAAAACGGCTTAGCGCTTCAATGCGCTTTTCTTGGTCCATTTCACCACGCAGCCAGGCATTATGTAAGCCTTCTTGCTGTAGTCGGCTAGCCAACTCCATTAACCGGTCGCGAGTTTTCACGAAAATAATGCTGCGTGTCACGTCTGGCTGGCGCAATAAATTCGTTAATAGTGCAAATTTATGCTCGGGGTTATCGGCTAAATGTACCCATTGATTAATTTTTTTGCGCTCGCTGCGTGGTGGCTCGGCGCTAAGTTCAACGGGTGCTTTCAGCAAGTCGGCGGAAAAGCTCATTAAGCCACGGCCTTCTAGGGTGGCTGAAAATAGCATGGTCTGACGACGCCAGCGGGCTTCGGCGGCAATGCGGTCTACGTCTTTAATAAAGCCCATATCCAGCATGCGGTCGGCTTCATCCAACACCAGCATTTCGATATCACGGCAGTCAAAGGTTTCTGCATCAATGTACTGCAGCAGTCGACCCGGCGTGGCCACCACAATATCGGTGGTTTTGGTCAGTGCCGGAAGGTGCTGACTTTCGTGCACGCCACCGGTGATTACCTCAACGCGTAATGCGGTGTGCTTGGCGATTTTTTTCGCATCCTCGCCAATTTGAATCGCCAGCTCTCGGGTGGGCGTTAAAATTAAGATCCGAGCTGGGCCGGCTTGGCGGCGAGGAAAGTCCAGCAGGTGCTGACAAATCGGTAATAAAAACGCCGCCGTCTTGCCGGTGCCGGTAGGAGCAGAGGCCATAATGTCCCGTCCGCTCATGGCTTCGGGGATGACTTGGCTCTGAATTGTGGTCGGTTTGGTGTAGCCCATGTCTGTCAATGCGCGGACTAGGATGGGATCCAGTTCCAGTTGCTCGAAGGTCATACTGCTCATGATCGGTCTCGGTCAGCCTAAAAGGCGGGTATTATAGGGGAATTCCGAACAAAAAACCTGACAGGATCAACATGAGTAGTCGTGGTTTTACATTTAAGCGGTTTCACATCAATCATGACCGTTGTGCGATGAAGGTGGGCACCGACGCAATATTGCTTGGTGCTTGGGCAAACGTGGGCGGAGCTTGGCGAATTTTAGACATAGGAACCGGATCAGGCTTGATCGCTCTTATGCTTGCACAGCGGCTGGCGCAGCGTACCGAGCCTGCGGTTAATATTATTGGATTAGAGCTTGATGAAGCCGCCGCTTTGCAAGCCGCCGCCAATGTGCAGGCTTCACCGTGGGCGAAACAGGTCGAAATAGTGCAGGGCGCTTTGCAGCAGTATTCGGCCATCCCCTTTGATGTGATAGTGAGTAATCCGCCTTACTTTGCCCACGGCCAAGACTTTGCCGACGCGGCCCGTGGTAAAGCCCGCCATACCGGTAGCCTGAGCTTGGCCGAGTTATTCTGTCATAGTCGGCGTTTGCTGAGTGAAGCAGGCAGCTTGATGCTGGTATTGCCTACCCAAGCATTAGAAGAAGCACTAGCGCAAGCGGCTGTTCATGGCTTTTATACGGCAGAAAAACTGGCGGTAATTACTAAGGAAGGTAAGGCGGCGCAGCGTTTTTTATTACGTTTTAGTTGCGTTAAATGCGGTGAGAGCGCTGATAAATTGCTCATTAATACGAGTGATGGGGCTTATAGCGAGTCGTATGTGTCTCTGGTATCGCCTTTCTACCTTAAGATGTAAATTTTGCCTTGAATCTACTTACCACATCATTATGCTACCAATCTGCTCGGCGGCCGTTAGAAACTAGCATTTTACGATAAGTCTCTGGTGGTAAGTCGTCCCATTATTATCGTTTGTTCTCAAACGAGGCTAGCATTGTGCCAGCTGCCCGCAATGAGGTTTGTAGTGAATAAGTCGTTATCCACGTTTGATGTATTGGGCTTAGGTTTTATGACCTTTGCCTTTTTCTTGGGTGCGGGAAATATTATCTTCCCGCCGATGACCGGTTTTTTAGCCGGAGAACATTTACCCAGCGCCATGGCGGGCTTCTTAATCACCGGCGTCGGTTTGCCTCTGGTCACTTTGGTTGCAGCTGCGCTGGCTGGGGGCGGCTTGCCCACTATGGGCCGTTATTTACCGCCTTTAGTCATCACCGTGATGGCCAGCGCTATCTTTATTATTATTGGTCCTGCCTTTGCCGCTCCGCGTACCGGCTTAGTGGCGTATGAGATGAGCTTAAAGCCTTTTCTTACCGACCCAGGCCAAGCGGCGCTTACTCTTTATACCCTCGGCTTTTTTGGTTTGGTGCTATTGGTGTCACTTAACCAAGGCCGTTTGTTGGATGCGGTGGGCAAGGTATTAACACCGATTTTACTGCTGTTATTGATAGGGTTGGCGCTGGCGGTATTTATCAGTCCGCAAGGCACACAGCCGCCGGTGTCTGAGGCGTATTTAACCGACCCCTTCGTCAAAGGCTTTATTGAAGGCTATAACACCATGGACACCTTCGCGGCGTTGATCTTTGGTATGTTTATTTTGGATGTGTTGCGTGACAAAGGCGTAACCGATAGTCGCACTCAATCTCGTTACTTGATGATAGCGGCCTTGATTGCCGCCGTCGGTTTAGGGTTTGTTTACGTGTCGTTGTTTATTTTAGGCGGCACCAGCTTAGGCGTGGCTGATTCGGCAACGACGGGTGCCGAGATCATCAGTGCCTATGTATTGTCGCTATTTGGTGCTCCGGGTTTATGGATTTTGGCGGCCATAGTGTCGCTGGCTTGCTTGACGACGGCTGTAGGGTTGGTCTCTGCTTGCGCCGATTACTTTCATCGCCTAACCGATAAGCTCAGCTATCGCATCTGGGTAGTCATTAATGCCTTGGCCTGCATGTTGGTGGCGAACGTGGGGCTGGATACCTTGATTACGGTGTCGGTTCCGGTGCTAGTGGCGTTTTATCCGGTAGCGGTGGCTTTGGTGCTGGCTACGTATTTGCGGCCCTTGATGCGCTCACCGATATTTTCTTATCGGTTAATTATGGCGGTGGCCTTGGCCTTTGGCATTATGGATGGCTTGCATGCGGTCGGCCTAAGTATGAGCACCTTCGCTTTGCTACCGATGTTTGATATCGGCATGGCTTGGGTGTTACCTACCTGTATAGCTACCGTGATAGGCCTAGCAATGCCAGCCAATGCGGTGAAGGGTAAAGCGTGAAGGGTAAAACAGAGCTTAAAGACTAAAAATATTTTCGCCACGCTTCTTTGTTACGAGAGTCACGGAGCCCACGGAAAATTAAGATGGGATAAGAGCGAAAAATACCAAGTAAGTGATCTTATTGGTAAGAGTAAGACCTTCGGGTAACGGTTTGTAGGGGCCAATTCATTGGGCCCTACATAAAACATGGGGCCTTACAAAACACCGCTGCTCTACATAAGACAAACGCCGAGTCTGCAGGTTCGGTGTCGTCCTCTTTACACTTCACTCTTCACGCTCTTCAATTAAAGCACCGAAATTTCTTCCAATAACTGCGCTACCCACATTTCGATGCGGGGAGCGGTATCCTCGTATTGGTTGGCTTCATCCAGTGACAAGCCGACAAAGTAGTCGCCGTCGGCAGTGAGCGCTTTAGATGCTTCAAACTCATAGCCAATGTTCGGCCAATAACCAACTACGGTGGCGCCTTGGGCTACCACTTTATCGTGTAATAAGCCCAGCGCATCTTGAAACCATTCGCCATAGCCCAATTGATCGCCCATGCCAAATAGTGCCACCACATGGCCTTCTAGGTTGAGGCTGTCTATATCGCCCCAGTGGGATTCCCAGTCTTCTTGTAATTCGCCAAAGTCCCAAGTGGAAATGCCGAAAATAACAATCGGGTAGTCTTGCGCGCGCACCAGCGGCACATCCTTGATATTATGCAAGTCAACTAGGCCAGCTCCGAGTTGTTCGCCAATTTTTTCGGCTGCGATCTCGGTATAGCAGGTCGTTGAGCCGTAAAATAAACCGATATTCATGGGATTCCGTTATCGCTTCAGACAATGGAACTATCATAACAGAAGCTTTTCTATGAGCAGAGTCTGCCGTCGCAATCTGCCATAAGAATCTGGAGCCATAATGAGTTATCCATTAATAGAGCAGTTTGTTGATACGCTTTGGTTAGAAAAGGGATTATCAGATAATACGCTGGCATCTTATCGGAGTGATTTATCGCACTTCGCCGTTTGGCTGGATAAAACCGGCAGCAGCTTACTGGCTGTCGATGGCCTAACCTTGCAACAGTATTTAGCCCATCGCCTAGACCTAGGCTTTAAAGCTAGTAGCACGGCGCGCATGCTCAGTGTACTGCGCCGCTTTTTTCAGTATTTGCACCGTGAGCAACTACGCGTTGATGATCCTAGTATTTTGATTGCTGGACCTAAACTGCCCAAGCGACTGCCTAAAGATTTAAGTGAGCAGCAGGTGCTTAATCTGCTGCAAGCGCCAGATGTAGAAAATCCATTAGAGCTGCGTGATAAAGCCATGTTAGAGCTGTTATATGCGACTGGCTTGCGGGTCACTGAGTTAGTGAGCTTGTCGATGGAAAGCGTTAGCTTACGCCAAGGCTTAGTGCGGGTAACGGGTAAGGGCAATAAAGAACGCTTAGTTCCTATGGGGGAAGAAGCGTTGCACTGGCTAGAGCGATATTTAAAAGAAGCGCGAGCTAGCCTTTTGGGCGAGCAACCTTCAGATGTGGTGTTTCCGTCGCGCCGCGCGCGACAAATGACGCGCCAAACCTTTTGGCATCGCATTAAGTTATACGCACAACGTGCCAGTATTACTGGAGATCTGTCGCCGCATACCCTGCGCCACGCTTTTGCCACCCATTTACTTAATCACGGTGCCGACTTACGAGTAGTACAAATGCTACTCGGTCATTCCGACCTATCCACCACCCAAATTTACACCCACGTCGCCACCCATCGCCTTAATGCCTTGCATGAAGAACATCACCCGAGGGGGTAACGCGCAGCGCCCGGCGCCAAGCTAAACATGAGCTTTAAAGACTAAAGACTTTCTCGCAACGGAACCCACGAAATCCGCGGAAAAATAGAGATCTAATCTGGAGGGGGCAATTGGGTTTGGCTACTAACTAATAGATGAGCCTACTCCGCAAAGCTACAGACACCACTTTTACCTTCGCTTACGGCTTTTAGATCTTACCAATAAAATGTTTTGGCACTGCTCGATCTTATCCCATCTTAATTTTTCCGTGGATTTCGCGGGTTCCGTTGCGAAATAGGTTTTGATCTGGCTTTATATCTATCTCGTCTTCTTCACTCTTCACGCTTTACTCTTCACAGAACGGCGCTGTCCTTTAAATTGCAATATGGAGGCGTGGCGGTTAGTGTTGCTCTCCTGTTTAAATAACCAGTGCCTATTGTGACAGCCTTATGCCAGCCTCTAATATGACCTCTACACGCCTAACTATTCGCCGCCGCGTAAGCGCCCCTCATCAGTTACCTTCGGACCTCTCGCCAATTATACAGCGGCTCTACGCCAGCCGAGGAGTGGTCAGTCCCGAGCAGCTTAATCTTGGGGCCGCCACCTTACTGAAGCCTGAGTTTAAAGGCATGGCCAAGGCCGTGGAAGTGCTAGAAAAAGCACTCGCCGAGCAGCGCAACATTGTGATTGTGGGCGATTTTGACTGCGATGGGGCCACCAGCTCGGCGTTAATGGTGCATGGCTTACGGGCTATGGGGGCGAACAGCGTGCAATATTTGGTGCCTAATCGCTTCGATTATGGCTACGGCTTAAGCCCTAAAGTGGTTGAAGAAGTGGCCAAGCTTAATGGCGAATTGCTGATCACCGTCGATAACGGTATCTCTAG
This sequence comes from Oceanisphaera ostreae, assembly GCF_042676125.1. Classification (NCBI taxonomy): domain Bacteria; kingdom Pseudomonadati; phylum Pseudomonadota; class Gammaproteobacteria; order Aeromonadales; family Aeromonadaceae; genus Oceanisphaera; species Oceanisphaera ostreae. The sequence continues at coordinate 20,379 of NZ_JBHTJS010000004.1, forward strand.
CATCGCTGGCGTGGCGGCGGCGAATGCGCTGGGTATGCAGGTGATTGTCACTGACCATCACCTGCCAGGAGATGAAATTCCCGACGCGGCGGCCATCGTGAACCCTAATCAGCATGGCTGTAACTTTCCGTCTAAAAATTTAGCTGGCGTAGGTGTGGCCTTTTATCTGTTGCTGGCGCTGCGCGCGGCCCTCACCGAGCACGGCTGGTTTGCGCGTCTTGGTATTGCGGCGCCGAATATGGGCGAATACCTAGATTTAGTGGCGCTGGGTACTGTGGCCGACGTGGTGGCATTGGATGGAAATAATCGAGTATTAGTACATCAAGGCTTGCAGCGGATGCGAGCTTCGCGAGTGCGGCCCGGTATTCAGGCGTTGATCGATATTTCGGCGCGTAATCAGTCGCGCTTAGTGGCCAGCGATCTCGGCTTTGCCTTAGGGCCAAGGCTGAATGCAGTAGGACGGCTCGACGATATGTCGATGGGTGTTGCGTGCTTGCTTAGCGAAAACCTAGACGAAGCGCGCAAGCTGGCCGCCATGATGGATGACCTTAACCGCGAACGTAAGGCCATTGAGGCGAGCATGCAGCACGAAGCATTGGCCACACTGACCAAGGTGCACATAAGTGACGGTGAGTTACCCTGCGGCTTGGTACTGCATCAAGATGATTGGCATCAGGGAGTGGTGGGATTAGTGGCATCGCGTATTAAAGAGCGCTATCACAGACCCGTTATCGCCTTTGCCGAAGCCGGAGACGATGAGCTAAAAGGCTCGGGGCGCTCCATTGCGGGCGTGCATTTGCGTGATTTGCTAGAGGCAGTTGACCGCGAACACCCAGGACTCATTGATAAGTTTGGCGGCCATGCCATGGCTGCGGGTCTATCGCTGAGTAAGTCGGCTTTAGCGCCGTTTAAAGCTGCATTTGAGAAAATAGTCTCCGACTGGGTCAGCCCAGAGTTATTAGCCGGTGAAATTGTAAGTGATGGAGAGCTAACCGCCAGCGAGCTAACGCTCCCTCTTGCCGAGCAACTGCGCGCCGCTGGCCCCTGGGGACAGTCGTTTCCCGAACCATTATTTGATGGCGACTTTAGAGTCATCAAGCAGCGCCTCGTCGGTGAGAAACACTTAAAATTAGTGCTGAGTGCCGATGAAGGACGTACTTTAATCGATGCCATCGCCTTTAATATTGACTTAACCGTATGGCCCAATGCCGCCATTAATAAGGTGCAACTAGTCTATAAGCTGGATATCAACGAGTGGCGGGGTAAACAATCGCTGCAGCTGATGGTGGACAAAATAGCACCACTGTAATCGGAGCCGTCAGTTTTAAGCAAACAACTGTCAGAAAGACCTCGTGTGACGTAAAACTGCCTGAAAGGCTAAACAAAACAGGGAGCCATGGGCTCCCTGTTGTTATTTATTAGGTCATTATTTAAATAGCGGCAAGTTATAAGATAAAGGAGCTGACCAAACCATTTAGCTCTCCTGCCTGTTTGCTTAAGTCTTTCGACTGAGCAAGAGACAGCTCGGCATCGTCGGCAAGGTCATCCGCCACATCTTTAATGGCGGTGGTGTTTTGGGTAATTTCACCCGTCACCTGACTCTGCTCTTCGGCGGCGGTAGCAATTTGGCTCGCCATGTCTGAAATCAGGCTCACCGCAGTAGTGATTTCGGTAAGAGCAGTGGTGGCGGCTTCTGCATCCTCTACACTCAATTCGGCCAAGTTACGGCTGGTTTCCATCAGCTTCACGGCTTCGTTGGTGGCCTGCTGCAAGGTGGTGATCGTCACCTGAATTTCTTCGGTAGACTTATGAGTACGTTGTGATAGCACCCGTACCTCGTCGGCCACTACGGCAAATCCTCGGCCTTGTTCGCCTGCTCGAGCGGCTTCTATGGCGGCGTTAAGGGCCAACAGGTTAGTCTGTTCGGCAATGCCTTGAATAGTCGACAACACGGTGGAAATTTCTTTAGCGTGTAAGTCTAAGCGCTTAATGACGCCCGAGGCCTGTACCATTTCTTCTGACAGCGAATGAATAGAATCACGGGTTTTATTTACTTGCTGTTTACCGTGGGCAGTACTGGCGATCGACTGCTGAGCGGCGGCGGCGGTTTGCTCTGCGTTGTTAGCAATTTCTTGCGTAGCCGAGGCCATTTCAGTTACTGCTGTCGCCACCATGGTCACTTCTTGCTGCTGGCGAGCCAGCTCAGCAACCGTTTGGTTGGCACGAATGGACGATTGATCTGCATTATCGCCTAACTGTTGTGCTTGGCTGCGGATCTGACCGATAAGCTCTGCTTGGCTGGCCACAAAACGATTGAAGTTAGTCGCTAGTATGCCGACCTCATCTTCACTTTGAATGTCGATGCGACGAGTAAGATCTCCTCTACCACCGGCAATTTGCTCTAGCGCCTGAGAGACACGTAACAAGGGCGCGAGTAACCATTGCACTAACAAACTAATCAGTATGGTTGCCGCTATCACTACCAAAGTGGCAATGCCGAGCTGTTGCAGTAACAGAGGGGTAAGTGGTGCTTCTAATGCAGTCTGGTCGAGCACCATCACTAACTGCCAGTTGGTACCTTGCACGGCCTGACTATATACCAGCTTGTGCTCACCTTTTAGTATCACCGGATGCAGGCGCTCACTTTGTTGCCACTTGTTCTGATTGCTAACGGTAATGTCGGCATCGATTCTGCTGGCAGGCTGCAGGATCATGGACTCATTTTGATAGGCGATAATGGTGCCATCTTCGCTCAGCATCATGGCATAGCCTTTGGCTGGCAACTCAATGGCATTTACATCTTCAATCAGCTTGCTGATACCTATATCGCCCGCGATCACACCACTGACCTGGCCATAGGTACGCACCGGCTCTGCCAAGGTGACGACGGTACCTAGACCGGTGGCATCTTCATAAGGTGAGGTAATAATGGCTTTATTTTCTGCTATGGCCTGTTTATACCAGGGGCGGCTGCGCGGGTCGTAGCCGGTGCGATCGATGCTGGGGTCATCGTCATACATGACGCCGTCTATGCTGCCAAAGTAGCTAAGCTGAAAGCGGCCGGCTTCCTTGGCTTGTTGCAGGGCGGGCAGGAGAGCCTGCTCAAGGTGGGGGGCGGTGGCAGAGAGCATGCGTTGACGCACGTCAAACCAGCGAGTGATCTGTTCTGCTTCAAGTTTGCCCAAGCTAGCGACTAGGGTTTCGCTGTCTTCATACAGCTCGGCTTTCAGGTTGTGATAACTGATGGTACTGAGTGCCGCGACCGTGATGGTTATGGCAATGATGAAACTTAATAGAATCTTATGCTTTAATTTTAGTTTGTTCATTTTTGATCTTAAACAACGACAACAGGCGGGATGCCTGATATCGGCCGCAACTAGGAAAGCTTTAACTAAATTTTAATGTTGTTTAACTATCGAGGCGTCGGCACGCCAAATACCTAGCACAATAGGGATCTATTCGATTAACTATTGAAGCAAGCCAGACAAAAACAGCCATCCCAACGAGAGTCGGGATGGCTGTTTTTTATTGACCCGTTATAGAATAAAAGCGCTGACCAAACCGTTTAACTCACCGGCCTGCTTGTGCAGGTCTTTCGACTGGGCGAGTGACTGCCCTGCATCGTTGGCCAGCTCGTCGGCAACATCTTTGATGGCGGTGGTGTTTTGGGTGATTTCACCGGTCACCTGACTTTGCTCTTCGGCGGCGGTGGCGATCTGGCTGGCCATGTCCGAAATCAGGCTCACGGCGGTGGTTATTTCGGTGAGCGCATCGGCAGCCGCTTCTGCATCTTCAACACTCAACTCGGCCAGATTGCGGCTGGTTTCCATCAACTGCACGGCTTCTTTGGTGGCTTGCTGCAAGGTAGTGATGGTGTTTTGAATTTCTTCGGTCGACTTATGAGTGCGCTGCGACAACACCCGTACTTCGTCGGCCACTACCGCAAAGCCACGACCCTGCTCACCGGCGCGGGCCGCTTCTATGGCGGCGTTTAGCGCCAACAGGTTGGTTTGCTCGGCAATGCCCTGAATGCTCGACAACACGCTCGAGATTTCCTTGGCATGCAAGTCTAGGTGTTGAATAACGGCCGTGGCCTGGATCATCTCCTGTGACAGTAACTGAATGGAGTCGCGGGTTTTATTCACCTGCTGTTTGCCATGGGCGGTACTGCTGCTCGACTGCTGGGCCGCGGTGGCCGTTTGCTCGGCGTTATTGGCAATTTCATGGGTGGCCGAGGCCATTTCGGTGACGGCGGTGGCCACCATGGTCACTTCTTGTTGCTGGCGGCCCAGCTCGGTAACCGTCTGGTTGGCGCGTACCGAGGCCTGCTCAGAACTGCTGCCCAGATATTCAGCCTGGCTGCGGATCTGGCCAATCAGCTCGGCCTGGCTGGAAACAAACAAGTTAAAGTTAGTGGCCAGCATGCCCACTTCATCCTGGCTTTGAATATCGATACGACGGGTTAAATCCCCTCTACCGCTGGCAATTTGTTCTAACGCTTGAGACACGCGCAATAAGGGGGCCAGCAACCACTGTACTAATAAGCTGATCAGTACCACCGCTGCAATCACCACTAAGGTCGCGATGCCCAGCTGTTGCAATAACATGGGCGCTAAAGGAGCTTCCAGTGCAGCTTGGTCAAGCACCATCAGTAACAGCCAGTCGGTGCCGGGCACGGCTTGGCTATAGACCAGCTTAGATTCGTCTTTTAATTGCACATTATACAGTTGTTCGTTTTGCACCCAAGTGGCGAGATTGCGCACAGTAAAGTTGTCGTCGATGCGCGTGGCGGACTGTAAGATCATCGCTTCATCGTGATAGGCGATAACGCTGCCATTGCTACTCAGCATCATGGCATAGCCTTTGGCCGGTAATTTAATGGCGTTAACATCTGCAATCAAGCTGCTAATGGCTACGTCACCAGCCATTACGCCGGTGAGTTGGCCGTTAACTTTAACCGGAGTGGCCAAAGACACTACGGTACCTAAGCCTGTGGCATCTTCATACGGGGCAGTAATAATGGCGTCGTTTTTTTGTACGGCCTCTTGATACCAAGGGCGATTGCGTGGGTCGTAATCGTTGTCATAAATAGAAGAGTCGGTGTCGTGCATCACACCGTCTTTGCTACCAAAGTAGCTTGCGAGAAAGCGACCAGCCACTTGTGCCTGTAACATAGCGGGCATAGGCGCCTTATCGAATTGCTGGCCAGCCGCGGTCAACATGCGTTGGCGTATATCAAACCAGCGGGTTATCTGTTCTGCTTCAAGCTTGCTTAAGCTGGCGACCAGAATTTCGCTGTCTTCATACAGCTTGGCTTTCAGGTTGTGAAAACTGACGGCACTGAGAGCCGCGACCGTGATGGTAATGGCAACGATGAAACTCAATAGAATCTTATGCTTTAATTTTAGTTTATTCATTTTATATGTCTGGCATCAGGCTGGGTTTGTAATATCGACCGCTGCCTTGGGAACTTTAACTGAATTTTAATATTGCGGGTGTGACAAAATGTAGCCGCTCACTGCTGCGTTTATGCTCGGCTTTCGGTAGAATCAGAATCCTGATGATGGCGTAGCGCCACATACACTCAGTACAATAGAGAGTTACTTGACCCATGTTTGAAGTAAACCCTGTGAATAATAAACTTAAGGAGCTGTCTGAACGGGCACAGCTTCTTAGGGGGTACCTTTGACTATGACGCTAAAAAAGAGCGTCTAGAAGAGGTAAATGCCGAGCTAGAGCAGCCGGATGTATGGAATAAGCCCGAGCGTGCCCAAGCACTGGGTAAAGAAAGGTCATCGCTAGAAACCATTGTCGATACCCTTGAAGAGTTAGACCGAAGCGTCGTCGATATTGCCGAGCTGGTTGAGCTGGCGGTTGAAGAAGAAGACGAAGAGACCTTCGAAGAAGCGCAAGCCGATGTGGCAGTGCTAGATAAAAAGCTGGCTGAATTAGAGTTTCGCCGCATGTTCTCTGGCGAGAACGATGCCTCTGACTGTTATATGGATCTACAATCTGGCTCAGGCGGTACCGAAGCACAAGATTGGTGCGACATGGTGTTGCGCATGTATTTACGCTGGGGTGAAGCGAGCGGTTTTAAAACCGAGATTATCGAATTATCCGATGGTGATGTTGCCGGTGTTAAATCGGCAACCATTAAATTTAGCGGTGAATATGCCTTTGGTTGGTTGCGCACCGAATCTGGCGTGCATCGCTTAGTGCGTAAGTCCCCGTTTGACTCTGGCGGGCGCCGTCATACGTCATTTTGCTCGGCTTTCGTCTATCCAGAAATTGATGACGATATCCAAATAGATATCAACCCGTCCGATTTGCGAGTAGATACTTATCGCGCCTCGGGTGCCGGTGGTCAGCACGTCAACCGCACCGACTCGGCGGTACGTCTTACTCACGAACCGACCGGTATTGTAGTGCAGTGCCAAAACGACCGATCTCAGCATAAAAACCGCGATCAGGCGATGAAGCAGCTAAAAGCCAAACTGTATGAGTTTGAGCTGCAAAAACAGAATGTAGAAAAGCAGGCCATGGAAGACAGCAAGTCTGACATTGGCTGGGGCAGTCAGATCCGCTCTTACGTGTTGGACGACTCGCGCATCAAAGATTTACGGACTGGGGTAGAAACAAGTAACACCCAGGCAGTACTCGACGGTGGTTTGGACAAGTTTATTGAGGCCAGCCTCAAGTCCGGACTCTAATCAGTTTTTATAAAGGCAAATCATGACAGAGCAGTTACTAGACGAAAATAAGCTGATCGCCGAGCGCCGTGCCAAGCTTGATCACATTCGCAAAGATTGTCCGGCCAATGGCCACCCTAATAACTTTCAGCGCAAGCATTTGAGCGCCGACTTACAAAGTGAGTTTGGCGAACTGGATAAAGAAGCGCTGGTTGAATTGGGTAAAGAAGTGTCGGTTGCTGGCCGTATTATGGCCAAGCGTGGTCCTTTTTTAGCGCTGCAAGATATGAGCGGCCGCATTCAGGCTTACGCTACTAAAGATGCGCAAAAAATTATTAAAGATCAGTACGCTGGCTTAGACATTGGCGACATCGTTGGTGTCACTGGTACACTGCACAAGTCCGGCAAAGGCGACTTGTACGTGAGCATGGATCAATTCCAGTTGCTGACCAAAGCTTTGCGCCCGTTGCCAGAAAAATTCCACGGTTTGTCGGATCAAGAAACGCGTTATCGCCAGCGCTATCTTGACTTGATCACCAACGAAAGCTCGCGTCACACCTTCCAGGTGCGCTCGAAAGTGGTTGCGGCCATTCGCCAGTTTATGAATAGCCACGACTTCATGGAAGTAGAAACGCCCATGATGCAAGTGATCCCAGGTGGTGCTTCGGCCCGCCCGTTTATCACTCACCATAATGCGCTGGATATGGACATGTATCTGCGTATTGCGCCCGAGCTGTATTTGAAGCGCTTGGTGGTGGGTGGATTCGAAAAAGTATTCGAAATTAACCGCAACTTCCGTAACGAAGGTCTGTCTCCTCGTCATAATCCAGAATTCACTATGATGGAATTCTACTGGGCGTATGCTAACTATCAGGATCTGATGGACTTCACCGAAGACATGCTGCGCACCGTAACCACTCAGGTGCTGGGCAGCTCGGTTGTGCAATACGGTGAAGAGAGCTTCGACTTTGGACAGCCTTTTGCGCGTTTGAGCATGAAGAACTCTATTTTAGAGTTCAATCCTGAGGTGACCGTTGAGCAGTTGGCTACCTTAGAAAGTGCCACCGAAGTCGCCAAAGACTTGAAGATTAAGACGGAGAAGAGCTGGGGCTTAGGTCGTGTGATCACCGAGATCTTCGAAGAAACCGTTGAGCACCGTTTGATCCAACCGACGTTCATTACCGAATACCCAGCCGAAGTATCGCCGCTGGCGCGTCGTGATGATAACGATCCGAGCATTACGGAACGCTTCGAGTTCTTTATTGGTGGTCGTGAAATTGCTAACGGTTTTGCCGAGCTTAATGATGCCGAAGATCAAGAGCAGCGCTTTAAAGATCAAGTGGATCAAAAAGAAGCCGGCGATGACGAAGCCATGTTCTTCGATGAAGACTATATCACCGCCCTCGAGCACGGCTTACCACCGACTGCCGGCCAAGGCATCGGTATCGACCGTTTGGTGATGTTGTTAACAGACTCACACACCATCCGCGACGTCATTCTGTTCCCAACTTTGCGCCCCAGCGCGAAGTAAGGCTTTTCCCTCCACTTTAAGTACGAGTGGGTAGGGCAGAAGGCAGAACAGCATAATAAACAAAGCCGACCTTGAGTCGGCTTTGTTGTTTTTGAAATATGACGTTTTATTTTTGCCGTCATTCTGGTGAACGTCAGGATCTTCCCGTTTCCACGCTCTGCATAATAGTGCCGAACTCGTCGAGCTGCGGCGAAGGTGATCACACCATGCCAAACCCTCTACCGATCATGTTCACAGAGCGTTGTTTCCTAAATCGGTACTCACTAGCAACTTCTTTAATACCTTATTGGCCTTAGCTGTCACTTCAGGCTAGCATGTGCGGATTTATTGTTAATCGGATAGATGGCCCCCATGAATGAGAGTTGGACACAAGCAGCCGTTATTTTTATCGTCGTAGTTGGAACATTATTACTGTTGACGATTCTGGGCTTATCAATTATCGGATTTCGAATGTACCGCGCAGATAAGCGCCAAACTGTGCATAGCATCCGCCGAAATTACCCAATTATTGGCCGCTTTCGCTATGTTTTTGAGCATCTAGGTGAATTTTTACGCCAGTATTTCTTTGCTATGGACAGGGAAGAAATGCCCTTTAACCGTGCGCAGCGCTCTTGGGTATATCGGGCCGCTAAAAATGTAGATAACACAGTCGCGTTCGGCTCGACACGAGACTTAGCCAAACCCGGCACCTACTACTTCTTAAACTGCCCTTTTCCAACATTGGAAGAAGATGCTGCACAAACCCAGCCGATACGGATCGGTACCCACTGCCGTATTCCTTACGATGCCCCGTCGTTTTTTAATATTTCAGCCATGAGTTTTGGTGCCTTGTCTAAACCGGCTATTCAAGCCTTGTCCATGGGGGCCGCTAAAGCCGGCTGCTGGATGAATACTGGCGAAGGTGGTTTGTCTAAATACCACCTAGAAGGCGGCGGCGATCTGGTTTTTCAAATTGGTACGGCTAAATACGGCGTTTGTGATGAACAAGGCAAACTGGATGATGCGAAACTAAAAGCCTTGGCCGACCTTGAGCAGGTAAAAATGTTTGAAATCAAGCTCTCACAAGGAGCTAAGCCGGGTAAAGGCGGCATACTCCCCGCTGAAAAAGTAACCGCTGAAATTGCCGAAACCCGTGGTATTCCAGAAGGCCTAGCTTCTATTAGTCCCAACCGCCACCCAGAAATTAGCAGTATTGATACTCTGCTCGATTTTGTTGCTCATGTGCGGGAAGTCACCGGCAAGCCGGTTGGTTTTAAATTGGTACTGGGTACCACCCATTGGCTAAAAGAATTTTGTGAGAACGTTAACGCCAGAGGAGCAGACTCAGCACCCGACTTTATAACGCTAGACAGTTCCGATGGTGGCACTGGTGCCGCGCCCATGCCGTTAATGGACAGTGTTGGTTTACCACTGAGAGATAGCCTGCCACTGTTAGTTAATCAGCTTATTCGAAATAATTTAAAAGAACGTATTCGCGTTATTGCTTCTGGCAAACTAATAAACCCAACCGAAGTAGCCGTCGCGATTTGCATGGGGGCAGACTTTGTTGTGTCAGCGCGAGGCTTCTTGTTTGGGCTGGGGTGCATTCAAGCCCTGCAATGCAATAAAAATACCTGCCCAACCGGTATAACCACTCATAACCCCCGCTTACAACAAGGTCTAGTACCCGATGTAAAAGCGATTCGCATTGCTAACTACCATAACAACCTAGTACATGAAGTAGAAAGTATTGCGCACTCTTGTGGAGTGACGGAGCCTAGGCAACTCACACGCGAGCATGCAGCGGTCGTGGTCGATGGGGGGGCTGTAGCACTTAACCTGCTTTATCCAGAAACATCGCGTCGCTTAAAGCCTGAAATCATGGAAAAGGGTAATTAATATAACGCTCAGTAATTTTTAGAGCCGGGTAGGAGTAAATGAAAAGGCGTGAGGCTAATAACTCTCACGCCTTTTTTGATCCCAAGTATTTAGTGCCGTTCTACATCTACGCTAGCTGCTAACACCGTCTTTTGTAGCCACCCCCAGCGGCGGCCACAATCTGACTTCCTGTCATGTTGTGGCGGCTAAAGTTGTCCCAATTATTTATTTTATGCTAAGCGCTAAAGTGTTAACAGTATGTTACTGTAGAATTTAGCATTTGCAGATATCTAAGTATTTTAGCTTGTTTGTGTACCACTCTGATTAGCAAAATAATGTTGTTTACTCCGAGGATATTATGAGGAATCAGCTACAAGAACAGCATAGGCTTTCGGTACTATCGCTACTCGGGGTGGTATCTGTTTTGGGTATTACTCCATTTGCGTATTTACGTTATCTTCAAGACAACATCACCGCTGCAATTATTGATTTAGTGCTGGTGCTCGGCATTATAACGTTAGTAGGTTATGCGATTCGCACCAAAAAAACGCGGGTGGTGAGTGGGATCGTGGCGTTATTTATCAATGGCGGTGTTATTGCCATTGTGGTTGTTAATGGGATTGATAGTTTTTTATGGGTGTATCCTGTTATTGCCAGTACTTTTTTCATGGTAAAACCGATCGAAGCGCTTTCTATTAATGCTGTGTTAATGGTCGTTTGCTTATTCTTGCCTGATGTTTTTGACGTTATTCCGCTAAATTCCTTTGTTATAACTATGTTGATGGTGTCATTAACGACCTTTGTATACGCCAACCGTAGTGAGAAGCAATTTCATTTACTAGAGATCATGAATACTGTTGATGCACTAACAGGTGCCTTGAATCGACGCGCTTTAAGCTCCGACATAGCGGAAGCCTTATCTATATCCGAGCGTAAAGCGACTCCGTATATGTTAGCGCTCTTAGATTTGGATCATTTTAAAGTGGTAAACGATAAGTATGGCCACGACGTTGGTGACCAAGTGCTGCAAAATCTTGTGACGATTACCACGGCGAACATTCGTGAATACGATCGTTTTTATCGATTCGGTGGAGAAGAATTTGTACTTTTGATCCCCGAGATTAAAGACCCACAAGCGTTTATCAATAACCTTAGAATTGCCATTAAAAAAGAGTTGAAAACACCCGATGGCAAAGAAGTAACAGTTTCATATGGTATAACTGCGTGGGTGCCGGGTACCACGGCAGATAGCTGGTTAAAAAGTGCAGATGAAGCGCTTTATCAAGCCAAGGCAAACGGCCGAGACTGTGTGATATTCAGCGATGAATAGTCTCTTGGAGCTGTTGTAGATGTGCGTTTGGCCGACATCCTGACGAGCTTGCGACAATCAGCATATCGCTTTTGGTTTAAGTTCAGCACCCAGAGACCGCTGGGTAGATTCTTTGTCGACCGTTACAGAGTCGCTAAATAGACCATCGTTAGTTTGGTATAAAAAAACACCGCCTTTAAGGGCGGTGCTTTTTAGCTCGGCGCTATTTTTCTTCTTCCCCAATATTTGTTTTCAAATATTGGAACAATTCGCGGTAGGCGACGGGCGGTAGGTCGGCGGCGAGTTCTTTGCGACCGATGCGAGCCAGTTGGCGCAACTTTTGTCGGTCTAGTTGGCGGTGTTCAGACAAAAGTGCATTCACTCCTTTGTCGCCTTCTTTGATCAAACGGTCTCGCCACAGCTCCAATTTATGGAACTTAGCGTTGCTGGCGGTGCTTTTATGTTCGAAACCGGCGAGGGCTTTTTGAATGTCCGTAATATCGCGGGTACGGATCAACCTGCCAAGATAGGACATGTGGCGGCGCAGACCCTCGCGTTTATTGTGCAAACGGTGCGCCAGCTCAATCGCCTCTTTCAAGTCGTCCTCTAGCGGTACCTTAGCTAATTCATGGGGTTGCAGTTTCACCAGCGTCTCACCCAGCTTTCGCAAAGCATGGCTTTCTCGCTTCATCTCGCTTTTGCTTACCCATTCAATCTCTTCATCTTTCTCTGGGGCATCATTATGGTGGCGCATAGTTTTTCCGTCTTTATTAAGAATTACATATATATTAACAGCTTCTCCCAAGGCGCGCAGGGGTCTGTTATGCTAACTGCAAACTGAGCCAGCGATATTAATTATGACCCCAGCAGATATTCAAAACGAACAGCGCCAGCTAGAGCTGGCAGTAGAGCAAGCTCTAGCCAGTGCTAAGCGCTTAGGTGCCGATACCGCCGAGGTGTCGATCAGCAAACAAACCGGTTTGTCGGTGAACACCCGCAATGGCGAATTAGAAAATATTGAGTTTAATAAAGACGGTGCCCTAGGGATTGCCGTGTACCGAGACGGCCGTAAAGGCTCGGCCTCTACGTCTGATTTACGTCCCGATGCCATTGCCCGCACGGTGGCCGCCGCGATGGATATTTCGCGCTACACCACAGAAGACCCCTTTTCTGGTTTGGCGCCAGCCGACGCGTTGGCCTGGGATGCCCCCGAATTAGAGTTGTGCTTTCCTCACCCGTTAGAGCCTAGCGACGGCATCGAACTGGCGTTGCGCTGCGAGCAGCAAGCGCTGGGGCGTGACCCGCGCATTAAGCAGTCTGACGGCGCTAGCTTTTCTACTAATTTGGGCATTAAAGTCTACGGCAACAGCCATGGCTTTATTAAAGGCTATGCCGGCAGCCGCTTTGGTATGAGTTGTGTGCTGATTGGCGAACAAAATGGTGACATGCAGCGTGAATATGGCTATACCTCAGCTCGCAGCTTCGATGACCTTTGGACACCAGAGCAAGTCGCCGATGAGGCCGTTAGCCGCACCCTAGGCCGCTTAGGGGCGCGTAAACTGGGCACCACCTGCGCGCCGGTGCTGTTTCATCCCGATGTCGCCGGCAGCTTGTTTGGCCACCTAGTGATGGGCATTAGCGGCGGTAACTTGTATCGCCAGTCATCTTTTTTGCTGGATTCGTTGGGCGAGCGTATTTTCCCTGAGTGGTTCGATATACACGAACAGCCGCATTTGCATAAAGGCTTGGCCAGCTCACCGTTCGATAATGAAGGCGTGCGTACTACTGAGCGCCGTATTATTGAGCAGGGCAGGCTGCAAACCTATTTACTGCCCAGCTATGCGGCACGCAAGATGAATATGGAGCCTACCGGTCATGCGGGTGGCATTCATAACTGGACGGTGGCTAACACGGGTCAAAGCCTAGAGCAGTTACTAAAAATGATGGGCACCGGCTTGCTAGTGACGGAACTCATGGGCCAAGGCGTTAATATTGTGACCGGCGATTATTCGCGCGGCGCGGCGGGCTTCTGGGTAGAAAACGGTGAAATTGCTTACCCGGTAGAAGAAATTACCATCGCGGGTAATTTAAAAGACATGTTTGCCGGCATTCAAGCTATAGGTACCGATACCGAACTGCGCTCTAGCCTACAAACCGGCTCGGTGTTAATTGGTGAAATGAAGATTGGTGGGCAATAGACAGCGCCCGGCGCCAAGCACCTAGCTAAAGATAAAACATAGCCCTTCGGGCAGCTGCAAGCCATCGCGGTCAGTTAAAGCACCGTATCTAAGGATACGGTGCTTTTTATTTGGGCACCAAAAGAGCCGTGAAGGGTGAAGCGGAAAGAGTGAAGAGGACGACATCAAACAAAGACCATATCCAAACCAACCTGCATATTCAGTCTCTGTTTCGCCTGTCACTTTTGCACGAGTCTAGTCTCAGCACTTACCATCAAGATCTCTTTTCCGTGGGTTCCGTGTATTCCGTGGCAGATATATCTTTAGGTTTGGTGTTTAGGTTTTAAAGATTTCCGCCTCCGGCGTAATGCGAGAGCAAGCGTTCGCCTACAAAAGAGCCGTAATGGGTGAAGCGTAAAGAGTGAAGAGGACGACATGAAACAGAGACCAGACATACTACCGAATCCGTCGTTGAAGGGGGGGGGTATAAGCTCGTCCTTTACTCTTCACACTTCACTCTTAACAGCTTTAAAGCGGCGCTGAATTAATTAATTAAGATCAAGGTGGCTAGGCCTAAGAAAGACAGTAGGCCGATGATGTCGGTAATAGTACTCAGCGCCATAGAGCCGGCCAATGCTGGGTCTATGTTGTATTTGCGCATAATCAGCGGAATAGCGGCCCCAGCTATGCCAGCAACCGAGAGGTTGATGAACATTGCCAAGCCGAGCACCATGCCTATTTGCCAGCTATCTTTCCAAAAGCCAACTACCACCGCCACCATAAGCGCCCATAATATGCCATTAATTAAGCCGACTAATGCCTCTTTAGTGAGTAACCAGCGGGCGTTGCTGTCACCGATATGACCGACGGCCATACCACGGATAACCAATGCTAGCGTTTGGTTACCGGCAATGCCGCCCATAGAAGGCACTATGGTCATTAATACGGCCAAGGTTGCCAGTTGCGATAGTGTGGCTTCAAACATACTGGAGACACTAGCGGCCAACAAGGCGGTGCCCAAGTTGACGGTGAGCCATATTGAGCGACGTCGAGCACTGGTGATCACGGGCGCGAAGGTATCTTCGTCGTCGTCCATTTTGGCCATGCCCATCATGGTGTGCTCGCCATCTTCCCGAATAATATCCACCACATCATCGATGGTGATACGACCCAGCAATTGATAGTTATCATCCACGACCGGAGCCGACAGCCAGTCGTGACGTTCGAACAGGTTAGCCACTTCGGTATCGGTCATGGTTAGGGGAATGGCTTCCACTTGGGTGTCCATGGCTTTGGCCACCGTGGTGTCGGGGTCTTGCACCACTAAGCTTGCTAGTGAAATATCACCCAGTAATCGATTGTGTTGATCCACCACATACAGGGTGTCAGTACCTTCGGGCAATTGGTGATGCAAGCGTAAATAACGCAACACCACTTCAATGCTAATATCGGCTCGCAGGCTAATGAACTCGGTGTTCATCATGGAGCCTGCGGTGTCTTCTGGATACGATAGTGCCTGTTGTGCTCGCAGTCGGTCTTGTTCGTCCATTTGCGTGAGCACCTGATTTAACAGCGGCTCAGGTAGGTCGCGCAACACATCGGCCAGATCGTCCGACTCCATATCTTCCAGTGCGGTAGCCAGTCGATGCGGGTCCATGAGGCGAACAATGCCGTCTCTGACTTCTTCTGATAATTCTTCTAGTATTTCGCCGTATTCATCAGGGTCAATCAACTGCCAAAGTACTTTACGGCTAGGAGTGGGAGACGCTTCTAATAACCAAGCGACGTCACCTGGGCGCATTTGCTGCAACTGACGGCGTACATGTACGAACATGCCGCTATTAAGAGCTTGGGTGATGGCGTCCAGATGATCCGGTGTACTAAATTTTTCTGATGACTCTGTCATCCGGGCTCCCGCTTTAAATATAGAACGGCTAGAACTAAATAGGCCGTTATTCAGCCTCGTTGAAGCGGTCGGCGACGAGGCGAGAAACGGCGTTCATGGCCGCTTCAGCATCTTGCCCTTCGGCGACCACTCGAATGGCGTGACCTTGAGCGGTTTCAAGCATGAGTAGGCCCATCACGCTATTAGCGGGGGCCTGCTTTTCTTGGCTACACACCGTAACTACGGCATCAAATTGTTGGGTTAATTGTACTAACTGAATAGCCGCACGAGCATGCAAACCGAGTTTGTTAACGATTTTTAGGTCGCGTTCAACCCTCAACATGGTGTTTTTCCAGAGTGCGGTGACGTAACTGTACACTCTTACCCATTTTTTTGAATGATTGTGTCAGCTGCTCCACTAAATATACCGATCTGTGTTTACCACCTGTGCAACCAATGGCCACGGTAACGTAGCTGCGGTTGTTGCGTTCAAGGTGAGGCATCCACGTGACTAGTAGATTTTCTATTTGCCACAAATATTTAGTGACCTCGAGCTGACTGTTTAAATAATCGGCTACCGGCTCGTCTCGGCCGGTAAAGGGTCTTAGCTCGGCTATCCAGTGCGGATTGGGCAGAAAGCGGGCATCAAATACGAAGTCTGCATCTTGAGATATCCCATACTTATAGCCAAAAGATTCAAACACCCAATTTAGCTCGCGCTCTTTTTTACCTAAAATACGGGCGCGAATAATTTCGCTGAGATCATGAATGCTGAGATCTGAGGTATCGATACGTAAATCAGCCGCTGAGGATAAGGGCGCTAATAAGTGCGTTTCTTGGCGAATGGCTTCGTCTAAGGTGAGACTAAGTCGAGACAAGGGGTGAAGCCGGCGCGTATCGCCAAAGCGGCGAATAAGGGCCGCATTGTCGGCGTCAATAAAGATATTGGATAAACTCACGCCGTCCATCTCTCGGACTTCGGCTAAACAGGTTTCCATTTTCTCGCTGCTGTCGGGCAGGTTGCGCACGTCAACACTCACCGCCACCTCGCCAGGCTTATCGCGGCGCATTTTCACCAGATCGGGTAAGAGTTCTACCGGCAGATTATCGACACAGTAATAGCCCAAATCCTCGAGTACCCGCAGTGCTACGGTTTTTCCCGAACCAGAACGACCACTGACGATTACCAGCTGCATAGTATCCTCCTCAGGAAGAAATCATGATTTGATAGAGTTCGTCATCAGTGCTGGCTTGACGTAACTGTTTACAAATTTGTTTGTCGCTGAGTTTTTCAGCAATCAATGATAGGGTTTTAAGGTGCTGCTTACACTCCTGTTCAGGAACGAACAGTGCAAATACCAAACCGACGGGTTGATTGTCGATGGCATCGAACTCCACCGGCTCGGCAAAGGTAAGTAACACCGCGGTTGCCCGGTTTTCATCGCTAATACGGCCATGAGGAATGGCAATGCCATTACCTATGCCCGTGGTGCCCATTTTTTCCCGTGCTAACAAGCAGTCAAACAACTGTTGGCTGTTAACGTTAAGGTGCTGGGCTGCCAGCTCGCTGATGATTTCCAGAGCGCGTTTTTTGCTCGTGCAGGGGACGACACTGCGAGTGCAGTCCCTGCTCAGTATGTCGGCGACTTCCATGATTATTTTTGCTTGAGCTTCTCTTTGTGTTTAATGACTTGGCGATCGAGTTTGTCAAACAAACTGTCAATGGCCGCGTACATATCTTCATGCTCGGCGTTGGCGAAAACTTCTCCACCGCTGAGGTGAATTTTAGCTTCAGCCACTTTGTGTAGCTTTTCTAGAGTAAGAACGACGTGTGCGTTGGTCATATGATCGAAATGGCGCTCCAATCTAGAGAACTTGCTGTTGACGTAATCACGCAGCGAGTCGGTAATTTCTACATGGTGTCCAGTCAAATTTATTTGCATAACGTCTTCCTTCTAGGTCTGCCTACATTAGGCGTTTACGCTGATTGGAAGGGGGGATGGCTAGCGACTCTCGATACTTGGCAATGGTCCGCCTAGCCACCTGTATCCCCTGTTCAGCCAATAATTGCGCGATTTTACTGTCACTTAATGGCTTAACTGGATTTTCTGCTCCTACTAGCTTCCTGATTAAAGCGCGAATCGCAGTAGAAGAGCACTCTCCGCCAGTATCTGTGCCTACATGGCTGGAGAAAAAATATTTTAACTCAAACACACCTCGAGGCGTGTGCAAAAATTTCTGGGTGGTTACCCGCGAGATAGTGGATTCGTGCATTTCTACCACTTCTGCCACCTGGTTAAGCACCATGGGCTTCATCGCCTCTGCCCCATACTCGAAGAATGCCTGTTGTTGGTCAACAATACAATTAGCAACCTTGAGCAAGGTCTCATTTCGGCTCTCTAAACTTTTGATAAACCATTTCGCATCTTGTAGGTGATTGCGAATAAATTGGCCGTCTTCTCTACTTTTAGCTCCGGTGGCCATGGCGGCATATGTTTGATTGAGTCGCACTTTAGGCATGGCGTCGATATTGAGTTCAGCAACCCAAACCCCTTTGCGTTTACTCACCACCACATCGGGGATCACATACTCAGAGCTGGACTGCAGTATGCGGTTGCCAGGTCTTGGTTCAAGCTGCTGAATCACCGCAAGCACATCTCTGAGTTCGTCTTCTTTAAGCTTAGTCTTACGCTGCAGAGAGCGGTAGTCCCGGTTGCCAAGTAAGTCCATGTGGTGCTCAATCACCAACAAGGCTTCGCGTAGCCAAGGGGTTTCAACGGGTAAAGACTCCAGTTGAATGCGCAAGCACTCTTGTACGCTACGTGCGGCCACGCCTAATGGGTCAAAGTGTTGAATGCGTTTTAAAACCGCTTCTACCTCGTCCGCCTCAATATGTTGCTCTCCGCCCGTCACACTGGCCAGCAGGTCGTCTATGCCGAGGCTAAGGTAGCCTGCTTCATCAATCGCATCAATGATGGCTAAGGCAATGGCTTGGTCGATATCACTAAAGGGGGTGAGCTGCATTTGCCATAACAGATAGTCCTGCAGGGTTTCGGTGGTTTCCCCTTGGTAGACGGTTTCTTCTATGCCCTCGGGAAGTCCGGCACTGCCGCTACCACCCGCGGATGCGGTATAAATATCATCCCATTGGGTATCCATGGGCAGCTCATCAGACAGCTGATGCTGCTCCATGGCTTTATCAGTGGCTAGTTGCTCATTTTGCTGGGGGGCTACTTCTAATAAGTCTTGGCTTCCTTCTTCCTCTGGCTCTTCTTGTTCGAGCAAAGGGTTATTATCCAAGGCGAGCTGAATTTCTTGCTGTAGCTCTAAGCTAGACAGCTGCAACAATCGAATAGCTTGTTGCAGCTGGGGAGTCATGGTCAGTTGCTGACCCATGCGTAATTGAAGAGTTGGCTTCATCGTTGAAAAAGTCCTTCCATGTCAACCGCTGGGAGCACCGGCGGCACAGCTAAAGGCTGAATTGCTCACCAAGATAGACTTTCTTGACCTGCTCGTTGTTGAGTATCTCTGCAGGTGTACCAGCGGCAATGCGGTGGCCATGGCTAACGATATAGGCCCGTTCGCATACATCGAGCGTTTCACGCACGTTATGGTCGGTGATCAATACGCCTAAGCCTCTGTCTCTCAAGTGCAGTATGATTTTTTTAATGTCGAGCACCGAGATAGGGTCAACACCCGCAAACGGCTCATCGAGCAAAATAAAGCGCGGGTCGGCCGCTAATGCGCGGGCAATTTCAACCCGTCGCCGCTCGCCGCCCGATAGGCTCATGCCGGTGTTGTCGCGAATATGCGTAATATTAAATTCTTCGAGCAGTTGCTCCATTTTTTCTGTGCGTTCGCTGGCGGTTAAATTTTTGCGCGTTTCTAGCACCGACATTAAGTTGTCAGCCACGCTCAGACGTCGAAAAATAGAGGCTTCTTGTGGCAAGTAACCAATGCCCGCTTGGGCACGCACATGCATGGGCTGATGACTAATGTCTTGATCATCGATGGTGATGCTGCCTGCATCACGCTGTACTAAGCCCACTATCATGTAAAAAGACGTGGTTTTACCCGCGCCATTAGGCCCAAGCAGGCCGACAATTTGGCCGGTATTAACGGTTAGGCTAACGTCGGCCACCACTTGGCGTCCTTTGTAACTTTTTTGTAGATTACGGGCTTTTAGGGTAGCCATGGTGTCTATTGAGCCTCTTTGTTGTTCATGTTCTGCAGCTGCTCTGGCAAAAAAATAGTAGTAACGCGGTCTTTACCGCCTTGGCTTTCCGCTTCCATTTGCTCACGGTCGATGTAATAGCGGATACGATATCCTGTCACTATATTGTCGTTTTGCTTTATTTGTGCATCTTTCAATAGCGTCATGGTACGCGCTTTCATATCGTAATGAATCTGTTTTGCCTCGGCCTTTATAGGCTGACCGCTGTCTAGGATTTGATAATAAGTGGCCGGTGAACCATAAGCGGTCATGGACTGCAGACCTTTTTCATTGCGGATCACCACTAACTTATTAGCTCGCACATCCATGGTGCCTTGCTTAACCACCACGTTATCGGTAAAGGTCACTTTATTATCCGTCAGCTCGACTAGCTGACGCCCGGCATCTATGGTCACCGGTTGGCTATAATCAGACTCTTTAGCGTGAGCAAGGTTTAGGCTTAATGCCAGCAAACCGCTAATGCTAAGGAGTAACGTACGTTGCCCGAGTATCATTCAGTAATTCCACCGTTTGTTGATCGATTTTGCCAAGTAACCCCACGCCTTTGGCTTGGTAGGTTGGGCTGGTCAGCTGCACCGCTTGGTTAGAGCGCAATTGATTATTAATAAAGTCCAGCTCTAGGTACTCGGTTGTTAGAGTGTGCACCACGGCATCCGGCTGTAGCCCTTCACCCTCGACAGAACCGTTTAGCACCGCATTATCATTGGTATTTAAAATGCCATCGTCGCTGCTAAGTCGCCACTGAGGTTGGCCATCGGGCGAGTAAAGCAAGATAACAGGTTTTTCCATTATGGTCATGGCCAGCGGCTGGTAGTGCTCAGCATACTCAGCCTCTAACCCACGATAGGGCAGACCCAATTTATTGTATTGTATGCTGACCAAATTTTTTGCAATAAAATCTGGGGGATAATTTTGCTGGGTGACGGGGATTTCATCGGCAGATTTAAACCATTGCCAACAGGCTAGCGCGAGCACAAATAGGCCACCAAACCACCATGTTTGGCGGCTCACAGACTCATGCCTTTGGCTTGTAACAACATGCCACGAGCGTCTAGCACTAGGTCACATAACTCACGTACTGCACCTCGCCCGCCCTTTAGGCGAGTAACATAGTTGGCCTGCTTGCGAACTAGCGGGTGCGCATCGGCCACTGCCACGCCAAGGCCGCAGTGTAGCATCACGGGTAAATCCACCACGTCGTCGCCAATATAAGCCACTTGCTCAGGTGTTAGGTCTAAATCAGCTAACAAGGCTTGGTAACCGATCATTTTATCACTCTGGCCTTGATAAACACGCTGCACGCCAAGTGATTTCATGCGCTCGGCGACGATGCGAGAGTCACGGCCAGTAATAATGGCAACTTCTATACCAGCATTAAGTAACGCCTTAATGCCAAAGCCGTCTTTGGTGTTAAAGCTTTTATACTCTTCACCCTGGTTGCCTAGGTAAATGGCACCGTCGGACAGTACGCCATCCACATCACAAATCAGTAACTGAATTTTAGCCAAATTACGCCATACAGTGGTGGCTATAGGGCCATATAAGCTGGGTTCTTCCATTAGATAACTCCTGCCAATAACAAGTCGTGCACATTAAAGGCGCCTATTGGGCGGCGTTCTTCGTCTAGCACCAGCAGGCCGCTGATTTTTTTCTCTTCCATTAACTGCACGGCTTCTGCAGCCAGCATGGATGCGTGCACCGTGGTGCAGCGCCGGGTCATTACCTGTTCAATCGCCGTGAGGTGTACATCTATTTTTTGATCTAGGGTGCGGCGTAAGTCACCATCAGTGTACACGCCCACTAAGCGTTGTTGGCCATCTACCACGGCGGTAAAGCCCAGACCGGTGCGTCCAATTTCCATTAGAGCATCAATAATTAAGGTATTAAGTGCAACGGTAGGAACCTTGTCACCTTGATGCATGATATCTGCGACACGTAACAACAGCCGCTTGCCTAAGGCGCCACCGGGGTGACTCAGCGCAAAATCATCGGCAGTAAAGCCGCGAGCCTCTAGCAAAGAAACCGCGAGTGCATCGCCCATTACTAGGGCTGCCGTGGTGCTGGCGGTGGGGGCCAAACCTAATGGGCAAGCTTCTTGCTCAACGCGAGTGCACAGATGCACGTTGGCTTCGCGGGCCATGGTGGATGCGGGGTTGCCCGTTAGGCATACTAAGGGAATGGCGCGACGTTTAAGCACCGGTAATAATGAAATAATTTCGCTGCTTTCACCAGAGTTAGATAGGGCCAGCACCACGTCGTTTTTGCCGATCATCCCCAAGTCGCCATGGCTAGCTTCGCCCGGATGCATAAAAAAGGCGGGAGTACCGGTACTGGCTAATGTCGCGGCAATTTTGTGGGCGATATGCCCCGATTTTCCCATGCCGGTGACGATGATTTTACCCGTGCAATGCAGCATGAGCCTGCAGGCATGATTAAAGGTTTGGTCCAGATATTGATAAAGACCATCAATGGCGGCCTTTTCAATATCCAGTACTCGCTGAGCGGTTTTTTGGTAGTCAAATTCTACGGTCATATATTTCTCCACACCTTAGGCGCCGCCATTATAGAAAAGCTTGTGCCGATAAGCGACTAAATACCGTTAGGCGTGAAGGGTAAAGATCAAAGAGTAAAACACCAACCCCTCAAGTTTGAGCTTACGACTCATCTAAATTTCACGACTTGTTACACCAAGAAAACTTCGCTTGGCTGTATTGTACGTTCGATATGATTAGCGAGGTTCATCACAAAAAGTGGCTTTATTAGCATCTTGGGACATTTAATGGCGCATGAGAGGGCCTAAACGTCGTCTCTTGGTTGCCCATCTATCGGGGAACTCATACAATTCCTTTTTTTCATTGGGGAATCAGTTTGAGCCAGAACCTTGTTGAAATAAGGGATCTTTGCTTTGGCCACGGTGATCGGACTTTGTATGACCGGATTAACCTGCAGATCCCTAAAGGTAAAATTACCGCGATTATGGGCCCCAGCGGCATTGGTAAAACCACCATGCTGCGTCTGATTGGTGGTCAAATTAAGCCACACAGTGGTGAGATTTTATTTGATGGTCAATCCATTCCTAAGATGGGCCGCAAAAGGCTGTACCAGGAACGTCAGCGCATGGGTATGCTGTTTCAAAGTGGTGCTTTATTTACCGGCATGTCGGTGTTCGACAACGTAGCCTTTGCGCTGCGTGAGCACAGCGGCCTGCCCGAGGCCATGATTGAAACACTAGTACTTATGAAGCTGGAGGCGGTGGGGTTGCGCGGCGCAGCTCAGCTTATGCCCTCAGAGTTGTCGGGTGGCATGGCGCGGCGTGCAGCATTGGCGCGAGCCATAGTACAAGACCCTGAACTTATTATGTACGACGAGCCATTTGCGGGCCAAGATCCCATTAGTATGGCGGTGTTGGTGAAGCTGATTGCCGAGCTGAATAAAGCCCAAGGGCTAACGTCTATTGTGGTGACGCACGATGTAGACGAAGTGATGAGTATTGCCGATTACGCCTACATTATTGCCAATAAAAAAGTGATAGCAGCAGGCACTCCAGCAGAATTACGAAGCCAAACAGATCCGCAACTGGTGCAGTTTCTGCAAGGCGAGGCCGACGGGCCTGTGGCCTTTCATTATCCAGCGCCGTCATTTAGGGAGTCGTTAACGCATGTTGATTGATATAATAGGGCGTTTGGGGCGGCGCGGTATCGACGGGTTAACCGCCGGTGGGCGATCCGGTATTATGTTGATGCATGCGCTGCTCGGTCGGCCGCAGCCTAAAAAGCACTTTCCATTGCTGATAGAGCAATTGCGGGTGGTAGGAGTGCAGTCGGTCGCCATTATTCTGGTATCGGGCCTCTTTATTGGTATGGTGCTGGCATTGCAAGGTTACAACGTGTTGGTGGACTTTGGTGCCGAGGGCATGTTGGGCCCACTGGTGTCGCTGTCGTTGTTGCGTGAGTTAGGTCCCGTGGTCACCGGATTATTATTTGCTGGGCGTGCTGGCTCTGCTTTAACCGCTGAACTGGGGTTGATGAAAACCACAGAACAGTTATCTAGTCTAGAAATGATGGGTGTCGACCCCATGCGTCGAGTGGTCGCACCGCGCTTTTGGGCCGGGTTAATCAGTATGCCCTTGCTGGCGCTGATGTTTAGCTTGATCGGTATTTGGGGCGCCAAGCTGGTGGGCGTAGACTGGTTAGGCGTTGATGCAGGTGGTTTTTGGTCGGCAATGCAAGCGGCCGTCGATTTTAAACAAGATATTATACAGGGCTTTATCAAGAGTTTGGTATTTGCCTTCGTTGTGACCTGGATAGCGTTGTTTAATGGCATTGATGCCAAGCCGACCGCAGCCGGGATCAGTCAAGCCACGACGCGTACAGTGGTTCATTCTTCTTTGGCGGTATTGGGGCTTGATTTTGTGCTCACCGTCGTCATGTTTGGATAAAATTTGATGAAATACAGCAAACTAGAATTTAGCGTTGGCTGCTTTATGTTAGCCGGAATTGGGGCTTTACTGCTGCTGGCATTTAAAGTGGCAGGGGTGAGCGTTGCGGGGCAGGGTGAAAGCTATACCCTTTATGCCAAGTTCGATAATATTGGCGGGCTAAAAGTACGCTCCCCCATTAAAGTTGGGGGGGTAGTTGTAGGCCGAGTGAGTGCCATACAACTGGATCCAAAAGATCAGGTGCCCAGAGTCACGTTAACCGTGAATCGCAGCGCCGGTGAATTTTCTGAAAGTAGCACGGCGGCCATTCAAACCTCAGGCTTACTTGGTGAGCAATATCTGGGACTCAGCCCCGGTTTTGCCGACGAAGAAATGGGCATTAGCATGCTTAAAGACGGTGATAGCATTACCGACACCCAATCAGCGCTGGTATTAGAAGAGTTGATCGGTAAGTTCATTTACTCTATCGGTGATTAAGCCGTCGCACATTCCTAGGAGCGAATAATGAATAAATTATTAATGTCAGGACTGTTATTACTGGTCGGTACGTGGGCACCACTTGCCAGCGCATTGACCCTGAATGAACCGTATCAGTTAATGAATGAAGTGGCGCAAAATACCTTCGACCGACTGCATAGCGAGCAGAACAAAATTAAGGCCGATCCACGGTATTTGCGCTCTATCGTACGCGAAGAAATGCTGCCAGCAGTGGATGTGCGTTTTTCTGCTTATCGTGTGATTGGTAAGCAACTTAATAACACTACGCCCGAACAAAGAGAGAGGTTTGTTGATGCGTTTAGTGATTACTTGGTAGTGACTTATGCGGATGCATTAGCCGCCTATGACGACCAGAAATTAGATATTGGTAGCGGTAAAGTTGGCGCTGAAGATAAGCTGGTGTCGATTCCTGTGGCAGTATTGGAGCCGAACAAGCCAACCATCAAGCTGGAATTCAAACTACGTAAAAATAATCGCACCGGTGAATGGAAAGTATTCGACATGATAGCGGAAGGCATTAGCCTACTGTCGGCTAAACAGGGCGAACTTAGTGGCTTGATCCGCCAAAAAGGCATCGATCAGGTGACTAAAGATTTGCATGCGCACACTCAAAAGCCAGTGACCCCACTGGAACGAAAAGAATGAAATTGACTCGCGAGCTGACAAGAACGCACCTACCGGCGTACTGGTCTGAACGCCAGTTACTGTTTACCAATCGGCAGGCCGACTTGAGTGAGCTGAGTGAGATAGACTCCATTGGCTTAGCATTCTTAGTGCAATGGAGTCAGGCGCTGGCCGTAGAACAGCGGCCGTTGGGCTTGCTTGCTCCGCCGGCCAGCTTCTATCCTCTTGCCGATTTATACGGTGTTAGCTCCTTTTTTGAGTTAACTGACACTTTTGCCGGGAGCCATAATGGAACTGAATAATCAAGTCGAACAACTATTGCGCCAAGCGCTGCCTTTGGATGAACTGTATGTCAAAAGCGAAGGCAGCCATTGTGAAGTGATTGCAGTATCCGCTGAGTTTGTGGATATGAGTCGCTTAAAGCGTCAACAGTCAATTAATGGCCCACTACGGGAATTGATTGCAGAAAATACCATTCATGCCCTGACCGTGAAGACCTTTACTCCCGAGCAATGGGCTCGGGAACGAAAATTTATTATGCCTTCCTAAAGCGGGAACTGAAATGGACAAATTTATAATACAAGGACCTTGCCGGCTTGCCGGTGAGGTGACTATTTCTGGCGCCAAGAACGCGGCATTGCCGATTCTATTTGGCACCCTTTTATGCGATGAAGCGGTGCATTTATCTAATGTACCCAAGCTAAAAGATGTGGATACCACACTGCAGCTGTTAGCTTCGATGGGACTGACAGTCGTTGAAAGCGATGGCGTAATTGTCATTTCTGGCGCGGTTAATAGTCATATCGCCCCCTATGAATTAGTGCGCACCATGCGTGCATCTATTCTGGCGTTGGGCCCGTTGGTGGCGCGCTTTGGTAAGGCCGATGTATCCTTGCCTGGTGGCTGTGCCATTGGTGCGCGTCCAGTTAACCTGCATATTCATGGTCTAGAACAAATGGGCGCCGAAATTCGCGTTGAAGATGGCTACATTAAAGCGCGAGTGGATGGCCGACTAAAAGGCGCGCACATTCTAATGGATATGGTGAGCGTGACCGGCACCGAAAACCTGATGATGGCCGCCGTATTAGCCGAAGGGCGCACTATTATTGAAAACGCTGCGCGTGAGCCAGAAGTGGTCGATTTAGCGCACTTTCTGAATACTCTGGGTGCCAAAATACAGGGAATTGGCCAAGACACGTTGATCATCGATGGTGTAGAAGCCTTACATGGTGGCGAATATAGCGTGCAGCCGGATCGCATTGAAACCGGTACCTTCTTAGTGGGTGCAGCGGTAACTGGTGGCGATGTTACTTGTCGCAATACCGCGCCTCACCTGTTAGAAGCTGTGCTGGTTAAGCTTAAAGAAGCGGGTGCTGAAATTGAAACCGGTGCAGACTGGATCCGTCTTAACATGACCGATCGAGTGCTTAAACCCGTGGATATTAAGACCGCCCCTTATCCTGCTTTTCCGACTGATATGCAGGCACAGTTTACGGTGTTAAATGCGGTCGCTAAAGGTGTAGGACGGGTGACGGAAACCATTTTTGAAAACCGCTTTATGCATGTGCCAGAGCTTAACCGCATGGGCGCGCGCATCGAACTAAACGGTAACATGGCCATTTGTGATGACACCGAGCAGTTGACCGGCGCCACTGTGATGGCGACCGATCTACGTGCATCAGCCAGTCTAGTGTTGGCCGGCTTTGTGGCCGAAGGTACGACCACGGTAGATCGAATTTATCACATCGATCGCGGCTATGAGTTTATCGAAGACAAGCTCTCCGCCCTAGGTGGCAAGATAGAACGCATTAAAGGTTAAAAGAAAGCTTTAAGCGGTCAGCCGTAAGCTATCAGCTGATATAGAACTTACAGCTTAAGAACTAAAAAGGGCCCAGGTGTAATACATCTGGGCCCTTTTTGTGTTTGGTGTTTTGTTCTGACAGACAGCTTACGGCTTACAGCTTACAGCTGCCCGTAGGGCTGGGGCTAGCGTAAGCGCTGGAAGCGTCGGTCTTCTTCTATTTTTATCGGTAGGGTTAATAACTTGCCATCGCGTAGTAGTGTGACCTTAATGGTCTCACCTGGGCGCGCTTCGGCGACTTTATCCATCGCATGGCGAGTATTGCGAATGGGGTCATCGCCGAGCTTGAGCAGTACATCTTCGACTAAAATACCGGCTTTAGCCGCGGGTCCTTGCTCGTTAAGCCCTTCAACAAATAACCCAGTACGCTCTCCCATGTTAAGCAGCTGCGCCATCATGGGCGGAATATCGGCGCCACTCACACCTAAGTAGCCGCGGATCACGCGACCGTGGCTAATTAGCTCCTGCATGATGCGATGCGCTAGCGCATAGGGAATAGCAAAGTTGATGCCGTAGCTTTCTTGATGCGCCAAACTTTGAAAAGAAGCGGTATTAATGCCCACAATTTCACCGTAGACGTTGATCAGGGCGCCACCGGAGTTGCCGGCATTAATGGCGGCATCGGTTTGCAGTAAGTCTTGGCGGCCGTTGCTGTCTGGCCCCATGCTGGATAAACCAGAGCGTCCAGTGGCACTAATTATACCTTGGGTAATCGTTTGCCCCACGTTATAGGGGTTGCCGATGGCAAGCACGATATCGCCCACCTGCGGGGCTAACTCACCATCTTGTGGGATCACTGGCAGCTGTGCGGCATTAATTTTTAATACAGCTAAATCGGTGGGCACATCGAAACCGGTCACTTCACCATTTAGAATACGGCCATCTTGCAGGGCGACGATTACCTGATCGGCATCGGCAATCACATGATAGTTGGTCAGTACATATCCCTGATCCGACATAATTACCCCAGAGCCGAGACTGGTGGCACTTAGCTGAGGAGTAGACTCGCCATGTTGAAAGCTACGGGTATAAATATTAACCACGGCTGGGCCGGCTCTATTAGCGGCATAGGAAAAGCTGGATATTCCTACCTGCTGATTACGCCACCAATGCTCAAAAGGCTGCGTTTTAAGCTGGGGAAACAGCAATAACAGCAATAGCGCCATCAAAATACCGAAGGTGGCGGCCTGAAGAATAAGTTTGAGCGGTGAAGATAGGCGCATAGAGAGTAATTAGAGTAGGCTGATGGCAACAGAACCACAGCATAACATAAAGCAAACCGTTCCGAGTGAAGGGCGGGGAGGGGGATATGTGAGGAGGTGAGGCTTCATATAGTGCCGAGTGGACGATGTTGAACGCCTTACTCTTTTCACCTCCCCCCTCATGGCATTAATTTATCTTAAAACTAAATATAGCGCCGAATTACCGCGCTGAATATTCAGTGCAATCACGTCTGGTTTGCCCTGAATTATCTTGCGCAAGTCGTTGAGGTTTTTTACTCGTTTACGGTTAACGCCAATAATGATATCGCCTTCTTCTAAGCCTGATCTGGCGGCTGGCGAGCGTGGGGTTACTTCGGTTATTTTGACGCCTTTAACATCATCTTTGCTATCCACTTTGGATAACGTAGCGCCTTTTAGTGATTCATTTAAGGTGTCGGCTGCGACGCTTTCATTATCTGCATGCGCCAGAGTTACCTCAACCTGCTGCTCTTTACCATCACGGAACAGGCCTAATGCCACCGTTTTATCCGCCCCCATGGTCGCGACTTTGGCGCGTAACTCTCCAAAAGAGCGCACCGGCTTATCGTTAAGGCTGATAATAATATCACCGGCTTTTAGACCCGCCTTATCGGCAGAAGAATTCTCTACTACTTGGCTAACAAAAGCGCCGTGCTGGCTACGATAACCAAAGGTGCGAGCTAACTCAGAGGTTAACTCTCCGCCCATTACACCCAGTACGCCGCGGCGTACTTCACCAAATTCCAAAATTTGCTCGGTTAGGTTTTTTACCATATTGGCAGGAATGGCAAAGCCGATGCCAATATTACCGCCACCGGGACCAAGAATGGCGGTATTAATGCCCACTAGATTGCCTTCTAAGTCGAGCAGGGCACCGCCGGAGTTACCGGAGTTAATGGCGGCATCGGTTTGAATAAAGTTCTCCAGGTTTCCTACATTAAGGCCTGAGCGGCCCAAGGCACTGATAATGCCAGAGGTGACCGTTTGCCCTAAACCAAAGGGGTTGCCGATGGCAATAGCAAAGTCACCAACGCGCAGTTGGTCTGAGTCTGCGTATTTTATTTCTACTAAGTCTTTGGCATCTACTTTTAGCAGCGCTATGTCACTTTGTTTATCGCTGCCAATCAGCTCGGCTTCGTATTCTTGGCCATCGATGAGGGTGATAAGAATTTTGTCTGCATCGGAAATGACGTGATTATTGGTGATCACATAGCCTTGTTTGGCGTCAATAATCACGCCGGATCCCAGCGCCTGAAATGGCCTTTCTTGCAGTTGTTCATTAGGCATATTAGGGCCAAAGAAAAATTGAAATGCCTCAGGTAGCGCCTGGCGGCTAACTTTATTGCCAGAGACAGAAATGTTCACCACGGCGGGCGTTACTTTTTCTAACACCGGAGCCAAGCTGCGAATTTCGCTGCCCGAACCCACAGGCATAGCGGCCTGCACTTGGGGTATTAACGCCATGCTTAGGCTTAATGCCAGCGCAGACACCACAGGGAGTCGAGATTTCATAGTGATAGCTCCTAAGTCGAAAAATGCTTTAAGAAAAGTGTGTATTCAGACCTATGTTAGTTAATAAGAGTTCCGATAGGGCCTGTATTTTTTATTACTTTGTGAGGGTGAAGAGTAAAGTGTACGTTAAGGGTTAGGAGTAAAGGGCCAAGATGGCTTTAGGTTTGGTATTTAGTGGTCATGTTGTCCGCGGCGTATAGCGCTCCGGAGGGCTTGCTCCTGCCTCCTGCTAGCCAGTACACTGGTAAGCCTGTTTCTTGCCGATGATGCGACAGCTTAACGCTTATGATTTCGAACATGACCCCCAGTAAACAGTATCAGGCCGATTTGAGTCGAGACGATTTTGTAGCCGATAGTGCTCAGGCCAATGCGGTCGCTCATCTGCAGCGGCTATTCGATGAGCTGCAGACTCAGCCACCAGCGCCCCCCAAGCGCAGTTTATGGCAAAAGCTCACTGGCGATACTCATCAGCCCAAACAACCGATACAGGGTCTGTATTTTTGGGGTGGAGTAGGGCGCGGCAAAACCTATTTGATGGATACATTTTATCGGTGCCTGCCCTTTGATAATAAGCTGAGAATTCATTTTCATCACTTTATGCTGCGGGTGCATCAAGAGCTGCAAAGCTTGAAAGGGCAGGCCGACCCACTAAAATTAGTCGCCGAGCGGTTGGCTGAGCAAACACAAATTATCTGCTTTGATGAGTTTTTTGTTTCAGACATTACCGATGCCATGATTTTGGGCACTCTATTTGAATATCTGTTCGAGCATGGTGTCATTTTAGTCGCTACCTCGAACATCCCACCGGATGAGTTATATCGTAATGGCTTGCAGCGGGCGCGTTTTTTACCTGCGATTGAATTGATTAAACAGCGTTGCGAGATAGTCAATGTAGACTCGGGCATCGATCACCGGCTGCGCACCTTAACTCAAGCAGAAATTTATCACTCACCACTGGATGCCCAAGCGCGACTTAACTTAGAGGGTTATTTTACCCGCCTTTGCCAAGGCGAGAGCCGCTGGGAGCAAGAAATTGAAGTGAATCACCGACAGCTGATCACCTTGGCGGAAGGTGTTGGGGTGCTCTATATTGATTTTCAGCAATTATGTTGTACGCCACGTTCACAAAACGACTACATTGAATTGGCTCAACGCTTTCATACTGTACTGTTGGCCAATGTGGTGGTGATGGGAGCGGACGCTGATGATGCTGCTCGCCGCTTTATTGCTATGGTGGATGAATTTTATGAGCGACACGTTAAATTAATTATTTCGGCCGAAGTACCCATGGCACAGCTATACATTCAGGGACGACTTAACTTCGAGTTTAAGCGCTGCTTATCGCGACTGATTGAAATGCAATCACACGAATACCTAGCCCGCGAGCATCTACCTTAGGGTTTAGTTTTTTCTTTAAGCCTGGAATCTGGCGCTCGATGCTTTGTTAGAGAAAGGCCTTTCTTTAGCTGGGGTAGAATGTCAAAATATGCGCCCCCAGTATCAGGGCATGATGCTGGGAAGGGGCAGGCGAACCTACTATTTTAATGGGCATTAAAATAGTAGGTGATTTTTACGGCAGCTTTACCTATAATCGCCTTGCCCACGTTACACTGCTGTCTAACGGACGGCATCACTGTAAACAGACTGGTACTCGAAGGGGTACATGTTTGCTCGTGTTTTGCGCGATTGCGCAAGTGTATATTCATTTTAAGTAATTTGGGTTCATCCATGAAAACTTTTGTTGCTAAGCCAGAAACTGTAAAGCGTGACTGGTATGTTGTTGATGCAGAAGGCAAAACTCTGGGTCGTTTGGCCTCTGAGATTGCGCTTCGTCTGCGTGGTAAGCATAAGCCGGAATTCACTCCGCATGTTGACTGTGGCGATTACATCGTTGTAGTAAATGCTGAGAAAATTCAGGTAACCGGTAATAAAGCCGAAGGCAAAATTTACTATTCTCACTCCGGTTTTCCGGGTGGCTTGAAATCAATCACTTTCGAAAAGCTGATTGTACGTAAGCCAGAGATGGTTATTGAGTCTGCCGTTCGCGGCATGCTGCCTCGTGGCCCTCTAGGTCGTGCTATGTTCCGTAAGATGAAAGTCTTCGCGGGCGCTCAGCACAACCATGCGGCGCAACAACCACAAGTACTGGACATCTAAGGCGGGATTAGGCAAATGGCAGAAACTCAATACTACGGTACTGGTCGTCGTAAAAGCTCAACTGCACGAGTATTCGTGAAGCCGGGTAGCGGCAATATCGTAATTAACAAGCGTTCTTTGGATCAGTATTTTGGCCGCGAAACCGCCCGCATGGTGGTTCGTCAGCCTTTAGAACTGGTTGAAATGACCGACAAATTTGACCTGTACATCACCGTTGCTGGTGGTGGTATTTCAGGTCAAGCAGGCGCTATTCGTCACGGCATTACTCGTGCCCTGATGCAATTCGACGAGACCCTACGCGGTGCTCTGCGTAAAGCAGGCTTCGTTACTCGTGACGCTCGTAAAGTTGAGCGTAAGAAAGTTGGTCTGCATAAAGCACGTAAGCGTCCTCAGTTCTCCAAGCGTTAATTGGGAAGACGGTTTACAACAAAAGCCCGGGTTTACCCGGGCTTTTTTTATATGTGCAGAAAAAATTATGATGCGTTTTAAAACAAAATTTTAAAACACACCATGCTATTAAAGAAGCCATTAATTGATACGTTCCCCGAACTTGTAAAATGCCTCGATTTTCTTTAGAATTTCAGGGTTTAGTGACAGTTGAAACTATAATATCCGCCGCAATTGTCACAAGCCGTCTCGAAGCATGGAACGAACAATAAACGCGCGGAGACCAAATGGGAGAGTTTTTGGATGAGCAATGCGCCAGTTGATACCGGTCGCCGCAGATTTCTGACCTGGTCAACCACAGCAGTGGGTGGGGTCGGAGCTGCATTTGTCGCTGTACCGTTTATTTCTTCGTGGAACCCAAGCGCCAAAGCAAAGGCTGCCGGGGCTCCAGTAGAAGTGGATGTCAGCAAAGTAGAACCGGGCCAGTTAATCCGCGTAGAGTGGCGAGGTAAGCCTGTTTGGGTGGTCCGTCGTAACCAAGCTACGCTTGATTCACTGTCTAAGCTGAATGATCAGTTACGGGATCCCGATTCTGCAGAACAGCAACAGCCGGATTATGCACAAAACGAATATCGTTCGATCAAACCCGATTTACTGGTGACGGTAGGAATTTGTACCCACCTTGGGTGCTCACCGACCTATTTACCAGACTCGTTTGGTGAGCAGGTTAAAGGAGTGACCTCTGGTTTCTTCTGCCCTTGTCACGGTTCCAAGTTCGACATGGCCGGTCGCGTTTTCCAAGGCGTACCTGCTCCACTGAACCTGGTGATCCCCCCTCATTACTATGTCAATGACGCTACCATTTTAGTTGGCGAAGACAAGGAAGGAGCCTAAGCATGCTGGGTAAACTCGTATCTTGGATTGACGAACGGATCCCAATGACGGCGACCTACAACAAGCATGTAGGCCAATATCCGGCGCCAAAAAACTTTAACTTCTGGTACTTTTTTGGCTCACTGGCCATGTTAGTGCTAGTTAACCAGCTCCTTACGGGTGTCTGGCTAACCATGAACTACAACCCGTCGGGTGAGGGTGCGTTTGCCTCAGTCGAATACATCATGCGTGATGTGGATTACGGCTGGTTGCTGCGCTATATGCACAGTACCGGTGCTTCTGCGTTTTTCGTAGTTGTGTATCTGCATATGTTCCGTGGCCTAATTTATGGCTCTTATCAAAAGCCACGTGAGCTATTGTGGCTGTTTGGTATGCTGATTTTCTTGGTGCTAATGGCCGAAGCCTTTATGGGGTATCTGCTGCCTTGGGGTCAGATGTCTTATTGGGGCGCTCAGGTAATTATCTCGCTGTTTGGTGCTATACCAGTAATAGGCGATGACTTGACCTTGTGGATCCGCGGTGACTACGTCATCTCAGGCGTGACCTTGACTCGCTTCTTTGCCTTGCACGTGATTGCGCTGCCATTGGTATTAGTGATCTTGGTGTTCTTACACATAGTGGCATTGCACGAAGTGGGCTCTAACAACCCAGACGGCATTGATATTAAGAAAGTAAAAGATGAAAACGGCTGGCCGAAAGACGCTATTCCGTTCCACCCTTACTACTCTGTAAAAGACGTTGTGGGCGTGGCAGGCTTCTTGTTTATTTTTGCTTTCTTTATCTTCTTTATGCCCGAGGGTGGCGGTTACTTTCTGGAAGCGCCTAACTTTGAAGCGGCTAACAGCCTGAAGACCCCAGAGCATATTGCGCCTGTTTGGTATTTCACGCCGTTCTACGCCATTTTGCGCGCGGTACCCGATAAGTTAACGGGTGTAGTGTTAATGGGTCTATCTATTGCGGTATTATTTGTACTGCCTTGGCTGGATCGCTGCAATGTGCGTTCATTCCGCTATCGCAGTAAGCTGCACTTGTTGAACATTACTCAGTTTGTGATTTGTTTCATTATCTTGGGTGTATTGGGTACTTTGCCTTCCACTCCGGTTCTGACGTTGTTGGCACAGATATGTTCATTTGGCTACTTTGCTTTCTTTGTACTGTTGTTCTTCTACAGTAAAAATGAAAAGACTCAGCCGCTGCCAGAGAGGGTTACATTCAAATGAAGAAGTTAATCATTGCTGTACTCGCCTTTTTGCCAGCTTTGGCCTTTGCCTCAGGTTCGGTCAAGCTAGATAAGGCGGATTATGACTTGAGTGATAAAGCCTCATTGCAAAGTGGCGCTAAATTGTTCATGAACTATTGCGCTGGTTGCCATAGTACTCAGTATCAGCGTTATAACCGCGTGGCTGCAGACTTAGGTATTCCAGAAGACGTGATGCAAGCTAACCTCAATTTCACCGGTGTACCTATTGGTGAGTTGATGAAAAACTCGATTCCTGAGAAAGATGCAGCCAATTGGTTTGGCGCTCCACCACCCGATTTAACGCTGGTGGCGCGAGTGAGAGGCACAGATTGGTTATATACCTATCTACGCTCTTTCTATAAGGATGACAGCCGTCCGTTTGGCGTGAATAACTTAGTGTTTCCATCTGTGGGCATGCCCCATGTGTTGGAACCACTACAAGGTAGCGCTACATTAAAGACAGTCGTTCATACGGTAGATGGTGAAGAAGTAACGACGCCCGTTGGCATCGAAGTGGATGGTAACGGCGAGCTAACTACAGAAGAGTTCGATGAGGCTGTGTTAGATCTTGTTAACTTCTTAGCATACTCGGCTGATCCGATTAAGCTAGAACGTCACCGTATTGGTTACTGGGTGCTGGGCTTTCTAGCTATCTTCTTCATTTTTGCTTATATGCTGAAGAAAGAATACTGGCGTGACGTACACTGATTAGACATCGTCTAAGCTAAGTTTTGGGACGGCAATGGGGCAAAATGCTTCCATTGCCGTTCCTATTTATGATTTGTGGAGGATTTCATGGCAGTTGCGGCTAATAAACGCTCCATCATGACGCTGTTTTCTGGCGCCCATGATATTTACAGCCACCAAGTACGTATTGTGCTGGCTGAAAAAGGCGTTAGTGTTGAAATCAGTCAGGTAGAGCTTAATGATCTACCCGAAGAAATGCTGGAGCTGAATGCTTACGGTACTCTGCCGACTTTGGTCGACCGAGAGCTAGTGCTGTATGAATCAGACATCATTATGGAATATTTGGATGAGCGTTTTCCTCATCCACCGCTGATGCCGGTTTATCCGGTCGCTCGCGGTAACAGTCGCTTGATGATGCATCGCATCAAACAAGACTGGTACTCTTTAGTGACCCGTATTCAACGTAACGAAAAAGCAGATGAAGCCCGCAAAGAGTTACGCGAAGCTTTGTTGGCGGTAGCGCCAGTGTTTGCTGAATACCCTTACTTTATGAGTGAAGAGTTCACTTTGGTTGATTGCTACATGGCTCCTTTGTTATGGCGTTTGCCATCATTGGGCATCGAGCTGTCTGGCAAAGGTGCTAAAGAGCTTAAAGGCTATATGATCCGCTTATTTGAGCGAGAGTCATATCAGGCTTCCATGACTGAAGCCGAGCGTGATATCGGTGGTAAGATTTAATTATGGATAATCTGACACCAAGCCGTCCTTATTTATTGCGTGCCTTTTATGAGTGGCTATTAGACAACGAGCTCACACCACATCTGCTGGTTAATGCCGGACTGCCCCATACTTTGGTGCCGCAACAGTATGTAAAAGATGGCCAAATAGTGCTGAATATTGCACCACAAGCGGTTGTCGGCCTGCAAATGGATAACGACGCAGTAAGCTTCAGCGCGCGTTTTGGTGGTTCACCATTTCAGGTTTATGTACCTATGGCGGCGGTGGTGTCGGTTCAGGCGCGAGAAAATGGTGCTGGCACCTTTTTTCCGCCTGAGCCTGCCTATGAGGAGTGGCTGGCCACTCTTGATGCCTCGGAGGCAGGTGAGAGTACAGCCATCGAGCCGGAGCCGGAAGATGATCCTCCCGCTCCCAAGAAGGGCAAGCCCAACTTACGGGTAGTGAAGTAACAGCAAGCAATAAAAAACGCAGCCAACTGGCTGCGTTTTTTTTATGGATCACATACAGCGCCTAGCGCAGTTATACCAATCTGGAAAACTAACTGATCTATTTTTGTTTGTATAAAAGCCGAACAAAGAGTCAACTCCACCGACCCGCTGCAAGCACATCCGTGTGACGCTCAAACACATAACATCCCTGTTATGTGATGGTCGGTGGAGCCGATCTCTTTATCCGTCCCTAGGCTGCGAGGTCGCCTGTTGGTGCGCTTTACAGACAGCTCAGAGCTTAAGGAGAGGCAACAGAGATCGGCTCCCACGACCGTGACAATGCCAGGGATGGCATTTCCTGAGCCCCCAGGGATGGGTTTATGGCGTGTCGTGGGAGCTGACTCTGTTTCCTCTCGTATCCGATTTTAAACTAGATCAGATTTTTACTTAGATTGGTATTATTTTCGCGCACTAAAACTGTTAATAATGTTTCTTAGCTGTTGAGTGAGTTCGGCCATTTTGTAGCTGGTTTGCATGTTATTTTGGGCGTAACCCGAGGTGCTTTCGGCGGAGAGACTGATCTGATGTACCTTTTCCGTGATTTCATTAGACACACTAGACTGTTGCTCAGCAGCACTGGCAATCATCATATTCAGATCATTGATGGTACCAATCTGCTGGGTGATTTCGTCCAGCGACTCTTCCGATGTGTGGGTCTGCTCCACCCCTTGTGATGCTAAAATAGCACTTTCGGTCATGGCTGCTACCGCCTGACGAGTGGTACTTTGCAAGCGTTCTATGGTCTGTTCAATATCACCAATAGAGCCTTGAGTACGGCCCGCTAGGCTACGCACTTCACCAGCCACTACAGCAAACCCTCGGCCTTGTTCACCGGCGCGGGCCGCTTCAATAGCCGCATTTAATGCTAGCAAGTTGGTCTGCTCGGCAATGTTGCGAATAATAGTCAACACGGCGCTAATTTCATCGCTGTCTTTTTCTAAAGTTTTAATAATTTGCGTCGTGTTTTGTACGTTACTGGCCAAGGCGGCAATTTTCTGGCTGGTGTTATGCACGTTACGGCGACCGGTAGCCGCGACTTGATTGGCTTCATTCGCGCTGCTTGAAGCATCTGTAGTATTACGCGCAATTTCGGCAACCGTTGACGTCATCTCATCCATGGCGGTGGCTATTTGATCGATTTCTGCTTCTTGGCGGCTTATTTCACTCTGAGTAGAGCGACTAGCAAGTTCCGCTTGGCTGGCCTGAGTGACTAATTCATCGGCGGCATCGCCTACTCGACCCAGTGCGGTTTTTAGTTTGGCTTGTAGCACTTGAATAGTGAGTTGCAGTTGGCCAATTTCATCTTGTCGGCCAGTATAAATTAGCGTGGCTAATTTATTATCAATCACCGCTTTCGAACGATGTTCTAAGTTTCGTAGTCCCGCAGTGAGGTACCTAGTGCTCAGCCAAGTGCCCACGACGGTAACGGCAAACCCGACAATCAGCGGCCATGGTTGTTCGGGTATGAGCACTGTTAATCCCGAAAAAACACCGCCTAATAACAGCGTTATTGCACAGTTGAGTTTGTTGTGTAGCCCAAGGTTTGCCCATAACTTACGGCGCTGTGGCTTACTATTTTCGCCTTTTTTGGCTGTTTCTTTTGAGGCGGTCAGCTGCGGATAGATTTTTTTTGCTCGGGCGACACACTCGGCACTCGGCTGGGTGCGAATAGAGTCAATCCCGGCCAACTGGCCGTTATGATACTTAGGGGTAAAATATACATCTGCCCAATAATGGTCACCGTTGTGGCAGCGATTTTTAAGGATAGCCACATAAGCCTGTCCTGCCTGCAGAGAGCTATAAAGTTCGGAAAAGACAGAGGAGGGCACGCCACCTGCCCCTAAATGCATTTGCAGTTGACCTATAATATCTGCCTCAGCATAGCCAGAAAATGCGTAAAGCTGCTCATTGCAGTAAGTCACGTTGCCTTTGAGATCGGTACTGGAGATCAGTACACCATCTTTGCTAATAGTGCATTCCGTGCCGGTGAGTGGTGTCTGAGGTGTCATCAAGAAAACTCCATGTATTTTCTTATACTTTTATATTTCAGGCCAAAAGCGATACGGCGAGTAAAACGTATTCAGTTGCGTGCTTCTTTTGAGAGGCAATCGACAATTAACTTCTCTGTCTTAAACCAGTAATGAGAAGTTGTTTACAAAGATACTGTTATTTGTGTGCAGTGTTAATAATGGAGTGAACTATCGTCTATATCAATAGTTATTCAGCTGGTGGAGGAGAAATGTGCGAGGTGAAACGAAAACAAAGCAATAGGCTGTACGCCATAAATCGGAAAGCATGAGGACTACCCCCAATCGGTAAACTGGGTGTGTGTTAATGATGTTGCGTAAAGCGTAAAACAATAAGATGTAAGGGGAAACAGTGTCTGAAAGTTTGGTGTTTTCCCTTTCATCATTAACTCTTTACACTTAACGGAGCTTAAGGTGCAGCTTGTATCAATTCAAACACAGTGATCACCCGTTTTACACCATTGATATTACGAGCGAGATTTACCGCAATGTCGGCTTCTTTCTGGGTAACTAAACCAATTAAAAACACTTCACTGTTTTCTGTAACTACCTTAATTTTGGTGCCATCAAGGTTTTTTTCTGCCAGTAATGTGCTTTTTACTTTAGAGGTTAGCCAGCTGTCTTGGCTGCGAGCAGTGATATCAAGAGGCTGAGTTAAGCGCACTTCATTAAACACTTCAGTAACGCCAGGTACACCTTTAACCACATCTTCTGCTTGTTGGCGATATTGTTCAGTAGGTGCTTGGCCAATTAGCAGGCTTTTGCCATTGGTGGTGATTACGACTAAGCGGCTGTCATTCCACAATGGCTTGGTGTCGCCTAGGCGATGAGTGGCGCGCATATCAATGGTTTGATCGCTAAGCTGGGTGCCTACAGTTCTGCGATCGGTTACCGATCCAATACCTGTACCGGCGCCGGCTAGCATAACGCCAGCACATCCTTGTAGTAGTAATGCAGAGGCCAACACAATTAAATAGCGAGATTTCATTATTCATCTTCCTCTTGTGGGAATAAAGTGCGGTCGATAAGGTCACACAAGCAATGCAAGGTGAGTAAGTTGACCTCGTGAATACGCGGAGAACGTAGCGCCGGTACGCGAATTTCTACGTCGCTGGGGCCAAGTAAGCCAGCAAGCTCACCGCCATCACCACCGCTTAAGGCGACGATGGTCATATCACGACTCAGGGCGGCTTCTGCCGCTTTAATCAAGTTCCGGCTGTTACCGCTAGTAGAGATCACCACTAATACATCGCCTTCTTGACCTAGGGCGCGAATTTGACGGGCGTAGGCTTCATCAAAGTGCTGATCAACGGCGATAGCACTGATACTGCAGGTATCTAGCGTCAGACAAATAGCGGGCAGTGCAGGGCGTTCGGTTTCGTAACGATTAATCAATTCACTTACAAATAGTTGTGCCAAGGCATTAGAGCCACCGTTGCCACACACCAGCATTTTATTGCCGTTAAGCAGGCACATTACCATCATTTGCGCCGCGGCTAAAATATCGTCAGGCAGCGCCTCGGCGGCGGCTATTTTGGTTTGAATACTTTCGGTAAAGCTGGCTTTTATTTCATCCTGCATGGACTTT
Source organism: Oceanisphaera ostreae (assembly GCF_042676125.1). Taxonomy (NCBI): domain Bacteria; kingdom Pseudomonadati; phylum Pseudomonadota; class Gammaproteobacteria; order Aeromonadales; family Aeromonadaceae; genus Oceanisphaera; species Oceanisphaera ostreae. The sequence goes on from NZ_JBHTJS010000004.1 coordinate 60,441, forward strand.
CCTTAAAAAGCGTTAGAGATCCAGTGAATGTCAGTTCCTTCACAGGCGACCAAATCGAATCGGCAGGACTGCAGTGATTCATTCAGCCCTTTTGATTGTAAATAACAGTGGGCGGCTCGGCGCAGTTTCTGCTGTTTAGCTGGAGTAACTGAAGCGGCAGCGCCCCCAAAGTGGTTATTTTTTCGATAACGCACTTCCACAAAAACCAAGGTGTTGCCGACACTCATAATTAAGTCAATTTCACCCAACTTGCATAGATAGTTACGCATCTGCAGCTGTAACCCTTGAGCAAGCAGATATTGCTCGGCACGCCGTTCAAATTGGTCACCTTTATTACGGCTGGGCGAGGAACTCTCGCTCGTCGAGTTCTTGAGGTGCTTCGAGGTGTTGCTGCCAGTCGCCATCGCTATACTCCATCCATTGCAGTCGACGCTGTACTACGCCTTGCTCTGTTATGCTGAGTTCGCCGGTCAGCCCCGGCACAGCGGCTGAGCCCATACGCAAGTCGGTAAGCTGTGGTATTAACACATGTGCATCATAGCCCAAGGCAAACAAACGTAACCAAGTGGCACTACTTGCTGGCCATAAACGTTCCACTTCGTCCATCAGCTGAGGCGCACTGCCAAACAACCACGGCATATCAGCCAGTTGTAAGTCATTAAGTTCACTCATTGGCGATTCGCCACCGGGAATATAGCTGCGAGAGGTTACATAAGTGGGCAGCCGTTTGCTGCGGCTATCTCTTACAAAGTCAAAATAAGGCAAGATAAAGCGCGTTTCGGTGGCGTTAGAAGCCATATATACCGAGTCGATGGGGCCCGCTACAGGAGATCGATTATCGTTATCTACCGGCAGAATGACCCCAGAGGCTACTGAACTTGGCTTGCTGTTGAGTGCGCGGCGTACATCGCCCTCTATGGCATTTTTATTACTAAAATAAGCCACTCGGGCTGCCTGGCCACTCTGTTGCTGCCAGCGGGCATTGAACTCGGCGGTGACGCGACGGCCCAGCTCGTTATTGGGGGCAAACACCAGTGGTTGGCGATGACCCTGATCCCACATATGCATCGCCGCTTCAGCCGCTTCAGCTTCAGGGGACAGCGAGAAGTAATAGCGATGAGGCAAGTTAGACTGCTGCGCCGGCATATTCAGAGCAAGTTGGGGGATTGCCGAATCAAGGTTAGCTAAAGTCGCTAGGTTTTCCTTCAGCAAGGGGCCTAGAATAAAATCGGCCCCAGCTTGCTGAATCTGCTGATATAAGCTCAACATATCGTGGCCATTAGTATCAAAAAAGCTGAGCTGAGAAGACTGTCCCTGATGAGCACTCAAAATACCATTGCGGATAGCATCAGCCTGCTGTGATAGCTTGCCGCTTAACGGCAATAACACCGCGATGTGGCGCGCCTGAAATGCTTCAAGCTTAAGTGTGGAATCACTATCCATCCCCTCCGGCAGGTAGCGAGAGGCTGGGTGAGCAGGGTAGCTCTTGTACCACGAATGTAACTGCCAATTACGTTGGTCTGGGGCGGTGTTGCTGGCATTTAAAATGGCCATCAATCGCAACCAGCCGTTCGTTAACTCACTGTTATTGGTATCTAACGCGTGGCGTAAGTCCGCCGCAGGCTGATTGCTCAATAGATCATGAATTTGCTGTTGATTTACTTGTTGCCCTGGGCCTGCTAGCAACTGATCGCGGTTGATGAGCATTTGTGCCGCAAGAATAGGCTTGCCTTGCAGCTTGAGCCTCTCGGCTTGTAACTGAAAATAATAACTGGCGACATTGGCATCCAGCGACTCAACATTAATGGCTGCTAATTGCTGTTCAGCTAGCGCATGATGTCCCGTCGTCATCGCCATTTGAGCTTCTAATATCGCTAATATGGGCTGTTGTGCCGGCGTCGCATTGTTACGTAACTGCATTAACTGATTTTTGGCGGCTATTACATTATCTTGCTGTAACCAAGCGCGAACCGTTAATACCTGCCAGTTAAAGGCATCCGTTTTTTTAGCGTTTTGTGCCAGTTGCAAATACTGCTCAGCGGATCTGTCTAGGGTGCTGAACATGCTGGGTGTTGCATCAGGCAACGTACGCTGCATGGTACCTGTGCCACAGGCGAACAGCATGGATGAAAGCACCAGAGTGCAGAGTAGCCGTGTTACACTATTGCGTTGAAGTTGTGTTGCCAATCCCTTTAATCCCAAGCTGTGTCATCTTGTCCCTAGTGTAATAGGGTGATGACGGTGAAACAATTGTTTACACAGGAGTTCCTATGAGCCAAGTGGCTGCACTTTATATTGTGCCCACCCCTATCGGCAACCTGAATGATATCAGTCAGCGTGCACTGGACATACTACAGCAGGTTGATCTAATAGCTTGTGAAGATACCCGCCATACGGCGAAACTGCTATCTCATTACCAAATTAATACCTCAACGTGGGCGTTGCATGACCATAATGAGCAGTATAAATCTGAGCAGTTGGTTAAACGGTTATTAGATGGCCAAAGTGTGGCATTAGTCTCGGATGCAGGCACACCGTTAATTAGCGACCCTGGTTATCACTTAGTCAATAGCTGTCGTGATGCGGGTATACAGGTAATTGCCATTCCAGGTCCCTGTGCCGCTATTACTGCATTGTCTGCGGCAGGCTTACCGACCGATCGCTTTGCCTTTGAAGGTTTTTTGCCTGCCAAAGAAAAAGCGCGACTCGATAAAATCACTTATTTAAAAGATGAACCGCGCACCTTAATCTTTTATGAATCGCCCCGTCGCTTGTTAGACAGTGTAGCCGCACTGGTGCAAGTATTGGGTGATGATCGTCAAATAGTAGTGGCTCGGGAGATAACAAAGACTTTTGAGACTATTCATAGCTTACCCGCCGCGCAGATGCTGGCGTGGCTGCAGGCGGACAGTAACCGTAGCCGTGGTGAAATAGTGCTGATGGTGGCGGGGTATCGTTCCACTAGTGAAGACGAACTCTCGGCCAATGTGCTGCGTACCCTCACGCTACTTTGTACCGAGCTACCATTAAAGAAAGCGGCGGCGCTTACCGCGGAGATCCACGATTCTAAGAAAAATGCCCTCTATAAATATGGGCTCGAGGCGGGATTGTAAGTCTGCTGTTAAGAGTTTGCCGTGATGGCTTCTCGAGTCGATCAAGATAGCTGAGAGTGAGCGGGTTCCACCATGGAACCCGCTTTGTCGTTTATACCGTCATCGAACAACCATCAGACTCTGAATTGACCCAGTAATAGTTCTTGTTGCTCCACCTGCTGCTCCATTACGGTGCATTGTTCTACCTGCAGTCGGGCTCCATCGGCTACCGCGTAGCTAAGGTCGCGAATATTGGTCGTATTGCGGTTAATCTCCTCGCTGGTGGTGCTTTGTTGCTCGGCGGCGGTGGCTATCTGTAGGTTCATATCGTTGATACGGCCGATCGCCTCGCGAATACGCTGGAGCATGTCATTGGCGGCTCCCGCTTCCTCAGCTGTCTGGCTGGCGTTATCCCGGCTCTGGATTATGCGAGTTTCGGCCTGCCTGACGCCATTTTGCAGTTGGTCAATCATCTGACGGATCTCTTGAGTAGACTGCTGTGTGCGTGATGCTAATGATCGTACTTCGTCGGCTACCACGGCAAAGCCCCTACCCGACTCCCCTGCTCGAGCCGCTTCGATGGCGGCATTGAGTGCTAACAGATTGGTCTGTTCGGCGATGCTGGTGATAACCGAAAGAATGGACTCAATTTGATCGCTCAGTCTGGCTAGCTCATTGACGGCTAAGCTGGTGTCGTCCATGTCATCGGCCAGTCGTTTGATGGCTGCGGTGGAACTGGAAACCACTCTCACACCGTCGTCAGTTTCTTGGCTCGCCGCAGCTGCAGCTTGAGCGGCGCTTTGGGCATGGTGGGCCACTTCTTCTGCGGTTACCGTCATTTCCTGCATGGCGGTGGCCAATTGATCTAGTTCCAGTTGCTGTTGTTGTAGCCGACTGGCGGCTTGATCGGCCTCATTGGTGGTGTGTGATGCGCTTTGTTTGACTTGCACTGAGCTACCCTTGACGTCACCGATCAGGGTCTGCAGGTTCTGCAGCAGATGATTGAACTCACGTTCGACCAAGGTGATTTCATCATTGCCCTTTGCTGGTAGGCGTTGAGTAAGATCGCCTCCACCTTGGTTGATCTCGTTGAGCGAGCGATGCAAATTTTCCAGAGGTCGTAACAGATGACTGACGAGGGTACCAAGTAATAACAGGCTTAGCGCGACGCCAATCAGGGTGCCGATGGCTGCTCGCCAGCTTAGCCCGTTGATTTCGCTCATGACGATGCTTTTGTCGAGTACTACGCCCACATACCAGTTCATGCCGACCAAGTTATTGAGCGGAGTGAAGGACACCAGCAAGTCACGGTCCTCGCCCCGTACCTCTACCAGATTATGCTCTAGTGCTGGTGAGTTACCGTTGAATAAGGTAGTGAAAGACTGGCCGTTGTACTCAGAATTTGGGTGCGAAACAATGGTGCCATCTTGGGTGAGTAAGAACGCATGGCCGGCTTGATTAAAGTCGAGAGTGTTGAGGGTGTCGGCAACTACTCCGAGGTTAATATCGCCACCAAAGGCGCCCCGAAAAGTGCCAGAACTACTGAGTTTTGCTACGGCAGAGATCATCATTTCACCGCTACTGGCTACTACATAAGGTTCGGTAAGAACCGCCTTCGAGGCCGCTCTTGCCTGAGGATACCAAGAGCGCTGACGAGCATCCCAGTCAGCCGGCGGATCCCAACTGGCATCGTTAGTGATGGCGCGGCCATTGGTGGCTTCTAGGCCACCGAACATGGAGTCGAACTGTTCATGCAGCACTTTGCCGGCAAAGGCCTGGTTAATCTGTGCTTCGCTGAAAGAGCGGTCTAGCTGCTCGGCAGTCAGATCGATCAATTGTAGCTTGCCGTTTAGCCAGCTTTCTATCTGATGGACGAGGGTATCGCTGGTATCATTGATGTTGGAGCGAGTTTGCTCCATTAGGCCTGTTCGCACTTGGCTGACCTGCAGCAATGACAGCGTCCCCATAGCCAGAAATAGCACGACGGCTGCCGTCAAACCTACTTTTCGCGCGATCTTCATCGATTTATCTTCCTTAATACTATTAGTGTGAATTCCTAGTTTTCTACGGCCATCATAGAGAGCGACGTAGGATAACCCAAATGACTACTAGAGGAATCGATAGATAAATCATTAAAAAGAGATCTCGGGCACTTTTATTATACCGACATGGGGTAATGCTCAGGTATTAGACAATCACTATTTATCCAACAGCACAGATAGAGGGATAAATAGACTGGGCCACAATTATGCTGGTGTCGTACCCGTGACTGGGATATAATCCGCGCCGGAGTTGGCTGGGTAATCGCTGCTTTGTCGTTGTGCCTTCGGGCAGACGGACAGAGGGGAGGAAAGTCCGGGCTCCATAGGGCAGGGTGCCAGGTAACGCCTGGGGAGCGCGAGCTCACGACCAGTGCAGCAGAGAGTAAACCGCCGATGGCTCGTAAGAGCACAGGTAAGGGTGAAAGGGTGCGGTAAGAGCGCACCGCGCGTCTGGCAACAGTTCGTGGCACGGTAAACTCCACCCGGAGCAAGACCAAATAGGCCTCCATGGGCGCGGCCCGCGCTGGAGGCGGGTAGGTTGCTTGAGCCAGTGAGCGATTGCTGGCCTAGAGGAATGATTACTAATCGAGCTTGCTCGATACAAAACCCGGCTTATAAGGCCAACTCCCACCATTTAAAAAAACGCAGCCTCGGCTGCGTTTTTTATTGGGCGATACAAAGTAGCGCCAAGCGTTACAAGAAAGCTGTCAGCGGTAAGCTTTCGGCTGTCAGAAAAATAGCAGAGCAGTAAGTTAAAGATCGGCCCGCTTTTGATGTTCCTAAGCTGATCGCTGAAAGCTGACGGCTTACCGCTTTGTTCCCCTCCTTGTTTATTTTTTCTAACTTGCGAGCTTGAAAAGCGAGTGCTCGCTACTTACACTCTAGCGAAGTGGGAAAAAGTGGTTTTTTGTGGAACAAACTAGCGATTAAGGACTCATAATGCTGCGTGGTGCGCATGCCATCAGCCTAGATAGCAAGGGCAGATTGGCCATACCGACTCGATTTCGAGATAAGTTTCGCGATGAAAGCGACGGGCTGCTGGTGTGTACCATCGATATTTTTGAGCCCTGCTTATTGCTTTATCCGCTTAATGAATGGGAACTCATAGAAAAAAAGTTGCGTGCATTATCCAGTACGCAGCCGCAAGAACGGCGCTTGCAACGAGTATTACTCGGACATGCCACTGAATGTGAGTTAGATGCTCAGGGGCGAGTATTAGTGCCGAGCCCGCTTAGACAACATGCCGGGCTCAATAAAAAAATCATGCTAGTGGGGCAACTCAATAAATTCGAAATATGGGATGAGTCGCGCTGGCAACAACAAATTAGCGATGATTTGCAGGCACTTCCTCGAGAAGACTGGGAATTATCGGAACGACTGCGGGATTTCGCGTTATAACATGAGTCAACAACAGGCACACATCACAGTACTGCTACATGAAGCAGTTAACGGCTTGAACATTCAGCCAGACGGCATTTATGTCGATGGTACTTTTGGGCGCGGCGGTCATTCTCGTCATATTTTGTCGCAATTAGGCCCCAATGGCCGTTTATTAGCCATCGACCGCGACCCGCAAGCCATTGCTGAAGCTGCCACTATTGACGATCCCCGATTTCAAATCTTACACGGCCCTTTCTCTCGCTTAGCCGAGATGATGGCTGAGCTTGGGTTGTCCGGAAAGATTGATGGTGTGTTACTCGATTTAGGCGTGTCTTCTCCGCAGTTAGATGAAGCTGAACGCGGTTTTAGCTTTCAAAAAGACGGCCCCCTCGATATGCGCATGGACACCACCTGCGGCCAAAGTGCCGCTGATTGGCTGGCGCAGGCGTCTGAGGACGATATTAGCTGGGTACTAAAAAACTACGGCGAAGAAAAGTTTGCCCGCAAAATTGCCCGTGCCATTGTATTTGACCGAGCCACCGAACCGTATACTCGCACCCGTGCTTTGGCCCAGATGATAGCCCGAGTCAGCCCCAGCAAAGATAAACACAAACACGCTGCTACCCGTAGCTTTCAAGCCATTCGCATCCATGTTAACGGCGAGTTAGACGAAATTGAGCAGGCATTAGATGGTGCCTTAGATGTATTGGCGACTGGTGGCCGCTTGTCTGTGATCAGTTTTCACTCACTGGAAGACCGCATTGTTAAACGCTTTATTCGCAAACAAGAAAAAGGCCCAGAGTTTCCGCCTGGCTTGCCATTAACTGAAGCCCAGTTGTCCGGTGGCCGACTGTTAAAAAGCATTGGTAAAGCACAAAAGCCGTCGACGGCTGAAGTTGAAGTTAATCCACGGTCTCGCAGTTCGGTGCTACGAGTAGCTGAGCGACTGGACACACCAAGGTGAGAGCGACGCGTATTAATCTGGCCAAAGAGATTGGTCAAGACTTATTGCGGTATAAATGGCACCTGTTACTTACCCTATTTACGGTGAGTTCGGCTTTGGCCGTTATTGTTATTACTCAGGGTACACGGCAGTTTACTAGCGAGTACAACGAGTTAATGGCCGAGCAGGACCGACTCGATATTGAGTGGCGACATCTGTTATTAGAGCAAAATACCTTGATGGAACATAGCCGAATAGAAGCGCTTGCCCGAGAAAATCTGGGTATGCAGCGTCCCGCCCCTTCGCAAGAAAAACTGGTGACACAACAATGAGACGGCGCAAGCAGGCAAAAAAAGAACCCATGCTGACCAATTGGCGTTTTGTCACGGTATGCAGCGTGATCTTATTGGCGTTTGTTGCCCTGTTTGCAAGAGCTGCCTGGATACAAGTAGTGTCACCGGATCGGTTACGCATGGAAGGTGATATGCGCTCGTTGCGTACCACGGTTTCTAGCACTAACCGCGGCATGATCATGGACCGACACGGCGAGGAACTCGCGGTATCGGTGCCAGTGCAAGCGGTGTGGGCAGATCCTAAGCAAGTGCATGCCGAGCTGAGTCTCGAGAAAGAGCAAGCCTGGCAGGCGTTAGCCGATGTATTAGGCGAGCCCCGCGATAAGCTGGTTAAGCGGGTTGAAAACCCCAAACGACGCTTCGTGTATTTACAGCGACAGGTGACGCCGGCGGTAGCCGAATATATTCGTAAGCTACGCTTGCCCGGAGTGCACTTACGTCCTGAAGAGCGTCGTTTTTATCCCACTGGTGAAATTAACGCTCATATGGTGGGTTTAACCAACATCGATGGCAACGGCATTGAAGGCATAGAGCGGGGTTACAACGAATGGTTAACAGCCCAAGCGGGTGAGCGACGGGTGCGTAAAGATAGAACTGGCCGTGTTATTGAAGATCTCGGCGTAGTTTCCGAAGCGCGACAGGCAAACAACATACACTTGACCATCGATCAGCGACTTCAGGCCTTAGCCTATCGTTCTCTCAAGCGAGCAAGTGAATATTACAGAGCGACTTCCGCCTCTTTAGTGATGCTTGATGTAAAAACCGGTGAAGTGCTGGCCATGGTTAACACCCCCTCCTTTAATCCCAATAACCGCAGCCAGTATCAAAGCTTTCGCGCCCGTAACCGTGCCGTAACCGATACCTATGAACCCGGCTCGACACTCAAGCCGTTGATCGTGGTCAGCGCCTTAGAAAATGGCGTTGTTAACGCCGACTCCATTGTTGATACCAGCCCAGGTTGGATGCGCCTTGGTGGCAAGCGAGTATCAGACACCCGCAACCTAGGGCCCATTAGTGTGCAAACTATACTCATGCGCTCGTCTAACATGGGCATGGTGCGCATGGCGCTGCAAGAAACGCCCGAACAGCTGATTGATACCCTGTATCGATTTGGCTTGGGGATTGATTCGGGCATGGGGCTGGTTGGTGAAAGTTCAGGCGTGGTGCCGCAACGTCGACGCTGGTCCGAGATTGAAAAAGCGACCCTGTCCTTTGGTTATGGCTTGACGGTCACGCCACTACAGCTGACGCAAGCTTACGCGGTGATCGCAAATGGCGGCGTGCGTTACCCGCTAACCATTATCAAACGAGATCAAATGCCCCGGGGCGAGCAAGTGGTTCCGAAACAGCATGCTGATGCGGTTTTGCATATGCTAGAAGCGGTAGTGGGGCCGGGCGGTACGGCCGGTAATGCGGCGATACCTGGTTATCGCGTAGGCGGCAAGACTGGTACCTCACGCAAGGCCATTGCAGGCGGTTACGGTAATGATTATGTGGGCATTTTTGCTGGTGTAGCGCCGATCAGTAATCCGCGCTTAGCCATGGTGGTGGTGATGAATGAGCCACAGGGCGATAAGTATTATGGGGGTCAAGTTTCGGCGCCGGTGTTTGCCGAAGTGATGAGCGGCGCCTTGCAGCTGATGAATATTCGCCCCGATGGGGCTGAGCAAGAACAATTCCAATTAGCTGGTCAGGAGGTAAAGATTGTCCCTCACACTTAGAGATTTAGCCGTGCCCTTGGGGCTATCGGCTCCGGCCATCGCCATTAACTCCCTTACCTTAGATAGCCGGGCCGTGACGCCCGGCGCCTTGTTTATTGCCGTCAAAGGTTATAACACCGACGGGCGTCAGTTTATTGATGCCGCACTTGCCGCGGGTGCGGCAGCGGTAATGCATGAAGTCGATAGCCCTGAGCTTGCCGGCCTCGACTATCAAGACCACCGTTTGCTGGGTGTATACCGCCTTGGCGAACAACTGTCTCGATTAGCGGGAGTATTTTACGGCGATGCTTCTGCCAACCTGCAATTAGTGGGCGTGACTGGCACTAACGGCAAAAGCACCATTACGCAGTTAATTGCTAATTGGAGCTGCCTATTGGGCACTCAAGCTGGCGTCATGGGCACACTGGGCAATGGTCTTTATGGTGACTTGCAGCTTGCCGTCAATACCACGGGCTCGGCGCTAGAGGTGCAACAGCAACTTGCGCTGCAGCAGCGCGCAGGCGCAAAACGCATTGCTATGGAAGTGTCTTCTCATGGATTACATCAGCACCGAGTAGCCGCGCTTAATTTTGACGTAGCGGTGTTTACTAATCTCAGCCGAGATCATCTGGATTATCACGGAACTATGGCCGAGTACGGTGAGATTAAACGCCAATTATTTGAGCAATGTGAGCAAGCTAGGGTGATTAATGCCGACGATCCTGTGGGTCGTCGTTGGTTAAGTCACTATCCCCATGCCATTGCTTATAGCTTACACGGGCGACTCAGTGACTTTGCTGGCCGTCAATTAGTTGCCGAAACGGTACATTTTTATAGCGATGGCCTGAAAGTGGCCATTAACTCCGACTGGGGAAATGGTGTATTATCCGCCCCCCTAATGGGGCGCTTCAATGTGTCTAACGTATTGGCGGCGATGGCGGCTTTGCTGGCGCTGGGCGAATCGTTTGAACAACTGTTAGCCACGGCCCCACAACTGTCGGGAGTAGCGGGGCGCATGGAAACGTTTAGTGTGCCTAATCGGCCGTTAGTGGTGGTGGATTATGCCCACACTCCAGATGCGCTCGAGCAAGCGCTGCAAGCCTTGCGCCAGCACTGCAAAGGGCGCTTGTGGTGTTTAATCGGCTGTGGCGGCGATCGAGATAAAGGTAAGCGACCATTAATGGCAGCGGCGGCCGAGCAGGGTGCTGATGTGGTGATTTTAACTGATGACAACCCGCGCACCGAGTCGGCGGCGGCCATTATTGACGATATGCGCCAAGGTTTAAGCGAGCCAAGTACCGCTTTAATTATTCATCAAAGAGCCGAGGCTCTGGCGTATGCCATTGAGCAGGCGGCGGCGACAGATATTATTTTAGTGGCCGGTAAAGGCCACGAGGACTACCAGATAGTGGGTACTAACAAAACGCATTACAGTGACCGAGAAACTGCCGCCCAATTGCTGGGAGCGAACGGATGATCCCACTCAACCTTGAGCAACTCGCCCTTGCCTCCGGTGGCGAGTTACGTGGCGAGGATACCCGCATTATGGCCGTGACCACCGACAGTCGCCAACGATTGGCGGGCGGTGGGCTATTTGTAGCGCTCAGCGGTGAACGATTTGATGGCCACGACTTTGCAAACGCCGCCCAAGTACAAGGCGCAACAGCCTTACTGGTAGAGCGCTGGTTGGAACTGGACTTACCACAAATTAAGGTGGCGGATACTCGACTGGCCCTCGGCGTGTTGGGCGGTTTGGTGCGTGAGCTTAGCTCGGCCAAGGTATTGGCTATCACCGGTAGCTGTGGCAAAACCACGGTCAAAGAAATGGCGGCGGCTATCTTGCGCCAAAAAGGGTCCGTGCTGGCCACTAAAGGCAATCTTAATAATGAAATCGGCGTGCCATTAACGCTATGCGAGCTAACCCGCGATACCGAATATGCGGTCATTGAGCTGGGGGCCAATCATGTGGGCGAAATTGCTTGGACCAGCTCGCTGACACAACCGGATGTGGCGCTTATTAACAACGTTGAGGCATCACACCTCGAGGGGTTTGGTTCACTAGAAGGCGTGGCGCAGGCGAAAGGCGAAATTTATCATGGCCTGGTAGAGGGTGGCGTGGCTATTGCCAATGGCGATAGCCCGTTTTGCGCGCTGTGGAAACAACAGCATGAGTTAGTGTATTTTGGCGAGCATACAGACTACCGGGCGCGTGACATTACTCTAGATAAGTCGGGCTGCGCTCAGTTTCGCCTGCTTACTTCCCAAGGCGAGGTGGCCATACAGCTGCCGGTGCCGGGTAAACATAATGTATCGAATGCATTAGCTGCAGCTGCCGCCACCGAGGCGCTGGGGGCGAGTTTAGACGATATTGCCAGCGGCTTGAGTCAGTTTAAGTCGTCTGCAGGACGGTTACAGGTATGGACGCGACCGGGGTTGACGGTGCTGGATGATACATATAACGCCAGCGTCGCTTCTGTGTTGGCGGGCCTGGATACCTTGGCCAGCTTTCCTGGTTTTCATATCTTCGTGTTTGGCGATATGGGTGAGCTGGGAGAATACAGCAAGACGATGCACACCCAAGTGGGTGAGCATGCCAAAAAGCTGGGTATCGACTGTGTAATGACAGTAGGTCAAGACAGCAAACATACTGCAACGGCGGCTCAAGGCCTGCATTTTGCGGACAAACAACAATTACAGCCGGCGCTGCTTAAAGCGCTGGCCCAACACAATAAGGTTGTGGTTTTGATTAAGGGTTCACGCAGTGCTCGAATGGAAGATGTGGTTAGAGCCATTCAGGAGGAAACGCAATGCTAGTGTGGCTGGCGGAGTTGCTGACCCCTTACTTCAGCTTTTTTAACGTGTTTTCCTACCTCACCTTTAGGGCGGTTATCTCTATTTTAACCGGCTTGTTCGTGTGTTTATGGCTGGGGCCGCGGTTGATCCGCCGTTTGCAACTGCTGCAAATTGGCCAAGTAGTGCGCAACGACGGACCCGAGTCTCACCTTAGTAAATCAGGCACGCCGACCATGGGTGGCTTGATGATCATAATCTCCATTTTTGTGACCGTGCTGTTGTGGGCGCGGTTAGATAACCCTTATGTATGGATCGTACTATTTGTGCTGGGTGCTTTTGGTGCCATTGGCTTCGTGGATGACTATCGTAAAGTGGTCCGTAAAAACACCGATGGTTTAGTGGCGCGCTGGAAGTATTTTTGGCAATCGGCGGCGGCATTGGTTACCGCACTGCTTGCTTACTGGGTTGCTCAAGACCCCGCGCAAACCCAACTGGTGGTGCCTTTCTTTAAAGATGTGATGCCGCAACTGGGGCTATTTTTTATCATTCTCAGCTACTTCGTCATCGTGGGCTCGAGTAATGCGGTTAACCTCACCGATGGCCTAGATGGCTTGGCTATTATGCCGGTGGTGATGGTATCTGCCGGCTTTGCTTTGGTGGCGTGGGCGACGGGTAACGTTAACTTTGCCGCCTATTTGCATATTCCTTATGTCGCCCATGCGGGTGAGTTGACCGTGTTCTGCACGGCTATGGTGGGCGCGGGTTTAGGTTTTTTATGGTTTAACACCTATCCGGCCCAAGTATTTATGGGCGATGTCGGATCTTTGGCGCTGGGTGCTGCACTGGGCGCCATTGCGATATTGGTTCGCCAAGAATTTTTGCTGGTGATCATGGGCGGAATTTTCGTGATAGAAACCCTGTCGGTGATTTTGCAGGTCGGTTCCTACAAGTTGCGGGGGCAGCGAATTTTTCGTATGGCCCCGATTCATCATCATTATGAGCTTAAAGGCTGGCCCGAGCCGCGCGTAATCGTGCGCTTTTGGATTATTACCCTGATGCTGGTGCTGATTGGCCTAGCTACCCTGAAGGTGAGATAAAGCATGTTACCCGAGCGTATCTTGATCATTGGCTTAGGGCAGACGGGACTGTCTTGCTTGAACTATTGCCTAGCACGAGGCATTAGCCCCGTGATCATGGATACACGAGCTTGCCCTCCGGGGGCTGATCAGCTGCCGGAGCACATAGAGCGGCATTTTGGTGAACTGACGCTGGCGCCCATGTTGGCGGCGCAACTCATTGTGGCAAGCCCTGGGGTAGCGCTGAAGACTCCCGAGCTGCAGCAAGCACTAGCGGCAGGCATTGAAATAGTAGGTGACATCGAGTTGTTTGTGCGTGAATGCACAGCGCCTATTGTTGCCATTACCGGTTCTAACGGCAAAAGCACCGTCACCACATTAGTAGGTGAGATGGGGATTGAGGCCGGCATTAAAGTGGGTGTGGGCGGTAATATTGGCACGCCGGCATTGGATTTACTGTCCTCTGAGCTGGAACAGGTAGAGCCCTCAGCTGCACTTGAATTGATAGTGCTCGAGCTGTCCAGCTTTCAGCTGGAAACTACCTCTAGCCTGACCGCCTGTGCGGCCACTGTGCTTAACATCAGCGAAGACCATCTGGATCGCTATGACTCCCTTGCTCACTATCGTGATACCAAACTCGAAATTTACCACCAAGCCAGCCTAGCCGTTTATAACCGGGAAGACGATCAGACTCGTCCGCCAAAATCTGGAGCTATGGTGAGCTTTGGTCTCGATCAGACAGACTATGGCCGCATTCAGCATCAAGGTGAGTTGTGGTTAAGTCGCTTTGGCGAGCCCGTACTGCCGGTATCTGCCTTAAAGATATTAGGCACCCACAATCAGCTTAATGCGCTGGCTGCTATGGCATTGGCCGACCAAGCTGGTATACCGCAAGTGGCACAGTTGGCGGTATTACGCCGTTTCACTGGCTTAAAACACCGGTGTCAGTTTGTGGCCGAGAAGCAGGGCGTGCTGTGGGTGAATGATACCAAAGCCACTAATGTGGGGGCTACACTGGCCGCGATTGCCGGCATGAGCGAAGTGATTAGCGGACGATTATGGTTAATCGCCGGTGGCCAAGGTAAAGCCCAAGATTTTTCTCCATTAACTGCACTGCTAAACAGCGCCATTGCCGTCATGGTGTGTTTTGGTCAAGACCGACACCAACTGCTCGCACTGGCAGACAACACCCATGAGGTGAGCAATCTCGATGAAGCTGTGGCTTGGTGTGCGGCACAGGCTCGGGCGGGGGACTGCGTGCTGCTGGCTCCCGCATGCGCCAGCTTCGACATGTATGCTAATTATCAATTACGGGGTGAGCACTTTATTACTCTGGTGGAGACACTATGAAGTGGCCGAGCTTTGGTAGCGACTGGCTAACACGGCCCTCGACAGGGTTAATTTACGATCGCCAGTTGGTGATTTTATCGTTGGCATTAATGGCTGTCGGCTTAATCATGGTGTCTTCTGCGTCAATATCTGAAGGCATTAGCATCAATAACGACCCGTTCTTTTTTGTAAAGCGTCACGCGGTGTCCTTGGTGATTTGTTTGGGGCTCAGTGCGGTAGTGTTGCAAATACCCATGGCGCGCTGGCAGGCGTTTAACAGTGCATTTCTGATAATCGCAATATTAATGCTGGTATTAGTACTGGTGGTGGGACGAGAAATTAACGGTAGTCAGCGCTGGTTGCCATTAGGCTTATTAAACTTACAACCGGCAGAGGTGGCTAAGCTGGCGCTTTTTACCTTTTTAGCGGGCTATCTGGTGCGACGCCAAGATGAAGTGCGCGGCAAGTGGCGCGGGTTTATAAAGCCGCTGGCAGTGATGGGCGTGATGTCGGTATTGCTATTAATGCAGCCAGACTTAGGCTCGGTGGTGGTGTTGTTTATGACCACTCTAGGCATGTTGTTTTTGGCTGGAGCCCGCCTGAGTCAGTTCTTAAGCCTGGTGGGATTAGGCGTGGGATTATTGGTCTTCCTTATTGTTAATGCGCCATATCGTATGCGCCGAGTGACCTCTTTTTTAAACCCTTGGGAAGACCCGTTTGGTAGTGGTTATCAGCTAACGCAATCGTTAATGGCCTTTGGCCGTGGCGGCTGGTTTGGTGAAGGCTTAGGTAACTCGATTCAAAAGCTTGAATATTTGCCCGAAGCCCATACCGACTTCGTATTCGCTATTTTAGGTGAGGAGTTAGGCTACACCGGCGTATTGTTGGTGCTGCTACTGCAAGGGTGGCTGGCCTTTAAGGCGATGCATATTGGGCAAAAAGTGCTGCTAGGTGGCCGTCAATACGAAGGGTATTTGGCGATGGGCATCGGTATTTGGTTTAGCTTTCAAACCGTGGTCAACGTGGGCGCGACATCAGGCATGCTGCCGACTAAAGGACTGACCTTGCCTCTGGTTAGTTACGGTGGCTCGAGTTTATTAGTGATGAGCACCGCGGTGGCTATTTTGCTGCGCATCGACTTTGAATGGCGTCGCGACCATATGCAAGCCAGACAGCGGGAGGCCACGTAGTGAATAACCAAGCAGTGCAAGACCAGACTCAGCCTCAGGGGCAAAACAAGCCCTTAGCGAAAACCTTGCTAGTGATGGCCGGCGGTACCGGCGGCCATGTGTTTCCGGGGTTAGCGGTGGCTGATGTATTGCGCGCCCAGGGCTGGAATATTCATTGGCTTGGCACCGCCGAGCGCATGGAAGCTCAATTAGTGCCTAAACATGGCTATCCGCTGCATACCATTGCCATTGCCGGTGTTCGCGGCAATGGACTTAAGCGCAAACTGTTGGCACCTCTGCATATTTTAAGGGCCATTTGGCAAGCACGCCGCGTGCTTAAACAAGTTCGGCCCCAGGTAGTGTTAGGCATGGGTGGCTTTGCCGCGGGCCCCGGTGGCGTGGCGGCGTGGTTAGCTGGTATTCCGCTGGTGCTGCATGAGCAAAATGCGGCGGCGGGCATGACCAATAAGTTACTGGCACGCTTGGCTAAGCGGATATTAATGGCTTTTCCCGGTGCCTTTGCTAATGCGGATAATACTCAAATCGTCGGTAATCCGGTGCGAGCTGACGTACTGGCATTACCGGCACCTAGAAGCCGCATTATCACCACTGCTCAGCCGTTGCGATTGCTGGTAGTCGGCGGTAGCTTAGGCGCCAAAGTATTAAATGAACTCGTCCCGCAAGCCGTGTCGCTGGCGGGCAATATTCAAGTGCGCCACCAAACCGGTAAAGGTAACGCCACTGCTGTACAGGCGGCCTACCAACAGCACGGCATTAAGGCCGAGGTGAGTGACTTTATCGACGATATGGCCGCCGCATATGGCCATGCTGATCTAGTGGTGTGCCGAGCCGGAGCGTTAACTGTATCCGAAGTGGCAGCCGCCGGTGTGGGGGCGATATTTGTGCCGCTGCCTCATGCGGTAGATGATCATCAAACTAAAAACGCTCGAACTTTGTCCGAGCAGGGCGCGGCCATCATAATGGCGCAGTCTGAGCTAAGTGCGATAACGCTTGCCGAGCAGCTGCAGCATTTTAGCGAGAATCGATCGCAACTGTTGGCCATGGCCGAACAGGCGCGAACTTTAGCAATTACCGATGCTGCAGAGCGCGTGGCCGAGAGCTTGCGAGCGGTAGCGAAATAAATTGAGAGAATGGCATGACCAAGGTTGAACTGGCAAAAATCAGAAGCATGGTACCCGAGATGAGACGGGTGCGCCGCATTCACTTCATCGGCATCGGTGGTGCGGGTATGGGCGGTATTGCCGAAGTGCTGGCCTACGAAGGTTATGCTATTTCGGGCTCCGATATTGCCTACAACCCGGTCACCGATCGGTTAGCCGCCATGGGCGCCACCATTTATTTAGGTCATGCGCCAGAGCAAGTGGCCGACGTGAGTGTGGTGGTCATCTCCACAGCCATTAGTGACGATAACCCAGAGCTAATGGCCGCCCGAGAATTGCGAATTCCTGTAGTGCGCCGCGCAGAAATGTTGGCGGAGCTCATGCGCTTTCGCCACGGTGTCGCGGTGGCGGGTACCCATGGAAAAACCACCACCACCAGCCTTATTGCCAGCATTTATGGTGAAGCAGGGCGCGATCCAACCTTTGTGATTGGTGGTCTGCTAAACAGTGCGGGTTGTAATGCTCGCTTAGGCAGCAGCCGTTATTTGATTGCCGAAGCCGATGAAAGCGATGCGTCTTTTTTGCATCTGCAGCCCATGGTCTCCATTGTGACCAATGTTGAAGCTGATCACATGGACACCTATGGCGGAGACTTCAGCAAGTTAGAAGACACCTTCATCGATTTTTTACATAACTTACCGTTTTACGGCTTGGCGGTATTGTGTATCGATGATGAGGTGGTGCGAGAGCTAATGCCTCGGGTGAGCCGCCAGTGTGTGACCTATGGCTTCGTTGATGATGCCGATTACCGTATTACCGACTTTAGTCAGAACAGGGATCATTGCCAGTTTAGTGTCTGTCGGCCCGACGGTAGTGTTCTTAACGTACAGCTGAACTTGCCAGGCAGACACAATGCACAAAATGCGACGGCAGCTATTGCCGTCGCCTGTGAAGATGGCGTGACAGATAAGGCAATTTTGGCGGCGCTGATGAAGTTTGAAGGTGTGGGTCGACGTTTTCAGCAGTATGGTGAGTTTGAGACTGGTCGCGGGCTGGCTAAGTTAGTCGATGACTACGGACACCATCCCAGCGAAGTGCGGGCCACACAACAAGCGGTGCGGGCCGGCTGGCCAGAGCGACGCCTCATCACTATTTATCAGCCTCATCGTTATAGCCGCACCCGCGACCTGTATGAAGATTTTGTTGATGTATTATCGAAAACCGATGTGCTGATCTTGCTTGAAGTGTACAGTGCAGGCGAAACACCGATTCCCGGTGCCGACAGCCGCGCGCTGTGCCGCTCTGTACGCAGCCGTGGAAAAATGGAACCCATTTATGTTGCCACGCCCGGTGAGGTTCCCAAGGTATTGGCGGAGTTGCTACAAGATGGCGATTTAGTCCTTACTCAAGGTGCAGGTAATGTGGGTGGATTAGCGCGTCAGCTGGGTGAATTACAACTATCAATTGCTGCCATGCAGCAAGGAGAGCAGGGATGACACAGTTCGGTAAAGTCGCAGTATTGTTTGGTGGGCATTCGGCTGAACGAGAGGTGTCGCTGCGCTCTGGTGCTGCGGTACTGGCGGGATTGCAGCGCGCGGGAGTTGATGCTCACGGTATAGACACCCAAGGCTATCCTTTGGCCCAGCTTAAAGAAGAAGGTTTTGAACGCGCTTTTATTGTGGTGCATGGACGAGGGGGCGAAGACGGTACCTTGCAAGGGGCACTAGAGCATCTTGGTGTGCCTTATACCGGCTCTCGGGTGTTGGGAGCGGCTTTGGCGATGGACAAGATACGCACTAAACAAGTGTGGAAAACCATGGGCCTGCCTACTGCCGACTTTCGTGTGGTGCACAAAGACCAGTTTAAAGCCACTGATGCTGCCGAGTTGCTAGCGCAATTTGATGGCCCGGTGTTTGTTAAACCGGCCAATGAAGGCTCCAGCATTGGCATGACCAAAGCTACCGATGCTGCCACCTTAACTGCGGCAGTTGCAGAAGCGTTTAAATTTGACGCTGAAGTATTGATTGAGCGCTTTATAGATGGCGACGAATACACGGTGAGCATTTTAGGCGAACAGGCTTTACCGGCTATTCGTCTGCGTACCACCCATGATTTTTATGATTACTCGGCTAAGTACCAGTCTGGTGATACCGAGTATTTATGCCCATGTGGCTTAAGTGACGCCGATGAACAGGCGCTGGGCGCATTAAGTGTGGCCGCCTTTACGGCAGTTGCCGCTAGTGGTTGGGGCCGAGTCGATCTTATGCAAGACAAAGCCGGACAGTGGTGGTTGCTGGAAGTAAATACCGTACCCGGTATGACCGAAACCAGCCTAGTGCCCAAATCGGCCAAAGTGGCCGGCTTGTCATTTGAGCAGCTGGTAGTTGCAGTGTTGGAGCAGGCATACTGATATGACCGTTGCCGTAGCCCGCACTCGGCTTGCCTTCATCGGTGGCCTGACCTTTTTTTTGTTAGTGCTGTCGGCACTGTTGTGGGGGCTATGGGTGCTGGTGGTTTGGATGACGGCGGCTAACCAAGTACCGGTGAACAATCTGATTATTCAGGGGGAGCACCGTTACCTTAGCCGAGATGAAATACGCCAATCGGTGCTCAAGCTACCCAGTGTAGGTAACTTTTTTGCCCTAGAAGTCGATCAAGTGCAACAGCAGTTACAGTCGCTACCTTGGGTATATCAGGCCTCGGTACGTAAACAGTGGCCGGATACGGTGCGGGTCTACCTTATTGAGCAACAGGTAGCGGCCCACTGGAACCAAGATGCAATGCTTAATATACATGGTGAAGTGTTTCGCACTCGCCACCCAGGATTAGCACTGGTGTCTTTATCCGGGCCCGATGAAGAGTCGGCGCGAGTATTAGAGGAGTACCAGCATGTGCAAACATTATTACAGCCCAAAGGGTATGATATCGAGCGAGTTCACTTGACGCCTCGACGCTCTTGGGAATTAACCTTAAAAAGTGGAATTAAGTTGTTACTGGGCCGAGAAGATATAGAAGCGCGGTTGCAACGTTTTATTGATGTCTATCCGGGCATCGAACAGCGCGAGCGGGTAGCTTACCTCGATTTGCGTTACGATACCGGGCTGGCAGTGGGATGGAAGCAGGACGAAGAGACGGATAATGACCAAAAACGCGGAAAGAAACCTGATCGTCGGGCTTGATATCGGCACGGCTAAGGTAACGGCGCTGGTTGGGGAAGTGTTACCCGATGGCGATTTAAACGTAATAGGCCTTGGTAGTCATTCTTCAAAAGGAATGGACAAGGGCGGGGTAAACGATCTTGAATCAGTGGTTAAGTCACTAAAGCGAGCAGTAGATGAAGCGGAAATGATGGCAGATTGCCAGATCACCTCCGTTTATCTTGGCTTATCGGGCAAGCATATCGAATGCCGTAATGAAACCGGGATGGTGCCGATTTCTGACGAAGAAGTGACTCAAGAAGATGTTGATAATGTTATCCATACTGCTAAATCGGTACGGTTATCAGATGAACATCGAGTGCTGCATGTACTACCACAAGAGTACTCCATCGATTTTCAAGAAGGGATTAAAAACCCCATCGGTCTGTCAGGGGTACGGATGCACGCTAAAGTGCACCTTATTACGTGCCATAACGACATGGCGCGTAATATCGAAAAGTGCGTCGAGCGCTTGGGCTTACGGGTTGATCAGCTGATATTCAGCGCCTTAGCATCGAGTTATGCGGTACTCACTGACGACGAGAAAGAGCTGGGTGTATGTGTGGTCGATATGGGCGGCGGCACCATGGATATGGCGGTATTCACCGGTGGCGCCTTGCGCCATACCAAGGTGATCCCCTATGCGGGCAGCACGGTAACCAGTGATATTGCCTACGCTTTTGGCACGCCACCACTGGATGCCGAGGCCATTAAAATGCGCCATGGTAATGCCTTTAGTCGCTTGGTGAGCAAAGAAGACACCATAGAAGTGCCAAGTGTTGGGGGCCGTCCGGCCCGCAGCCTGCAGCGTCAGACATTGGCCGAAGTGATTGAGCCACGTTATAGCGAGCTGCTGGGCATGATCAACCAAGAGCTAAGTGAAATTCAAGCAGAGCTGAAAAAAGCCGGTGTTAAACATCAGTTGGCAGCAGGTTTGGTATTAACCGGTGGTGCAGCGCAAATTGAAGGGCTGGTAGAATGTGCCGAGCAAATATTTCAATGTCAGGTGCGTATTGGCCAGCCTACGGGTGTGAAAGGATTATCAGATTATGTTGAGACACCCGTGTACTCCACAGCCGTTGGCTTATTGCACTACGGTAAGGAGCACCAGTCAATGCCTCAGCAGGACTACAACGGGAAATCCAGTTTTGGGTCGATTTTTAAACGAATTGGCAACTGGGTGCGTGGCGAATTTTAATCTTGGCCGTACTTATTCACAGTAAATAAGTCGGCAAGAGCACAGTGGAGAGACTCTTATGCCTAATAACATGTTTGAATTAATGAATGACGATCACGAGCAGGAAGCCGTCATTAAAGTCGTGGGTGTGGGCGGCGGCGGCGGTAATGCTGTTGAACACATGGTGCGTGAAAATCTAGAAGGTGTCGAGTTTTTAGCCATTAATACCGACGCCCAAGCGCTGCGTAACTCCAGTGCTTCTCGTACTCTGCAGGTCGGTGGTGACATCACCAAAGGCTTAGGGGCTGGCGCTAATCCAGAGGTGGGTCGCGACGCCGCACTGGAAGATCGCGACGCCATTCGTGAATTACTCAATGGCGCTGATATGGTGTTTATTGCCGCAGGTATGGGGGGAGGCACCGGGACCGGTGCAGCACCAGTCGTTGCCGAAATAGCGAAAGAGTTAGGTATTTTAACGGTTGCCGTGGTGACCAAGCCGTTTGCCTTTGAAGGCAAAAAGCGCATGACCTATGCCCAGCAAGGCATTAATGAGTTAGCCAAGCATGTTGACTCCTTGATCACTATTCCTAACGACAAGCTGTTGAAAGTATTGGGCCGAGGCATTTCGTTGTTGGATGCCTTTAGAGCGGCGAACGACGTTTTGCTCGGTGCGGTACAGGGGATTGCTGAGCTGATTACTCGTCCTGGTTTAATCAACGTCGACTTTGCAGACGTGCGAACTGTAATGCGCGAAATGGGTACCGCTATGATGGGTACTGGCAGCGCAACCGGTGAAGACCGAGCCGAAGAAGCGGCTGAAAAAGCCATTTCTAGCCCGCTACTAGAAGATGTTGATTTGGCAGGTGCACGGGGTATTCTAGTGAATATTACCGCCGGCCTAGACATGACTATCGAAGAATTTGAAACCGTAGGTAATGCGGTTAAAGCCTTCGCGTCTGAAAATGCCACTGTGGTAGTCGGTACGGTATTGGATCCTGATGTAAGTGATGAGCTACGAGTTACAGTAGTTGCGACCGGCATTGGCGCTGAGCGTAAGCCCGATATTACCTTGGTAAAATCAGGCACTAGCAATCGTGACGACAATGGCATGCGCCATGTGGATACGCAGCGTGAAGAGCAGCAAGGTAAGATGGTGGTTAACGCTGACGCGACTCAAGCTAAGACAGATATGGATTACCTGGATATCCCTGCGTTCCTGCGCAAGCAAGCGGACTAACAGGGTCGTAATTTGCGATGGTGGATTATTATGCTAACATATCGGACCATTTGAATTCGGTTC
The DNA here is from genome assembly GCF_042676125.1 of Oceanisphaera ostreae. NCBI lineage: Bacteria > Pseudomonadati > Pseudomonadota > Gammaproteobacteria > Aeromonadales > Aeromonadaceae > Oceanisphaera > Oceanisphaera ostreae. Next base: position 83,113 of record NZ_JBHTJS010000004.1, read on the forward strand.
GCATCTGACCCATGATTCATAATAATGGGTCGATAAGCTACTGGCGGATAACCTATGATTAGACAACGAACGTTAAAGAATACCGTGCAAGCCACCGGAATTGGCCTGCACTCTGGCCATAAAGTACAAATGACCTTTGTACCCGCGCCGGCCAACACAGGTATCGTGTTTCGTCGTACCGATCTGGACCCGCAGGTCGATATTAAAGCTGATGCTGCCTTGGTAAAAGATACCATGCTGTGTACTGCCTTAGTTAATGAAGAAGGCGTGCGAGTCTCTACCATAGAGCACTTGTCTGCCGCGTTAGCGGGGCTGGGCATTGATAACCTGATTGTTGAGGTAGACGCTCCCGAAGTACCGGTTATGGACGGCAGCTCGCATCCTTTTATTTATTTATTACAGTCTGGCGGTATTCGCGAGCTTAACGCGCTAAAGCGCTTTATTCGCATTAAGAAAACAGTACGTGTAGAAGACGGTGATAAGTGGGCTGAGTTTAGGCCTCACAATGGTGGCTTTAAGATGGACTTAACCATCGACTTCGACCATCCGGCCTTTGCCGGCGAAAGCCAGCATCTGGTATTGGACTTTTCGGGGGCCGCATTTGTAAAAGAACTTAGCCGCGCTCGTACCTTTGGTTTTATGCGTGATATTGAATATTTGCACTCACAAAACCTCGCATTAGGTGGCAGTTTAGAAAATGCCGTAGTACTGGATGATTACAAGGTGCTAAACGACGACGGCCTGCGCTACCCCAACGAATTTGTGAAGCACAAGATGTTGGACGCCATTGGCGACCTATATATGTGTAATCACAGTATTTTGGGTGAGTTTTGCGCTTACAAAACCGGACATGCGCTTAACAATACGTTATTGCGCGCCATGCTTGCCAACACCGAAGCGTGGGAAATTGTCACCTTTGGCGAGCAAGATGCACAGTCGCCAATTCGTTACTACGATACCGCGTTTAGTCCCGCCTAACATCAATCTAAGACACGCCAGCACTCTCTCCGCTGCCGTGTCTTTTTATTTTCTGTAGCTTAACTCCATGACCCAGACTACCTCTGCTATTGGCACTCGTGCCCCATTTAGACGGCTTAGCCACTGGCTGCTGGTCGGCCTGTGTTTACTGCAGCTACCCGTCATTTTGTATTTATACACTCAGTGGCAAGAAGCACAGCAACAGCAGGGGCGATTAGGCTATCAACTAGAACAGCAACAGCGTCATCAACAACGCGAATTAAGTCGTATCGGTCAGCGTTTAGGGCAGTTGCAAGCTGAGCTAGGCCAAGTAAGCATGATGGGGCAGCGGTTAGTTAAAGATTATGATTTAGTGGATGAATTGCCACTGCAACGATTAGACGTTAACTTATTACAACGCCCATTTAGCGGGTTTTCTGATTTGCATCAAACACTAACGCAAGTGTTAGCGCAAACTCAAGAATATGGCATAAACTTGGCGGCACTTGAATCTTTGCTATTGAACCTCCATATCAATGAGATTACGCGGATCCAAGGTCATCCGGTGCCAGGTTACAGTCGTGAAAGCTCGGGCTTTGGCCAACGTCGTGATCCTTTTACCGGTCATGCTCGGTGGCATCGCGGCTTAGACTTTGCCGGTAAGAAGGGGCAACCCATAGCGGCAACCGCCACGGGCGTGGTGAGTCTTTCTGAACGACATCCCGCGTTTGGCAACATGGTTGAAATTAGCCATGGTCAGGGGTGGATTACACGATATGCCCATTTAGATTCACTACTGGTTCAAGTGGGAGAGCGCGTTGAAAATGGGCAAGAGATTGCCCGAATGGGACGTACAGGGCGGGCAACTGGCGTTCATTTGCATTATGAAGTATTGAAAGGTAACCGGCAGCTGGATCCTAAGCGCTTTTTGCCATATTAACGTTCGGCCCCATACGGGGTTTTATCTTCCATCATCATTATTGGCCAAATATGATTACTAAATTTTTTACCATGATAGTTGGTAGCCGTAACGACAGAACCTTAAAACGGCTGCGTAAAGTTGTAGATGAAATCAATGCGATGGAGCCGAAGTTCGAAGCACTTTCTGATGCCGAGCTGCAGGCTAAAACCGTTGAATTTCGCCAACGTTTAGAGCAGGGCGAAACCTTAGAGCAATTATTGCCAGAAGCCTTTGCTACCGTGCGCGAGGCGTCACGTCGTGTGTACGATATGCGCCATTTTGATGCGCAGATGATTGGCGGCATGGTATTGCACAACAATCAAATTGCCGAAATGAAAACCGGTGAAGGTAAAACGCTCACTGGTACCCTACCTGTCTATCTGCATGCACTGACCGGCCGTGGTGTACACGTGGTGACGGTGAATGATTACTTGGCACGCCGTGATGCGGAAACTAACCGCGCCCTGTATGAGTTCTTAGGGATGACGGTCGACTGCAACTTACCTGGTATGGACTCGGCTGAAAAACACGCCGCTTATGCCGCTGATGTTACTTACGGCACCAATAACGAGTTTGGCTTCGACTATTTACGTGACAACATGGCCTTTTCGCCCGAGCAACGGGTGCAGCGGCCTTTGTACTACGCACTGGTGGATGAGGTGGACTCGGTATTAATTGATGAAGCCCGCACCCCCCTCATTATCTCTGGCCCTGCCGAAGACAGCTCCGAGCTGTATATTCGAATTAACACCTTGATCCCTAAGCTGGTAAAGCAGGATAAAGAAGATACCGAAGAATATACTGGTGATGGTCACTATACGGTTGATGAGAAAAATAAACAGGCGCTACTGACCGAAAACGGCCAGATCTTCGTAGAAGAAGAGCTTAAGCGGATGGGGCTTATCGAAGAAGACGACTCGCTGTTTTCTGCTAGCAACATTACGCTATTGGCCCATGTTAATGCGGGGTTACGTGCACACACGTTGTTTGAGCGTAATGTTGACTACATAGTACAAGATGGCGAGGTGGTGATTGTTGATGAACACACCGGCCGTACCATGCCGGGGCGTCGCTGGTCTGAAGGGCTACACCAGGCGGTAGAAGCTCGAGAAGGCGTAAAAATTCAGAATGAAAACCAGACTCTCGCGTCGATCACCTTTCAGAATTTCTTTCGGTTATACGATAAGTTAGCCGGCATGACGGGTACTGCTGATACCGAAGCGTTCGAATTCCAGCACATTTATGGTTTGGATACCGTGGTGATCCCCACCAATAAGCCCATGGTGCGTAAAGATAAGGGCGACTTGGTGTACCTGACCGCCCTGGAAAAATATCAAGCCATAGTGGTGGATATTAAAGATTGCGTCGAGCGCGGCCAACCAGTGTTAGTGGGCACGGTTTCAATTGAAAACTCTGAGCTGTTATCGGGTATTTTAGATAAAGAAAAGATACCGCATCGGGTACTGAACGCTAAATTTCACGCCAGCGAAGCGCAGATTATTGCCGAAGCGGGTGAGTCTGGCGTAGTGACCATTGCCACCAACATGGCCGGTCGTGGTACGGATATTGTATTGGGTGGTAACTGGCAGTCAGAAATTGATAAGCTTGAAGCCCCCAACGCCGAGCAAATTGCCGCGATTAAAGCCGACTGGAAAGTACGCCATGACGCTGTGATTGCCGCCGGTGGCTTGCATATAATTGGTACCGAACGTCACGAATCACGCCGTATCGATAACCAGCTACGTGGCCGTGCGGGCCGTCAAGGTGATGCCGGCTCTAGCCGGTTCTATCTGTCGATGGAAGATGCGCTAATGCGTATCTTCGCTTCAGACCGTGTCACCGGTATGATGAAAAAGCTAGGCATGGAAGAAGGTGAGGCCATTGAGCACCCTTGGGTAAGCCGTGCCATTGAAAATGCCCAGCGCAAGGTTGAAACTCGCAACTTTGATATTCGTAAGAACCTGCTTGAATTTGATGACGTGGCTAACGATCAGCGTAAAGTGATTTACGAGCAGCGTAACGAATTGTTAGATGCCAGCGATATTAGCGACACCATCAGCGTGATCCGCGAAGACGTAATCAACGGTATTGTTGATGAGTATATTCCGCCGCAATCATTAGAAGAAATGTGGGATGTACCTGGGCTTGAGCGCCGCTTACAGGCTGACTTTGGCCTAGAAGTGCCGGTGAGCGCTTGGCTGACAGAAAACGATAAGCTGCACGATGAACAGTTGCGCGAACAAATACAGGCTGTAGCGGCCAAGGACTATGCCGATAAAGAAGAGATCGTCGGCTCCGAGGTGATACGCCAGTTTGAAAGCTCGGTGATGCTACAAACTCTAGACACACTGTGGAAAGAGCACTTGGCGGCCATGGATCATCTGCGCCAAGGCATTCATTTGCGGGGCTATGCGCAAAAAAACCCTAAGCAAGAATATAAGCGTGAGTCTTATGAGTTGTTCACTCAGTTGCTAGAGAATCTGAAACGAGAAGTGGTCAGCATTTTGAGCCGGGTGAAGGTGCAAAGTCAGGAAGAAGTAGCTGCGGCAGAAGAAAAGCGCCGTGAAGCAGCAGAAAGCTTACCGCAAAACTACAGTCACGCTTCAGCCGACAACTTGCTAGAAGATGAGACGTCACCCGCTGCCGGTGATAGTGCTCCTTTTGTACGCGAGGGACAAAAGATAGGGCGCAACGATGCTTGCCCTTGTGGTTCGGGTAAAAAGTATAAACAGTGCCACGGCAAGCTAAGTTAAGCCATTTTGACAGTTCACCATTCAAACCGCCCAACAGGGCGGTTTTTTTATGGTCAGCAGAGAGTTAATTCCGGGGGCTCGATTGGTGGTAATACATATTTAAGAATAATTGTATGCTTTTTGCGTAAGTTAAAGCATACAATGCAGCTAAAAGTTCATTGTACTGTTGTTCTGCAAATGGAGTGCCTTATGTTTAAGAGTTTAACCTTGAGGTCGTTAATTCGCCTCATATTCTTAGTGGTGTTGTCATTGGCGCTGGTATTGGGCTTTGCCCTCTATCTTCTGTTGCAGTCTCAGCAGAATGTGGGCAAAGCACACCAAGATCGCTTTAACTACTTTAATGGTAGCAACATGATGCGCATGTACTCGACAGAACTGTCGACCCATATTCGTAATTATGTAGTCACCGATAATCAGGAAAAGCTGAATGCCTATCGCGATGTGCTGGCGATTACGATGGGACAAGCGCCCAGGGTTAATGGTCTCATAGCCTCTAATGAAGAAATGATGTCGCAAATGGAACTGACACCCAGTGAAATGGCACAGTTAGAGAAAGGGCGCCAGGCAACAATAACTATGATTAATATGGAGCAGGAAGCCCTACGGCTGATGGCTATGGGGCAAAGAGCACTGGCCCAGCAACAGGTGTTGGGTGTTGAGTATGATCAGGCCCGTAAGACACTAAGTCATTCGGTTGATAAGTTTGTCTCTATGCTGCTTACACGTTTGTCGGAGAGTTTGCAGGCGCAAGAAGCGCGTAACTATCAGATGGTGGTGTTTATGGCGTCTCTGGTGGTCCTGTTGGTGGTTTTGAGCCTGTTGTTGGGTTTGATCCTAAGACGCATGGTGCTGCAACCATTAGGTGCCGAACCGAGTGAAATGGAACGCGTGGCGGGCTCGATTGCCGAGGGTGATCTGAGTTTGAGCTTTGCTGCCAATAGTTCGGGAGTGTATGGCAAGTTGCAGCACATGACCGAAAAGCTACGTGAAGTCATCGGCCATATACATCAGTCCAGTAGCAGTCTATCGGCTGCGGCAGAAGAAACGTCAGCCGTTTCTTTGCAAACTAGCGCCAACTTAAGCCGCCAGCAACAAGACACGGATCAGGTCGCCGCTGCTATCAATCAAATGGCGGCTACGGTGCAAGAAGTCTCGCAAAATACCAGCCTGGCGGCGGCATCAGCCAGTTCAGCCAATGATGCGGCAGAGCAGGGGAAGAAAGTGGTACAACAGACGGTGGTTTCTATTAGCAAACTGGCCGACGATGTGGTGTCAACGGGGCATGTGGTTCAGTCTCTGGCCGATAGCAGTACCCAAATCAGTACCGTGGTGCAGGTGATCCAAGATATTGCCGACAGAACCAATTTGCTGGCACTTAACGCGGCCATTGAAGCCGCGCGCGCCGGCGAGCAAGGTCGAGGCTTTGCGGTGGTCGCCGATGAAGTACGCCAGCTGGCTGGACAAACCCAAAAGTCATCTCAGGAAATAGTGACGATGATTGCCAAGCTGCAGGGTGATGCCGAACAGGCGCTAACAGCCATGGCTCATGGTCGCCAACAGGCGGAGTTGACGGTAGGGCAGGCGCAAGAAGCTGAACGAGCCCTAGAACTCATTAGTGCGGCGGTGCAAACTATTAACGACATGAATGCCCAGATAGCGACAGCGGTAGAGGAGCAGGCCACGGTGACAGAAGACATTAGCCGTAACCTTACCGGTATTCATCAAGTGGGTGACGAAACGGCCGCCGGTGCCGAGCAAACCGCTAGCGCCAGTCGTGAGCTGTCTGAATTAGCTGCGGGATTACAACAATTGGTACAAGGCTTTAAGTTAGAGCCTGACACGCTTGGCGCACATTATCGGCGCTAGTATCGCCATTCAAGGCAGTGACGATTGCTTGCTAAACATTAACTCAGGCTCGGGCGCTGCAGATCAGCGTTCGGGCCTTGTTCATATCAGGGCTGCTCAGTATACTGCCGACTCTCAAAATGTGAGGTTTATCTATGTTAAAGCTGTTGCGGCTGTTGTTATTAGCGTTGGCCATGGTACTGGTGTTTATCCTAGGTACCTTAGTGTGCCTACTGCGCCCTCGTCATCCTAATAATGTGTGTTTTTTGGGGCGGTTATTTAATAAGGCCTGCTTTATTATTGGGCTTAAGGTGACGTTTAGGGGTTACGAAAACGCCGAGAACCTACAATCTGCGGTGTATATTGCCAACCACCAAAGCAACTGGGATATTATCGCTCTAACGGGAGCCGTTATGCCGCGTACCGTTGCCATCGGTAAAAGCAGTTTGTTTTGGATCCCCTTATTCGGTCAGCTATTTTGGTTAAGTGGCAACTTGTTGATTAACAGAGAAAATAAAAGTAAAGCTGCCAGCACCATTGGCAAAGTGGTCGATAAAATCCGCCTGCGTAATATGTCTATTTGGATGTTTCCAGAGGGTACCCGCAGTCAGGGGAAAGGCTTATTGCCTTTTAAAACCGGTGCGTTTCACATTGCCTTACAAGCTAAAGTGCCACTAGTGCCCATTGCTTGTTCTAGCTACTTCGGCCAAGTAGATCTTAACCGGTGGGATAATGGTGAGCTGATTGTAGAAATTATGCCGCCGATCTCGGTTGATGGATATGCACCTAATCAAATACGAGATTTGCTAAAGCACAGTCGCAAGACACTTGAAGCGCGCATTGCCGAGCTAGACCAAGAAGCTCGACGACCTTTAAGTAAAGGTAAACAGTAAAGAGTGAGGCGCGAGGAGTTACCCATAACACTAATCATTCGAATGTGGTGTTTACCCCTCACACCTTACGTCTCACCCCCACAGTATTAATCAGGAACCACCCATGACCGCATTACAAGAATGGCAAGAAGAAACCCGTGAAATTATTAGCTCTCTAATCGACGACGGCAGCAACCCCGACGTGGAGTACACCATAGAGCACCACTTTTCAGGTCAAGACTTTGCTCGTTTAGAGAAAGCCGCGCTAGACTGTTTTAAAGCCGAATATGATGTGACTGACGCCGAAGAGCTTACGCTAGAAGATGGCCAAGTGATTTTGTGCTTTGATGCCGTCACGGAAGGGCCCTTGAATGAAGCCGCTATTATGGTTCACATTGAGCAGTTACTAAAAATTGCCGAAAAATACGGCGTCGAATACGATGGCTGGGGAACTTACTTCGAAGAGTAAGGGTAAGGTACCGTAAAGAGTGAGGAGTGAGACGTTAGGTGTAAAACCCGCAACTGCAGCTTGGTGATTTATGTCTCCCCTTACGTCTTATCTCACTGCTCATAAGGAGCGCTTGAATGAGTCACCCTTACGATCCTCATGTGTTGCTGTGGGACGAATATAAATACCGTCATGATCACATCTGGCAAAAGCTGTTTCAGATTACTATTGCCGTTGTTTTGTTGGGGGCGGTGCCTTACCTGAAGCCCGAGATTACTCAAGTACTGCAAAGTTGGATTTTAATCGCACCATTATTAGGCAGCATGCTGGCATTAATTACGCTGGTATTGATGCATTTTGAACTGACGCTATTTACCAAAATTGCCAATGCGCACCGAGCTCACCAAGAAGAGTTAGGTCTAATCGAGCATAGTCGGCACAACTATTTTCGTTATCTCGTGATTACTTATGTGAGTTTTTTGCTACTGGTTAGTTTGGCAAACGTCGCTGTGGTGCGTTTGTTGTGGTTGTAAGTGCGTCCCTAGCCCGTTAGCGGCGACAGGGTTCGACAGACCTCGGCCTCTAAGTTAGGTTATTAGAAAATAAAGTAGTTACACTAAAAATGTAACTATTCACTGAGTGAGGCAATGATCTATGACAAACAGTAAAAAAGTGCTGGCTGCGAGTGCAGTCGTGCTCATGTTGGGATTATCAGCATGTAGCAATATGTCTGACAGAGATCGTAATACGGCCATTGGTGCAGGAGCTGGTGGTGTTGCAGGTTCGGTACTTACGGGTGGCAGTACCACCGGGACCATTGGTGGTGCAGTTGTTGGCGGCATTATCGGTAACCAAGTGAAAAAATAAAGACTGACTCACAATAGTCGAACAGTAAGGGGAGAAGATATCGATAGATATCTTCTCCCCTTTTTTATGCCGCTAAGATCCGTTTAAAGATACGGCACATTGTTGAATCTCGAACTACCTTCCTTCCGCACCCGCATAAAACGATAGATACAAGGCTGCTAGTTTTCTCTGTGTTAGCTATTAGGTTGTTAATCATACTACTGGGGCTTCATATGAGGCATTATAAGTTGCGCGCTCATATTTATTAGTGTAAATATTCAACTTCATGTGAAAGTAAATGTTTTCCTAGCGGTCTCTAACTTCATATACCTAGCACTATAACAGGAGAAAAATCACATGATCATGAGTAGCAAGCTCAAGCGGGAGCTTTCCCATTGTCGTCAACAATATGATTTGGCAAAAGCAGAGCAGCAGGCTATTCGTTCTCATATGGCGGTGATCGAATTTACCCCCCAGGGTGAAATCCTGGATGCCAATAACGGCTTTTTGGCAGTGGTAGGTTATAGCCTAACTGAGGTCCAGGGAGCACATCATCAGATGTTCTGTGCTCCCCAACTAGTGAACAGTGCCAAATACCGAGAATTCTGGCAACAACTGGGGCAAGGGCAGTCTCAAAGCGGTGCATTTGCGCGTCTCAACCGCCAAGGTGACGTTATTTGGCTGGAAGCAACCTATTTCCCGGTACTGGATGAACAGGGAACTGTGGTCAAAATATTGAAAATCGCCAGCGATATCACCGAAAAACAGCATAGACTCGATGCTCAGCAAGCGGTGTTGAGTGCGCTGCATCTTTCTATGGCTGTGATTGAGTTTTCTGTTGATGGCAATATTATTAGTGCCAATGATAATTTTTTAAGTACCATGAGTTATCGAGAGGAGCAGATTAAGGGACAACATCACCGCCTGTTTTGTGACGAAGAATTTTATCAACAGCAGCCCCATTTTTGGCAAGAACTGGCCTCGGGACAGCATAAGTCGGGTCGTTTCAAACGCTTTGATGCCACAGGACGCGAGATTTGGCTGGAGGCAAGTTATAACCCGATTCTGGATGATGGTGGCAAGGTCACGCGTGTGATCAAGTTTGCTAGCGAAATTACTGCCAGAGTACAGAGAGGGCAACAAGCTAGAGAAGCTTCTGAAGTGGCCAGCGTTACGGCAACTCAAACCGCCAGCATTGCCGAACAGGGTAGCCGTTTTTTACAAGCTTCAGTCGCGACTTCGTCGCAGATTGCCGATGACCTCGAGCAGGCCACTTTGGTGATCCAGCGGTTGAATGAGCAAGCGCGTAATATCGAAGAAATCGTGGCTACCATCAGCAGCGTGGCTGATCAGACTAATCTGTTGGCGTTGAATGCGGCAATTGAAGCGGCCCGCGCCGGAGAGCAAGGCCGCGGCTTTGCTGTGGTGGCCGATGAAGTGCGCAAGTTAGCCGGGCGCACCAGTAAGGCGACGGCTGAGATTGGCCAGGTAGTGCAACAAAACCGTGAGCTAACGGTACAAGTATCCGCCGCTATTACAGCCGTTACTCTAGTGGCCGACCAAGGTAAGCAACAAGTACTTGATGTAGCAGGGATAATGACAGACATTCATCAAGGCGCGCAGGCAGTACAAGAGGCCGTGGTAGGGCTGGTTTAGATATAAAAAAACCGACCTTTGTAGGTCGGTTTTTATTATTGCTATAGTGAGACGTCGTTCGTTTCACGCCTTACGCTTAACCCGTTACAGGCTCGCTATTTGCTCTTGCTGTTGTACCAGTTTGGTTAATACTGCCCGATACTCATCCAGCTTTTCTTGTTCTTTAGCTACTACGTCGGCAGGAGCTTTAGCCACAAAGCCGGCGTTATTTAGCTTGCCTTCAATACGCTTAATTTCGCCGTTAGTTTTGTCTAACTCTTTTTGCAAACGAGCCAATTCGGCGTCTTTATCAATTAAGCCTGCCATGGGTAGCAGCAATTCGGTCTCACCAATTAACTGTTTGGTAGAGGTCGGTGCTTCTTCATCTGGGCTTAAATGCGTAATGGCGTCTAGCTTAGCCATGGCCTTTAAGAAGGCTTCGTTGTCCGTTGCGCGGCGACCGTCGTCACCGGCGGGGCGTAACAGCACAGATAAGGCTTTGCTTGGCGCAAGGTTCATCTCGGCACGCAAGTTACGAATAGAGACGATAAAGCGCTTCACCCATTCCAGATCTGCCATGGCATCCGCATCTTCCAGAGACGCATCCGCTTTTGGATAGGCGGCCAGCATTATGCTGTCGCCAGCACGATTAGCCAAAGGTGCCACCCGCTGCCAAATCTCTTCGGTGATGTAGGGCATGATCGGGTGTGCTAACCGTAACAGAGTTTCCAGCACTTCAATCAAGGTCTTGCGCGTGGCGCGCTGTTCCGCCTCTGAACCGTGCCACAGTACTGGCTTGGTCAGTTCTAAGTACCAGTCACAGAACTGGTGCCAGATGAACTCATAGAGTGCATTGGCGGCGCGGTCGAAGCGATAGCTATCTAGGGCTTCACGCACTTCGGTGATGGTCACTTGCAGTTGGGCTTGGATCCAACGATCCGCCAGCGAATAGCTCAGCTCGCCGGTACTTGCGCCAGAGTTAAAGCCGCAGTCTTGATCTTCGGTGCTCATCAACACGTAGCGGGAGGCGTTCCACAGCTTATTACAAAAGCTGCGATAACCGTCTAAACGACGCATATCCCAGTTAATGTCACGACCGGTGGAGGCCATGGCCGCTAAGGTAAAGCGCAGCGCATCGGTACCGTGGGCTTCAATGCCTTCAGCAAAAGTAGTACGGGTATCCTTTTCTATTTTTGCGGCCAGCTTGGGCTGCATCATATTGCCGGTACGCTTGGTCACCAAAGACTCAAGATCGATACCGTCAATCATATCTAAAGGATCCAGTACGTTACCCTTAGATTTTGACATTTTATCGCCGTTTTCATCACGGATCAGGCCCGTCACGTACACGGTTTTAAACGGTACTTGCGGCTTACCATTTTCATCTTTAATGAAGTGCATGGTCATCATGATCATGCGCGCCACCCAGAAGAAAATAATATCGAAGCCGGTCACCAACACACTACTAGGGTGGAAAGTGGCAAGATCTGGCGTTTTTTCTGGCCAACCCTGGGTAGAAAAGGTCCACAGTGCCGAGCTAAACCAAGTGTCCAGTACGTCTTCGTCTTGGGTCAATGGCACATCGGCGGCCAACTTATAAGTCGCACGCACTTCGGCTTCATCGCGACCGACATAGACTTTGCCCTCGCTGTCGTACCAAGCAGGAATACGATGGCCCCACCACAATTGGCGAGAGATACACCAATCTTGTACATCACGCATCCAAGAGAAGTACATGTTTTCGTACTGTTTAGGTACAAATTCAATTTCACCGTCTTCTACTGCTTGGGTGGCCACTTTAGCCAGCGGTGCGGCGCGTACATACCATTGGTCGGTGAGCATTGGCTCGATGGCCACGCCACCACGATCCCCATAAGGCACGGTTAAGTCGTGATCTTTCACGCTATCTAGCAAACCTAGCTCGTCCAGTGCACTCACAATGGCTTTACGTGCGGCGTAGCGCTCCAAGCCCTGAAACTGTGCTGGTAGCTCGCTCGAATACACCTCGCTGACTTCACCTTTAGTGGTAAATACTTCGGCCAATTCGCGAACGTGTGCATCTAAAGTCAGTATGTTGATCTGCGGCAACTGATGGCGTTTACCTACTTCCGCATCGTTAAAATCATGGGCAGGAGTAATTTTTACGCAACCAGTGCCTTTTTCCATATCGGCGTGTTCGTCGCCCACAATCGGAATACGGCGGCCAACTAACGGCAGCTCAATGAACTTACCAATCAGGCTCTGATAACGCGGATCTTTTGGGTTGACCGCAACTGCAGTGTCGCCGAGCATGGTTTCGGGGCGAGTGGTGGCCACTACCAGATAGTTTTTGCCATCCGGGGTGGTTGCGCCATCGGCTAATGGATAGCGAAATTGCCACATGTGGCCTTTTAGGTCGCGATTTTCTACTTCTAAGTCCGAGATGGCGGTATTGAGTTTCGGATCCCAGTTGACCAAGCGCTTACCGCGATAAATTAAGTCGTCTTCGTATAACTGCACGAATACTTCTTTAACTGCGCTAGACAGGCCGTCATCCATGGTGAAGCGCTCGCGCTCCCAATCCACGGACGTGCCGAGGCGGCGCAGTTGCTGAGTGATAGTGCCGCCAGACTCTTTTTTCCAGTCCCAAATTTTATCAATAAAAGCTTCACGGCCATAATCGTGGCGCGTTTTGTCTTCTTCTGCGGCGATTTTTCGCTCAACTACCATTTGTGTAGCAATACCGGCGTGATCGGTGCCCACTTGCCATAGGGTATTTTTGCCCTGCATACGCTGATAACGGATCAAGGTATCCATAATGGTATCTTGAAACGCATGGCCCATGTGCAGGCTACCAGTTACGTTAGGGGGCGGTATCATAATGCTGTAAGCAGGTTTGCTGGTGTCGCCATGAGGCTTGAAATAGCCCTTGCTTTCCCATTGCTGGTACATGGCCTGCTCAATAGCGTTGGGATTAAATGTTTTTTCCATGATGTTATTCGTCTTGAGTTTGGGAAGGTACAGGGGCGGTTGTTAGTGTAAAACCGGCCTGACGATAGGCTTTAAAGCGCTCTCGAGCTTGTTGTTTACCCTCATCGTCGGAGGGCACAAAATCAACTAACTGTTTAAAACGACGCGCAAAATCAGGAGCTTGGGGCGCTAGGTTAATCAGTACGGCGCGGCCACTTTGTGGCACTTGCCAACCGATGATCACTTGCGCACCTTGGCGCGGGCCTTCGCCTTGCAAGTTATGCGCAACAAAGCCGTCGGCTGGTTGTTGCCATAGCCGTTCGTCTAGCGCTTCGGCCTGCGCCTGATCGCTTGCATGAATAAAGACGCCCAGCCCTTGGCGGTAGAAGTCGGTGGTGATATGACACACCCACGCTACTAGCGCATCGGGGCTGGCCGTCTCTGGCAGCAGATAAAAACAGCCTTGGCTCATTACTACTCTTCGATATTGTTAACGCCGGCCCGGTTCAGTAAAAACTGGGTCAACAGCGGCACCGGACGACCGGTTGCCCCTTTATTTTTGCCACTCACCCAAGCGGTACCGGCTACATCTAAGTGCGCCCAGTTGTACTTTTTGGTGAAACGACTTAGGAAGCACGCGGCAGTAATAGCACCTGCGGCGCGACCACCAATGTTGGCCATGTCAGCAAATGGGCTTTCCAACTGCTCTTGATACTCTTCACCCATTGGCAAGCGCCACGCTCGGTCACCGGCTTGCTCGGAGGCATTCAGTAATTCGTGCGCCAGCGGATTATGGTTGGCCAACAAAGCCGAAGTATGATGACCCAGCGCCACAATACATGCGCCAGTTAGTGTCGCCACATCCACGACCACTTCTGGGTCGAAGCGCTCAACAAAGGTAAGCGCATCACACAGTACTAAGCGGCCTTCGGCATCGGTATTAAGCACTTCAATGGTTTGGCCTGACATACTGGTCAGAATATCACCGGGCCGATAGGCGTTGCCGTCGGGCATGTTTTCGCAACCGGCTAAAATAGCGACTACGTTAATAGGCAGTTGCAACTCGGCCAGCGCTTTCATGGTGCCTAACACAGCGGCAGCACCGCCCATGTCGTATTTCATTTCATCCATGCCCTCACCTGGCTTGAGCGAAATGCCGCCCGCATCAAAGGTGAGGCCTTTGCCCACTAATACAATAGGGCGGGCTTCGGCGTCTGGGTTACCTTTATATTCAATCACCGACATCATGGCTTCGTTTTGCGAGCCACGAGCAACAGCTAAGTAGGCATTCATCCCCAGCTCTGCCATCTCTTCTTCGCCAATCACTCGGGTTGTAATATTATCCCATGCATCGGCCAGCTGGCGGGCTTGGGAAGCAAGGTACGCCGGATTACACACGTTAGGTGGCATATTGGCCACGTCACGACAGACTTTAACGCCTTTAGCGACGCTTAAGCCGTGGGCAATGGCGCGCTCGCCAATAGGCAGCTCGCGCCGAGTTGGTACGTTGAAGACCATTTTGCGTAACGGACGACGCGGCTCGGCTTTGTTAGTTTTAAACTGATCAAAGGTATAAAGGCTCGCTTTGGTCGTTTCTACCGCTTGGCGTACTTTCCAATAAGCATCGCGTCCCTTGACGTGCAGCTCCGTTAAAAAGCACACTGCTTCCATTGAGCCGGTATCGTTAAGAGTGCTGATGGTATTACGGATAATTTGCTTATACTGGCGTTCGTCCAGTTCGCGCTCTTTGCCGCAGCCGACCAGTAATACGCGCTCGCTGAGCACGCCGGGTACTTGGTGTAATAATAAAGTTTGACCGGCTTTACCTTCTAAATCGCCACGGCGTAGCAGTGAACTTAGGTAACCGTCGCTGATTTTATCCAGCTGTTCGGCTACCGGAGACAGACGGCGGGGTTCAAATACGCCTACAACGATGCAAGCGCTACGTTGTTTTTCTGGGCTACCACTTTTAACACTGAACTCCATGGATTCTCCTAGAGCTTGAAGACAATGAGCGTGAGATCAACGATAATGATGATCGACGCAAAAACAGGCAGATTTTCGCGAGCTTAATGTGCGAAAATCGTAATTTTACGCTTATTCTTAAGCGTTTCCATTGAAAAGACAAGTTTACACTGGGATTAGCGGTGATTGCATTTCGTTATTTGTTTTGGGAAACCCTAAAAACACAGCTAGCTGTGTTATTCGTGCTGTTGCTTATCTTCGTCAGCCAGAATTTTATCGAGGTTCTGGGGGGCGCAGCTAATGGCACCATACCCGTCGCTCTGATTGGTAAACTCTTACTGCTGAACATGCCTGACATGACCACGCTAATGCTACCTATTAGTTTGTTTTTAGGCATATTGTTCGCCCATGGCCGTCTGTATGCCGACAGTGAAATGACGGTGATGCGAGCGGTGGGCATTGGGCCGGGGAAAATTATGATCGTCACTTTGGTGCTGGCATTGTTTTGGACTGGGGCTGCATTGTTTAACTCATTATGGCTAAACCCGTGGTCTAAGGCACAAGTGTACCAGATAAGAGAAGAGGTAAAGGCCGATCCTGGTTTTGCGCTGCTGCGTGAAGCGCGCTTTATGAGCTTGGATGGAGGGCGAGTGGTTGCTTATGTTGAAAACTTGAATACCAAAAACCTTGATAACAGTGGGTTAAGTCGTTTGTTTGTGGTGCAGCGAGCGCAGACTGAGCAAGCTCCCAGTATCATAGTGGCCGACAGTGGGCGTTTTCAAGAGCGTGACGGCGGCCAGTGGCTAACGCTTGATAAAGGACATCGCTACAGTGGCGTGCCGGGAACGCGAGAGTTTGATGTGGCCGAATTTGATGAATATAGCGCTTATATTCGTGCCAGCGAAGCAGAGGAAGTTGAGCGTAAAGAAGCAGCGATTGATAGCAAGGAGTTAGGTCGATCTAATAAATTAGAAGATATAGCCGAGCTACAATGGCGACTATCTTTACCCTTATCCATGTTAGTGCTGGTACTGATCGTGGTGCCATTGGCGGTGATTAATCCTCGGCAAGGGCGTTATGCCAAGCTGTTGCCTGCTATTTTATTGTATCTAGCTTACTTTTTACTACAAAGTGCTTCTCGTTCGGCGGTAGAAGCGGGAAGTCTGCCCATCTACCCAGGGCTCTATACGGTACCTATCGTCTTTTTGTTATTGGTGGCTTTGCCGCTTAACTTACGAGAAACGGCGTGGTGGAGTCGTACACGAGAAAAATTTAATAGTAAGAAGGCAGCCTAATGTTAACTATTTTTGATCGCTACATTGGCCGGACGGTATTGATGGCCATGTTGCTGTGCGAACTCACTCTAGTGGGGCTGTCTGCCATTATTCGTTATGTAGAGCAGCTACGCAGCGTAGGCGAGGGCAGTTACACTTTGCTATCGGCTTTTTATTATGTGCTGCTGTCGATGCCGCAAGAAATTGTGCTGTTCTTTCCTATTGCCGCCTTACTGGGGGGATTAATTGGCCTGGGGCAATTAGCGAGTAATAGTGAGCTGGTGGTGATGCAGTCAGCAGGGCGCTCTCGTTTTAATATCGTGATGAGCACTCTGAAAACCACGTTGCCACTGATGCTGATTATTATGCTAATCGGCGAGTATGTGGCACCTGTGACTAAGTTGGCATCGGATGACTTACGCACTCAAGCTCGCTCCGATGGCCAAGTGGTGTTATCGGTTTATGGGGTCTGGGCCAAAGATAATGACGCGTATATTAATATCGGCCAAGCCCGCCGTGACGGTACTATAACGGGTATTACGCTGTATTATTTTGACAATGACACTCAGCTCAAACGTATTACTCAAGCCGCCAGTGCACAGTATCAAGATCAGCAATGGCTGCTAACGAATGTGACAGATACCTTGTTTAACTACGGAGTATCTGTTGAAACCGAACACCATGAGCAAAGGGGCTGGCAGACAAGTCTGACTCCCGAAAAGCTGGGGGTGGTGGCGATAGACCCTAATGAGCTATCTATGCGTGGGTTATGGGAGTATCAAGGTTACCTAAAAGATAACGGCCAAGAGAGTGGCCTTTATGCCTTGGAGTTTTGGCGTAAAGCGCTGCAGCCCGTCATGGTGGTGGCCATGATGTTGCTTGCCTCTTCTTTTGTATTTGGCGCCCTGCGCAGCGTGACCATGGGCGCTCGCTTGTTAATGGGCATCCTATTTGGCTTTAGTTTTTATGTGGCTAACGAGGTGTTTGGCCCGATAAGCTTGGTCTATGACGTGCCTCCTATATTGGGTGCGCTCGGACCTAGTTTGCTGTTTATCGTCATCGCGCTATTTTTGCTTAATAGAAGAACTTAAGCCTTCGGCAGCTTTAAGCGAACAGCCGTCAGCTCTCAGAAAAACACAGGCCTGTGGTGGTCCTGTGTTTTTTTATTGTTGTTTTTAACTGATGGCTTAGGGCTATGTTTTATCTAACAACTGCTTATTTAACTCTTTGCTCATCATAATCACTTCGCAGTCGGCTACTTTGTCTTGTAGTGCCAACTTGGTGCGCGGGTTGAATACCAGCCATAAGTTACCCAAGCCCAAGAGAGCGCTGGCGGCACGAATAATACATTGTGCTAAGCGCAGCCGGCGACCATCGGTGTTTTGTACCCGTAACCGCCAAGCACGCATACCAATGGTTTGGCCGCTAGTACGCCAAAACCAGCAATAAAAAAACAGTGCTACCGCTAGTAAGCACAGTTGGTACCAGCGGCTGGCGCTTAATAGTGCCGCTGTATCTTCATAAGGCCCCAAGCTTATCCAGCCCATATTTAGCGCTAGGACGGTTACCCCAAAGTAGACAAAACCGGTCACCATCAGCAGCGAAACGACCACCAGTAGGTCATACATCCATGCTGCTAACCGACGCATTAACCCCGCCCGAGGCAAGCCCACATAATCCGAATAAGAAGACATCACTCGCTACCGCCATGTGTTGAAAAGTTAAGGTTGAAAATTTATGTAGACGCATTCTAGCAAAAGCGATGGCTCTCGGTCATTTTTGTACCGTTAAACGCTAAATTACCCACTAGTGCACAATTTATGCGCAGTCAGAATGAAAAAGTAATAATCTACTTGCGGCGCGCGTTTGAATAAGTATAATTCATCTCGCTCACCAAGGTGAAGCAAGCAACAAGCAGTGGCGGTGTGGTGAAATTGGTATACACGACGGATTCAAAATCCGTTGCCTTCGGGCGTGGCGGTTCAAGTCCGCCCACCGCTACCACTTTAAAGTTATAATCTTATCAAGTATTTCTGCTTTATTAATTTCCCTTCAAAGTTAATATTATCTAATAATAGATATTTTTTATTAAAAATTAAATCAGATCTCTGATTTTTTAACGATCCTGCTTTTCCTCTCAAGTCATCAAATAAAAATTATAATGCGCATTATTTTAAATAGAAAATTGAGATAAAGAGATGAACAGCAAAGGAGTCTAGCCGTATTGGCCGTTAGCTACACTGCATAAGACAATACTGTACAATAAACAATAGTGGTGCGAATGGGAGACTCCCACACCCGAAGGCACTAATACCAATCTAAGTAAGTATGTGATCTGTTTTGAAGTTGAGCGCTAGAAGTACAAAGGTCAGCTTTAAGCGCTAATATTTATCCAAGTAAAAGCACAAAATAAATGGTAAATACCAACCAACCCCGAGCGTAAGGTCGCCTTATTTAGGCAAGGAGTATTCGACCTCTTTAGGCCGTGCTATGGTTTTTGGTCGATTGAAATCGACCCTACGATCAGGATGGCTCCTTGTTTTTTGTAGGGGCGAATTTATTCGCACAATAATGGTGGCACGGCCTAAAAGAGACCAACCTACAAAACTAACGTGAGACCTTGACACCCAACAGAGTATCTACAGAAGACATAAAAATCTGATCAGTTAGTTTTCCTGATTGGTATAACACCTGAAGCTAGCGCGTCTACCAATTCCGCACCCTCGCACCTCCAATATCTACGAATACTATAGAATTTTTCCGCTCGTCAATATTTGAAGTACAGCGCCTAGCGCTAAGCACCCAGCTAAAACAAAGCACCGCTCTTTGCTATGATTGGTGCTGGGTGCTCGGCGCTATCTGTTTTTCTTCACTTACCGACGAGTCGCGTGATAAATCTTAAACTTGCCGTTTATTGCTAATGTCTCGCAATGACCAAAGCTCTTTTCGATAAGTTCGGGGTAGGGCAAGAAGGCGTTGGCTACTAGCGTTAACGAGCCGCCTGGTGCAAGATAATCTTTCGCCGTAGTCAGCAGTGTTTCTGTGGTGTGGTAAAAGGTTTTTAAGCCGGCATGAAACGGCGGGTTGGCAATAATATGATTAAAAGGGCCTGTTACTTGGCTTAGCCCATCACTGGCATAGACCTTGGCATCTAGCTGGTTTTCTGCAAGCGTTAGACGAGTGGCTTCTAATGCCAGCGCATTAATGTCTATGCACTCCAGCATTAGCTCAGGGTGGCGCTTCAGTAAGCTGGCACCAATCACGCCTGCACCACAACCAAAGTCGAGCACACGCCCTTTTAGCGGCTTCAGGTTATCGAGCAGCAAACGCGAGCCCGAATCGAGATGACCGGCACTAAATACGCCGGGCAGGGTGCACACCTGCAGCTGTTGTTGCTCTATGATGTATCCCTTTTGCCAGCTGGTCTGTTTTAGCGGTACAGCTGTTCGGATAAGCTGAGCCTGATATAAACTGGCGCGTCGTGCGCTGTCGAGCTTAATCACCTGATCACAGTAGGGGGCCAATAATTTAGGGGCTGATTTAACACCGCCTTTATTATCACCGGCAATAAATATTTGAGCACTCTCAGCCAACAGTGGCAAGCAGGCTGCTAATAAATATTCGGCTTCGGCCTTAGCCTTAGGCATAAGCAGTAACAGTGCGCTGGCTGCGTGCGGTTTTGGCTGAGTGCCAAACTCAATATCGGTTACACCCTGATTTTTTTGCCACTGATAATAACTATAATCGGTGGTAAAAATTCGAGGCGCAGGGCCCGCATCGGCCAGCATAGCGGGTAGGTTATCTTCTAGCAGACCGCAGACCAACAGGGGTTGCTGACTGAGTACATCTAGGTTACGAGCTAGCATCTCGCTAACCGTGGTTAAGGCCTTAAGCATCTCGGGTTCCACACTAAATTATTTGGTTGTGCATTATACATATCTCGCGCCCTCTTGACATTTGTCGGTCATTAGCAAAAGATGCGAGACAAGGTCTTTAGCAGGTGATGCCCATGCTTTTTGCAATGAAACGTAAACAGGAAAAACCGCTTAAACGAAAAGCGGCCACTTCTGTTGCGTAACCGACGCCTGATCTTCTTTAAGACAAGATGTTCTCAAACCCCGGTGATGCAACAGCAGCCGGGGTTTTTTATTTAAATTTTTTAATCCTCTAGCCAGGAGAAGGAGTTTCCATGTTTCGCGGTTCTTTAGTTGCCCTTTTAACCCCCTTTGACGGTACTCGTATTGACGAGGCGGCATTGCGACGCTTGGTTGACTGGCACATAGCAGAGGGAACTCACGGTCTAGTGCCAGTGGGTACCACGGGTGAAAGCCCAACCCTAACTCACGATGAGCATTGTCGTGTTATTGAAATTGTCGCCGAGCAAGCGGCAGGGCGTGTGCCGGTGATTGCCGGCGCAGGCTCTAATAACCCGGTTGAGGCCATCGAATACAGTAACTGTGCCCAACGTGTAGGGGCCGATGCTACTTTGCATGTGGCGGGTTATTACAACCGTCCTAATCAAGATGGTTTGTATGCGCATTTTAAAATGCTGCATGACGCCACCGAACTGCCGATTATTGTCTATAATATTCCGCCGCGTGCCGTAGTAGACATTAAGCCAGATACCTTAGCGCGCATGGCTGAGCTGCCCCGCATTGTCGGCGTGAAAGACGCCACTGGTGACTTGTTGCGCCCTTGGTCTGAGCGTCAAGTGATCAAAAAGCCGTTTGCTTGGCTATCTGGCGAAGATGGCACTGCCGTCGCTTATAACGTAGGTGGTGGTCAGGGTTGTATTTCGGTGACTGCGAACGTGGCGCCACGCCTGTGTGCTCAGCTGCAAGAGTTCACCTTATCTGGAAAGTGGGAAGAAGCACGCGCTTTGCAAGATAAGCTGCTGCCACTGCATCAGGCACTCTTTTTAGAGCCGAACCCTGCCGGCCCTAAATATGCGCTGTCGCTGTTAGGCTTGGCGAGCGAAGAATGCCGCATTCCTGTGGTGCCGTTGCAAGACAGCACTAAAGCGCAGATCCGTAACGTAATGGAAAAGCTAGAGCTGATTTAATTAGGGCAAGTGAGGGGGAGTGGTGAAGAGTGAAGGGTACTGAGGACAAGAAAAGCGACCAGCTCCAAGGATCACAAAGCGGGGCGGTTAATGGAGGGAGCTTATGTCTTCCACTCAACCCTTTATCCGTCACCCTTTACTATCTCTTTCCGTAATCGGCACACAATAAAAAGGTCAGCTTAAGCTGACCTTTTTATTGTCTCAACGGGCAAGTTTAATCCTGATCGTCTTCGCCTGGATGATCGAATTGCTCATCACGGCGCTGATATTGATCTTCGCGTGGGCTCTGATGACTTTCGTAACGCGGGCGGCGTGGTTTGCTAATGACCACACCAGTGCGTGGTGCTCGACGAGTCGCCGGAGAAATAGTCGAAATTTTGGCTTTATAAATTAACTGCTGCTGGCCGCGAGGGTCAGAGAGTAAAAGACAATATTGATCAAAGGCACTGATCATTCCTTCCAACTTAATACCATTGGTAAGGAAGATCGCGCAGTGAGTCTGATTTTTGCGCAGCCAATTCAGTGCGGCATCCTGTCCGTTACCCAATGAAAATGCTTGTTGCAGCGATTGGGGATTATCTGATTGGGCAGTCATGTAGGAAGTCCTATTTGTTATTATTCAATCTTGATTGTGCTTAATGAATGCCCGACTTGTCAAAGCAAAGCTCACTTTAATCTAATAATCACAGTGGTATCACAAAAGGATGATGCGTGACTGCATTTACTGCTAACACTAAAACTCTTATTTTGGCCTGTCTTATCGTGAGCATAGGGCAATTAAGTGTGGGGCTACTATTACCGGTATTACCCGCGATTAGTCAAAGTTTGTCTGAAGACCCTAAGCGCGTGCAGTGGCTTATTTCTGCCTATTTGTTTGCCTTTGGGCCCATACAGTTACTGTATGGGCCACTCAGTGACGCCAAGGGGCGCAGGCCAGTGTTAATTGCTGGATTGGCACTAGCAGTGATGGGGGTTGGATTGTGCTTGTTACCCAATGCCTCATTCGAGTGGCTGCTGCTAGGGCGACTACTACAGGGATTAGGGGCAGGTTGTGGTGCTGTGGTATCTCGAGCCATGTTACGCGACAGCTTTGCGGGGCCGGCATTGCGCAATGCGCTTTCTTATGTGGCGATGGCTGCCGCCTTTACGCCCATAGTCGCGCCTGCGGTAGGCGGTTTTATTGGCTTTAATTTTGGTTGGCACAGCGTATTTGTAGCCATGCTTATTTATCTGCTGGTGTTATGGCTATTGCTGTTTGTAGGTTTTAAAGAAACACACCAAGGTGAGCGGCATACCCTTAAGCTCTCTATTATTATTGCTAATTATTGGCGACTGCTAGGTCTACGTCATTTTTTAGGGCATGGCGGCATGTTGTGGGGGCAGTTTTCACTGATGATGGTTTCGGTATCGGTGATGCCCTACATTATGCAGCAGCAAATCGGCATGACGGCGGCGGAGTACGGTAGTTGGGCCTTGATTCCTGCGATGGGAC
Organism: Oceanisphaera ostreae; assembly: GCF_042676125.1. Lineage (NCBI taxonomy): Bacteria > Pseudomonadati > Pseudomonadota > Gammaproteobacteria > Aeromonadales > Aeromonadaceae > Oceanisphaera > Oceanisphaera ostreae. The sequence continues at coordinate 106,172 of NZ_JBHTJS010000004.1, forward strand.
TGCTGTTAGGTGGCGTGATTAATAATCGTATTCAGCGCCGCATTGCAGCTGAAGATGTATTACGGCTCAGTCCTTATATTCAACTGACCGCAGGTATTTGGCTACTCTGTGTGCCGGTGCAGCCAATATGGATGATTAGCGGTATTTTCATTCAAGCGCTGGGTAATGGTATGGCCTTTCCTAATGCTATGAGCCGACTATTAGAACCTTATCGAGACTTAGCCGGAGCCGCAGCTGCGTTATCTGGCGCATTACAAATGTTAAGTGCTAGCCTACTCACCATCATCTTGGTGTATTTTGGTGTGGCAACCGCCTTTAGCCTAGGGGTATGTATCTTGCTGGGTGCGGTAGTGCTGAAAGGCTTGTCTTGGTGCGCAGTAGGAAGGTGGTGAGGTCAACTCAAAGCTTTACGCTATAAAGCCGTACGCAGTCCGTTAAAGACAAGCACTAAGCCTTCGAGAAACGAACGTAAGGCGTATAACGTAAGACGGTTCATTGATTTTTAGGCATAAAAAAGCCGCGCCCTAGGGCACGGCTTATAGATTCTTTAGCTGAGGTAGTCTCTTACAGAGCTACAACGTTCTCAGCTTGAGGACCTTTCTGACCTTGAGCTACTGTGAACTCAACAGCCTGGCCTTCAGCTAAGGTTTTGAAACCTTGGCTCTGGATAGCGCTGAAGTGTACGAATACATCAGGGCCTGATTCTTGCTCGATGAAGCCAAAACCTTTTGACTCATTGAAAAATTTTACTTTACCTTTAACGATATTAGACATATCTAAATCCTGTAATCAAATCTACCATAAATACACGTGCTTGAAAAAATACAGATTTAACTTATGAAATACAGGACGAGGTACTACAAGAACTTCGTAACATTAACATAAATACAATCATACTTTTCGAGCTGCATGCACTCTAACGGGTTAGTGCGTGGCGGTCAATAGGTATTTAAAAATATAGTGAGTTTCTGTTGCTTAAACAGGTATAAGTAATGCCGCTTAACAGGTGTGGCTCTGCCGTCATTTCCGAAGGTGACGATAAAGACCTGAATCCACATAAGTTGTGCCGGACTGCTTAGGCCCCTATTTAATGGGCTATTCAGATGCGTAAGTTATGTATTAGCATAGGCTTTCAGCCATTAAATTTATCTTCAACATCAATGAGTGAGAGCGACATGTCCCATTTATATTGCGTTGCCCGTTTTAAGGCGCGTCCTGGCCAAGCACAGGCATTGCAACAAGCACTAAAAAGTCTAGTTAGTGAAACTCACCGAGAAGAAGGGTGTTTGTTGTATCAGCTAACAGAAGAAGTGCCTTATGAAGGAGCAAACGGTGAGCCTTGGGACTGTGTGTTTGTTGAGCAGTGGGCGAGTCGAGAAGCATTTGACACCCATTGTGCGCAACCGTACATCAAAGACTATTTTGAGCAGGTGGCCCCAGAGTTGGTAGCTGAGGCCGATGTGCGATTATATCACCCTGCTTAGCGTCTAGCGGCGACGAAAGCTCAAGTCACGAGTAAACAGCATTTCTAAACGTAGAGTCACGCCAAACTGCGGGTCATAATCATGCTCCCGAGGGAAGTGTAGCTCTGGGATCAAATCGACAAACAGTATCTCGCGATGCAAGTTACGCCGATAATGACTGTATAAGTAGTAGTCATGTAGTCGTGGGTCGGATGCACTGCGCCCCACGACCGTTGCGGCATAGCGCATGACACTGCGCTTACCTAGTAACTGATTTATTTCTACACTTTCGGAGTACTCTAGGGTGTCCACTTCCTCTTGCCACTGAAAGTTAGTGATAAAGCGCAGGTGATGATTGTGATCTAGCGGACGACCCAGATCCCACTTACTGCGAATGGAATAGCCCTCTTCATTAAACCAAGACGCACGATTATAAGACTCTAGCTGCCAAGGTGACGCTAAATCCCATAATCGTTCACCGGTAAAGCGCACATAAGGATCGGGTGGCCAGCGCACCTTTACGCCGGCACCTGCTTGTAGGTTCCAGGCCTCAGACTTATCGTTTTTACCCAGCTTAGTGAACCCCATTATGGTACTGCCCAAGCCGCGCCTATCGTCACTAAGACGATGAGAACCCTGCTCTGCTAAGGTACCTTCTGATTCTTCGGGGTCACTTTCAATAATAAAGCGCAGTCTTTTTTTGGAGGTAGGCAAGTCTAATCTAAAACGGGCCCCTGTTTTTGCCTCAAAGCCGTCTTCTTCGGTCCAGCCAACGTCTTGCCTCAGCCGTAGGTAAGAGTCATTACCTACTTGCAAGCTTTCTTCACTGCCAAAAAAACCATCAATACTGCGAGAGCTATCGGTCACCCAGCCAGATAAAGCATTATGCATGGGCGCTAATTTTTCTACTGCCCAATCCGATAAATCACTGTCGTCTATAGACTCAATTTCTTCTGCGTTTACTGCACTGGCCATTGCTAGCAAAGCCATTAAGCATATTTTTTTCATGGCGCCATCCCTTTGCACTTTGCTCAAGACTATGTTTTTAGCATAAAAAATACCAATACTAGTAAGGATGATGATGCGTAAATAGTGAGGGATAAATGGTGAGGAGTGAGGCCAACAGGTCCTAACCTGCATTTTGTGGGCAGTAAAATATTACAAGTGATACTCTTAAATTTTAAATCGAAGGGAGTCAAGTAGTGAAAAAGCTAATCTTGGCAGTAATAGGCGCTCTAACCGTAGCTGCGCCAGCAATGGCTGATCAAGTACCATCAAGCTCTATTGAAAAGTGCGTCGTTATTGAGAGAGATTTAGCTCGACTTGAGTGCTATGACCAAATTGCAAAGGCGTACAACCTCAATGGTCCGCAGGCTGTGAACGCTCAAGCGGGAAGCATTGGAAAGTGGGTTATTGATAAAAAAGCAAATCCGATTGACGACTCAAAAACGGTCAATATATCTTTAAAAGCCGACTCGGGAGGTTCTAAGTTTAGTAAACCTATAATGTTGATGGCACGTTGCGACTCAAAGAAAACAGAAATGTATATAGACTGGCAAACATACTTAGGCAGCGAGGCAAAGGTAACACTTAGAATTGGTGCGAACGATGCAAAAACCTCAAAGTGGTCTATGCCGTCTGATAAACAAAGATCGTTTAACGATTCGCCAATTAGCACGTTAAAAGAAATGCTTATGGCTGACAAAATGGTGGCTCAGATAACTCCTTTTAACCAAAGCCCATACACAGCCGTTTTTAATACTTCAGGGTTAGACGAAGCAATTAAACCATTGCGAGAAGCCTGTGGTTGGTAGGCGTTATACCGATTACATTAAAGATCTGATCAGATATTGGGCCAGAGCGCCAGAGATAACACAGCCGCTTCCCACGACACGCCATAAACCCATCCATGGGGGCTCGGGAAATGACGTCCCTGTCATTTCACGGTCGTGGGAGGCCATCTCTGTTAGCTCTCCTAGTACACCGAGTTGCCCACAGACACTGCCAACAGGCGACATCTGCATCATCAAGGAGGACAAAGGGATCTGCTCCACCGACCATCACAATGACAGGGATGTCATGTGCTGAGCGTCACAAGGATGTGCTTGCAGCGGGTCGGTGGAGCAGATCCCTTTGTTCGGGGCAGGTATAGCAACCGCATAGATCGATTGTTTAATGTAATTGGTATTACTGAAGGAAAAAATACTGCTTTTATCGAATTTCGGACACAAAAAAACCAGTCTGCGGTTAAGCGAAACTGGTTTGATTGTGCTGAATGACTTCAGCTTAACTTTTTACTTAAAATATGGTGCCGGCACCAAGAGTCGAACTCGGGACCTACTGATTACAAGTCAGTTGCTCTACCAACTGAGCTATGCCGGCTTAAACTGTTTACTTCAAAGATGGTGCCCGGAGACGGAATCGAACCGCCGACACGAGGATTTTCAATCCTCTGCTCTACCGACTGAGCTATCCGGGCTAAACATGCATTGCTGCATACTTAAAAACTATTTACTTCAACTTACTTAAAATGGTGCCCGGAGACGGAATCGAACCGCCGACACGAGGATTTTCAATCCTCTGCTCTACCGACTGAGCTATCCGGGCGTAGCACGCTATGCGTACATACTTTAAACGTTTTATACAAAGCAGATTACATCAACTTTCACACTGCTTTTTTATTTCAAATATGGTGCCCGGAGACGGAATCGAACCGCCGACACGAGGATTTTCAATCCTCTGCTCTACCGACTGAGCTATCCGGGCTAACGGGGCGCTATTAGATAAGATTGCCCCTACCAAGTCAACCGCTTTATTAATCGCTCTAGTGCGTTCGCTCAAGCATTGAGCAAAGCGCTGCTTTAGTCTGCAGTTGGGGGTGTGTAACCGTCAACTTTTACCTCGGCGCCTTCAAATAGATAGGCCACCATCTCTTGCTCTAGCAGTTGTCTGTGCTCGGAATTCATCATGTTGAGCTTTTTTTCGTTGATCAACATCGTTTGCTTGTGTTGCCAAGCGGCCCAAGCTTCTTTGGAAATATTATCGTAAATGCGTTTACCGAGTTCGCCCGGGTAAAGTTGAAATTCGAGGCCTTCAGCTTCTTTTTGTAAACGCTGGCAAAAAATAGTACGGCTCATTAGTGATTCCTCTTTTGCAATTGCGGGTAGGCAAGCAGCTTTGTAGTAGCTGCAGCTAAGCCAACCGATGCGGGTTGTTCCAAGTTATACCAAAGTCGTTGTGATCCGGCCATGATCTCGTGAGGGATCTGCGGTAATTCTACCAGCCATGGGGCAATATCGAGATGAAAGTGGCTAAATGTATGGCGAAAGCCGGGCAGGGGGGTGGGCTTAGACGCATCAGGGTAGCGTTTAAGCCAGTTGTTTAGCTCCTGCTCGTCTTTAAATTCTGGAAAACAATACAAGCCGCCCCAAATTCCTTGCGGCGGGCGCTGTACTAACAAAATCTGTTGGCCCTGTTTAAGTAATAAAAAACAGGCCTGCTTTTCTGGCTGTACGGTTTTCTTCGGCTTAGAGTGCGGAAAAGCCGTGGGCGTGCCCAAAGCGAATGCTTGGCAGTCATTTTGCACCGGGCAAAGCTCACATTTAGGCTTAGAACGAGTGCAAATAGTAGCGCCCAAGTCCATCATGGCTTGGTTATACTGAGTTACCCCTTGTTGCGGTGTTAACTGCTCTACCGCTTGCCATAATGTATTCTCTACGTCTTTTTTACCTGGCCAACCTATTTGTGCCCGCCAGCGAGCCAGTACCCGCTTAACGTTGCCATCTAAAATGCCATGATGCTGCCCCAACGACAGTGAGAGTATGGCTCCGGCGGTAGATCGCCCTATGCCTGGTAGGCCCAATACCTCTTCAAATTGATCGGGAAAGTGGCCTTGATAATGATCTCGGATTGTTTGCGCCGCTTTATGCAGATTGCGTGCGCGGGCGTAGTAGCCGAGGCCTGTCCACAGGTGCAGTACCTCATCTTGTTCGGCATTAGCTAAGCTGAGTACATCAGGAAAGCGAGTCATAAAGCGTTCGTAATAGGGGATCACGGTGCCGACTTGGGTTTGCTGCAGCATAATTTCAGAGACCCATACTCGATAAGGTGTCTTATGCTGTTGCCAAGGCAACGTTTTGCGGCCATGTTGTTCGTACCAGCCCAGTACACGCTGAGCAAAGGAAGTTGTGTTCACAATATTAACTATATTAAAACAGAATATGCTGATCAGAGCACAGCGTGGTGGTGAGTGCAAATCGACCGATGCGCAAGCGTTAGGCTCATATTTTCACTTTAATAAGAAGTTGATGCCGTTAAACGCACTCTTTTTCGCTTGGTAGTTTGTTATTTGGTTATTTTCTGATACAAAAGAAGAGTTATGTTGGCGCCCGCCAAGCCCGTTTTTAGAGAGACCCTTTATGCAGCCCTTTTTTGCCCAGCGCTTTGCCAAGGTAGAGCCATCCTTCATTCGTGAAATTCTTAAAGTCGCGATGAACCCAGACGTGATTTCTTTTGCTGGCGGTTTGCCCAATCCTGCTTTCTTTCCTAATGAAGCATTGGCCACGGCCAGTGTCAAAGTGCTGCAGAATAATGGCAACAGTGCGCTGCAATATTCTGCCACCGAAGGGTTTGCTCCGTTAAGAGAGTACATTGCCGACCGTTATTTTAAGCAGTACGGCATGAAAGTGTCACCAAACAATATATTGATCACCAATGGCTCACAGCAAGCGCTTGATTTGCTTGGAAAAGTGTTGGTTGATGAAGGTGATAAGTTGATAATTGAAGAACCGGGTTACTTGGGCGCGATTCAGGCGTTATCGGTTTATCAGCCACAGTTTCAGGGCGTGGCACTCAATGAAGATGGCTTGGACTTAAATGAGCTGGATCGTTTGCTGGCCGAGCCCGACCATGCCCGAGTGTTATATGGCGTCACTAATTTTCAAAATCCGACGGGATTGAGTTATAGCCTTGAAAACCGCGAAGCGATAGCCGATCGCTTGGTTAAGCATAATATGCTGATGATAGAAGATAACCCTTATGGTGAGCTGCGTTTTGAAGGCGAGCATTTACCACCCATTGGTAAGATGGCGCCGGATAATGTAGTGCTATTGGGTTCTTTCTCTAAAGTGGTGGTGCCTTCGTTCCGTTTGGGCTGGATGCTAATGCCTGACTGGCTGTGCCAGAAGATCACCATTGCCAAGCAGGCCTCGGATTTGCACACTAACGGTTTTGTACAGCAAGTGCTGCACAGTTACTTGCAGGACCATGATCTTGATGAACATATTGAACGTATTCGTACTGTATATGGCCGTCAAAAAGTGGCAATGGAAAAAGCCTTACTTAAGTATTGCCCTGGCATCGAGTTTACGCGGCCCGAAGGCGGCATGTTTTTATGGCTAAAATTGCCTAAGCATATCAACGCTATGGAGTTATTTGATTCGGCTATTAAAGAAAATGTAGCCTTCGTACCCGGCCAGCCGTTTTATGTACGGCCCGATATTTTAAACACCGCCCGTTTAAGTTACGCCGGTGCCGACGAAGCCACCATAGAAGAAGGCATTAAACGCCTAGGCCGAGTAATCAGCCAAGCGCTTTAAGTAACAGCCGTAAACCATAAGCTTTAAGCTGTAAGTTAAGGCTAAGCCAAGACTCTGACGTTCGTCAGATGACTGCCCACTTTATAATGAGCTTATGGCCAATTCTGCATTCTTACGCTGGCGTAAGAATGCAGAATTTTCATTTTAAGACTCAAGAAAAATTAACGGATTAAAAGTTATCTAAAGAGCCTGGCTGAACTGAACCAGTCGTCATAGGAGGGGCACTTATAGCTGACTGCTTCAAGCTTACGGCTTCCTTTAGTGCTTAATTTTGGATAATTTGCTCATATCAGCCCTCGGAGAATATAAATGACAGACGAACATCAGGCCGAACCAATCGAACCCACAGAGCTGGCTGAACAAACTGAACAAGAGCTACGCAAACGTAAAATTCGCAGCTTTGTACGCCGTGAAGGCCGCTTAACCAAAGGTCAAGAAAACGCTATGGCCGCGCAGTGGCCACTAATGGGTATTGAGTATAAGCCTGCGTTACTCGACCTAGATGCTGAATTTAAGCGCTCGGCGCCTCGAGTATTAGAAATTGGCTTTGGTATGGGCGGTTCGTTAGTTGAAATGGCGAAAGTGGCGCCTCAGCTGGACTATATAGGTATTGAAGTACACACCCCTGGTGTGGGTGCTTGCCTAATGGGCGCGGCCGACGCGAAAATTACTAACCTGCGGGTAATGTGTCACGATGCCGTTGAGGTGTTTGAGCATATGTTGCCCGAGCAAAGCCTAGACCGCGTGCAGCTGTTTTTCCCCGATCCTTGGCATAAAGCTCGCCATCACAAACGCCGTATTGTGCAGCCAGCTTTTGTAGAAATGCTACGCAGCAAACTGAAGGTTGGCGGTGAATTTCACATGGCAACCGATTGGGAGAACTACGCCGAGCATATGCTAGAAGTGATGAATGCCGCTCCGGGCTATACCAACGCAACTACGGTCGGTGATTATATGCCTCGGCCCGATTACCGACCGCTGACCAAGTTTGAACAACGCGGTCATCGCTTAGGCCATGGCGTATGGGATCTCATTTTTACGCGGACTAAGTAGTTTCCCCTTCGGGGCGCTGTAAGCCAATCCCTTTCGGGGAGCGGTAAGCTTTAAGCTAAAAAAGCCGAAAAATGGTGTTCTTCTTTCGCTGACAGCTTACCGCTGACAGCTTATGGATTTGTTTTAGAAGGTAATAAACAAGTGACTCAGCAAGCAGCATTTAATCAGGGTTTAATCAATTTTTTACAGTCATCTCCTAGTCCTGCTCATGCGGTAACGACTATGGTGGCGCAATTAGAAGAGGCGGGTTACCAAGCATTAAACGAAAGCGAGGAATGGCAATTACAGCCAGGCCAAGGCTATTGGATAGTACGTGGTGGTCGCTCATTAGTTGCGTTTCGTTTAGGTGATAAGCCCGTAGCCGAAAGCGGTGTCCGCATGATGGGCGCTCACACCGACAGTCCTTGCTTAAAAGTGAAGCCAAAAGCTGAGTTGTTACGTCAAGGTTATTTACAGCTTGGGGTCGAAGTTTACGGCGGCGTATTAATGCACCCTTGGTTTGATCGTGATCTTTCTTTAGCTGGGCAAGTTCACTTTCGTAATGAGTCTGGAAAGCTAACGTCTGCACTGCTTGATGTAGTGAAGCCGATCGCAATTATTCCTTCTTTAGCTATCCACCTAAACCGCGAAGCGAATAAAAACTCTGAAATTAATGCCCAACTGCACTTACCGCCAGTGTTAGGACTCGATGCCAGTGACGATGCTAGCCCGAGCTTAGTGCTGCGCGAGTGGCTAGCCACTTGGTTGCGTAAGGCCGGTCATTCGGTAGCTGAAGTAGTGGATTATGACTTGTGTTTTTACGACACTCAGCCGCCGGCTTTGGTGGGTTTAGAGCAAGAGTTTATTAGTTCCGCCCGTCTAGATAACCTGTTGTCTTGCTACACCGGCTTACATGCACTTTTGGCAGTAGACAAGTTAGCGACTAATAAGCCGCAAGCCGCAACTTCTTTATTGGTATGTAACGATCATGAAGAGGTCGGCAGTTCCTCTGCTATTGGTGCAGAAGGGCCGTTTTTAGAAAGTGTATTGCGCCGTTTAAGTGGCGATGAGCAAAAGTACCAACGCATGATGGCGCGCTCTATGCTGATATCTTGTGATAACGCCCACGCCATACACCCCAACTATGCCGACAAGCATGATGAAAACCACGGACCGAAAATAAATGCCGGCCCAGTGATCAAGGTGAATGCTAACCAGCGTTACGCGACTAACAGCGAAACCAGTGCATTATTCAGCAGCTTCTGTGACATGGCTAAAGTGCCTTATCAGCATTTTGTGGTGAGAGCAGATATGGGCTGCGGCAGTACTATTGGTCCGATTGCCGCAACCAAGCTGGGCGTAAGAGTGGTCGATGTTGGCGCTCCACAATGGTCAATGCATTCCATCCGCGAGACCGCAGGCACCAAAGATGCCTGGTACCTAGGCCAAGCCTTACAAGCATTTATCAGCACCTGGGATGGAGAATAAACAGTTGTAAGCCGTAAGTTGAACACCAACAAGCGATACTTTGTGAAGAGTGAAGGGAAAAATTAGCCAAGCTACTTACTCTTCACTTTTTACTATGTTTATTTTGTGGCAAGCCTGTTTAGAGGATTCGCTCTTTCGACATCAGCGAGCGCTTGCATATAATCACACCAGTTCTGCAGAGCAGCTTAATACCTTCCCCTTACCGCTTTTCCCCGTACGGCTTAACACTTCTTGAATTTATATTTTTATTGTTCTACCCAGTGTGATAGTGGGTGACAATATTTGCGCTATTTCCGTTAATTCATTATCTGCCTAATAACTTCGTTGCATTAACTAAATCAATTAAAGGGTTCAATTAACGTTTTTTTTTGTTTAACATGCTACGACTGTTTTTGTCGCAGCCTAATGGCTTATAAATTGTACACATGGAACGTAATTATCAATGATACATTTATCAGGAAAAAGCTTTCTGGTGCTGACCGGAATATTGTTGTTGTCTGGTTGTACTTCGGTAATGCAAAAAAACAAATTTGGTGACTTTGAGCAAGCCATCATTAGTGGCACTAACCTTAATGCCATCGCCTTAGCCGAAGATAGAGCCAGTATTGATAAAAATACCGGTCAAGCAAAAGATTTACTCTGGTCTTTGCAAGCTGCCACTGTAATGCGCCAAGAGAAAATATACAGCAAGTCTAACCTGTTATTTGATTCTGCTGAATATGAAATGAAAGACGAAGACACAGAGCACTTTTTATCTAAAGGTGCGCAGCTAGCCGGCTCTATGTTTCTTAATGATAGTGTGACCAGCTATAAACAAAGCCAGTTTGATGGTGTGATGGCCAATACCTATAAAGCCCTCAACTTTATGGCGCAAGGGGATGATGCTAATGCCCGTATAGAATGGAATCGGACCGAAGATCGCCAACGGCGTGCGGCTGAAAATTTCCAAAATAAAATAGCTAAACAGCAAAAAAAACTTGCAGAAGAACAAGTAAAAGTGGATCAAGAAAATATCGATCGGAGTTTAGAGAAAGCAGCCCCATTGTTAGAAAGTCAAGGCATTGACTTGTCACAATGGAGCGCTTACGACGGTTACATCAATCCATTCTCAACTTACCTTCACGGACTCTATTTTATGCTTAAAGCACAGGATAGAAGTGATTACAGTAAAGCCAGAGACAGCTTTAAACGTGTTTATGGCTTAACAAAAAATGCCGATGTTAAAGTCGATATGGATATGGCGGCCAGTCTGACGAAAGGCCGCAGCATGAAACGACACAAGCCAACGGTGTGGGTTATTTTTGAAAATGGCTTAGGTGCTAAAAAAGAAGAGTTTCGTATAGACCTTCCGTTATTTGTTGTTACTTCTAATGTCACATACAGCGGCATAGCTCTGCCTAAGCTGGTTGAACGTCCACAAGCGTACCCGTATTTGGAAATAGGTAAGATAAAAACCCGTCCATTAGCCAGCATGGATAAAGTGATTCAGGCTGAGTTTAAAAGCGAATTTCCTTATATTTTAAGTCGCGAAGTTATTCGAGCAACATTAAAAACGATAGTTCAAAAGCAAATACAAGATCAAAATCCACTAATGGGTGCGCTGGCAGGTATAGGCCAAGCGGCCTCTACTGGTGCTGACATTCGCTCTTGGTCTGCTCTGCCTAAAGAATGGCAGCTGGCTAGAGTTGCGCGCCCAACAGGCAATAAGTTGATCATTAATGCCCCTGATTTGGCTCTTCCTTTAGATGTCGAACTGGACCCTAATAGCCGTTTTCATGTGGTGTATGTCAAAGCAGCGGCACCTAACCTACAGCCTACAGTTGAAATAATTAACTTATAACAGAGAGCACTTAAATGAAAAAGACGATCTTACCGGCCATGATATTACTGGCGACCTTAACCGGTTGTACCACAGCCACACAATATGTTGATCCTAGCCAAGACCAAACCGCAGTGATGGGGCTGGATTATAAAGATTTTGAAACTGCCGCAAGTAGCGCAGTTGATGAAATAATAGCCAGTCCATTGTTGGTGCATCCGCAGGCTTCTCAAGGCGGACGATACGTGATGGCGGTATCGACCATGATCAACGATACCACCCAACGTATTGATACCGATCAGCTCACTAAAAAAATACGCATGCGTTTGCTGCAAAGTGGGAAATTTATTACCACTACCGCCTTTGGTGTCGGTGGGGCTGAAGATTCAATGACCGCGCAGGTGCGTCAGCTTAGCAAGTCATCATTGGTTAAGCGTAGTAGCGTCAAGAAAAATGGCACTGTAATCGCTCCAGATTACAGCTTGAGCGGTAAAATTCTTCAGCGCAACAACCGTGTTGATCGCCGCACCCAGCAGGTGGATTATTATTTTCAGATGACACTGACTAACCTAGAAAATGGCTTAGCGTATTGGGAAGGGGAATACCCGATTATTAAGCGTGGCGATAACAGAACCGTTTCTTGGTAATAATAATGGGGCTCATCAAGCCCCGTTTGCACATTTAAGGATAAATAATATGAAGAAATACCTATATGGGGCGGTTCTCTTTGGCCTTTATTCGACGTGCTCTTTAGCACAACAGGCACCCGCAGCAGATCCTGAGCCTACGAAAATCCTTACGGCTGATACCGTTGCAGTGACACCAGAACAGCCTGATGCCGTTGACGATGCAGTAGCGGCACCGGCACAAACCGAAATTGAAATCGTTAAGGCGGTAGGTTCTGGCATCAAAAATGCTCATCAATATGTTTCTGATCAAGCAGACAGCTATGTAAGTAAGCGCCGTCAATCTTATCGCCAGCAAGGCCGAAATAATGAAGTGTTTTTACAATATGGCGTTGCCGATATTAGCTTACCCTCGACGGCTCCAGACTGGGGGGACGCTCGTACGATCGCTTACCTACAGGCACAAACCAAGGCTCGAGAAGAGCTAATGGGTGAACTTCATTTGGATATTAGCGCCGAGGTAGCGCGAGAGTCTTTTCGTACTAATAAAGGACCCGAGTTTACTCCAGAAGAATTGCGCAGCGAAAGCAAAATGAACGCCATGATGAGTAAGTTGGTGGCCGTTGTAGATGGTTCGCTGAATACTAAGCTAACCGAGTTGGGGATTGATCATACAGAGTTTGATGCCGCCCCCATGTCTAAGCGTAAGGTCATGATGCGTAAAGCAATTAGCCGAGAGACGGAAACGCGTGCCCGCGGTGAAATTAGTGGTGCCATGATAGTCAAAACGTTCGAAGTGACTGATGATAATGACAATACCTCGGTGGCAGTGGTGTTGTCTACGTCGAATAAAATGAAAAATCTGCTTGCTTCGCTGCAAAATAGCAAAGGGCAAGTGGTGCCAGAGCCCGATAAGCCTGGTGTTAACCTTGACCATTTTCTTGACGCAAATAAAGCCAACTTAATGTACGAATACGGCGTTAAGATGCTGCGAGATGAGCAGGGCTATCCCATGTTAGTGTCGTTTGGTATGGCGGGTAACGACTGTAACCCAGTAGATTACGAAGAGTGTAACGATAACCGCGACTTTGCATTTATTGAAGCTCAACAAGAAGCTTACGCCCATATATCTGAGGCTTATAACTTATATGGCAGCATGAAAACGAATGTGAGCAAGGGCTCACAGCGTGAAAAAGTGCAGACATTGATTAAAAATGATGACGGTGAAGAGAGCTTACAGGCCACCACCACTAAATTACTGAAAGAAACGCGTCAAATGTCAAAAATGAGCTCTTTGGTACAAGGGCTGGTTGGTTTAGCCGTCGCTAAAAGATGGACCCACAAACACCCCACTTCAGGCCGTGAAATTAATGGAGTGGTGGTTGCTTGGCATCCACAGAAAGAGCAGGCGATGCGTACTTTTAAGGCTGGCAAGACGCCGATAGACCTTAATCTGCAGCCAAGTAATCGCCAATCGGGAAGCAATCAAGGCGCAAGCCTAGATTTGATGGATATCTCGGACTTTTAAGGATGCATGTATGAAAAAGTGGATAGGCTATTTGCTGCTGCCCTTGCTTGTAGCAGCTTGGCCCACGTTGGCGGCTACCACACCGGTACAAGTGAGCGGTTTTGGTGTTACTGAAAGTTTAGCAGTAGAAAATGCGTTAATTGAAGCGGTGCGCCAAGTTAACGGCATTGATATTAAAAGTTCGCAGCAGGTTGAACAATACTTGCATAAGAAAAATGGTAATAGCGAAACCATGACTCATACTCAGCGCGACGGTAGCATGGTCGCGAAGGGCATGGTGGACAGCTATAACTTATTGTCTAAAAACTGTGATAGCGAAGGCTGTAAGGTTGAACTGCATGTGAATGTCATTCGCTATAAGGCGGCTGGATTATCTGCTGATAGTCGACGTAAGCTAGCAGTGTTGCCGTTTACGGGACGACATGGCGCAACTTTTAGCAGTGAGTTACAAGACTTGTATACGCAAAGCCGTCGGTTTGCCGTGTTGGATCGCAGCCAAAATGAAGCGTATCAACAAGAGAAAAAACTGTGGGAAAGTGATAATACGGCGTTAAGTGAAAAGGCGCGTATGGGGCAAGTGCTAGGGCTAGACTATATTCTAGTTGGCAAAGTGGAACAGGCTGGCACGCGCCGTTGGTCTGAAAACATCGCGCTGACTGGTGAGATTAAACATTATGCCAGCAGCTCATTACGTGTGCGTTACCAGCTTATTGAGGTACCCACCAGACAGGTTAAATGGTCAGACAGCGTCAGTTTGAATGCTGGCAACGGTAATTTAAACCGTTTGATCAACCAGGCTGTGAAAAGCATTTTTCAGCAAACAATGGATAATATTTATCCATTGCGCCTGATCAGTGTGCAAGGTAAACGCGTGATCATTAACCAAGGCGGAAAAACTCTAAAAACCGGTAGTTATTTCACGGTGTTCAGCTTAGGGGAAAAGTTGGTAGATCCTTATACAGGTGAAGTGTTGGGGCAAGATGAGTCAGCCATTGGTAAGGTACGCATTACCGAGGTTAAACCCAAAATTTCCTATGCTGAGCTGATACAAGGAGACGGCGACTTACTACAAAAGGGACAGATAGTACGGCCTGCTAGCCCACCGGCCAAAAAAGCGAGCCGCACTACCCGCAGCAGAGCACCTGCTAAAGAAACAACCCAAAGTGGTGACAGCGGTGGCGTTATTTTGTAATTCTTAGTCAATGCTTATATAAGATACGACCCCGCCTCGAGTAGTTTGAGGCGGGGTCGTATCTTTAGGGCTGGCTTAGTTTTAGGTACCGGTTGTGTAACTGAGTGATGGTTTCTTTTAGTTTGCTGCGGTCGCTGGTGTTGTTATCAATCACATCGTCGGCGGCGCTCAAGCGCTGTTCGCGGCTGGCTTGGCTGGCCATAATCGCCTTTACCTGATCTGCATTGGTTTGGTCGCGTAGTACCGTTCGGGCTATTTGCAGCTCTGGCGCCACATCCACAACCAATACTCGGTTGCATAGCTCGGTTAAGTGGTTTTCTACTAATAGCGGTACCACTAACAAGCAATACGCGGATCTGGCAAGCTGGCAGTCGGCTACCATACGTTCGCGAATGAGAGGGTGCAGTAAGGCTTCTAGCCAGTGGCGGTGGGCTGTGCTATCAAAAATACGTTGTCGTAACTCAGCTCTATTGAGACTGCCATCTTCGGCAATCACCTCTGGGCCAAAGTAGGCAGCAATAGCATCTAGCACCGGCTCACCGATGGCCACTACCTCACGGGCAATAATATCGGCATCTACTATGGTGATGCCTTGCTCGGCAAATAAGTTAGCAATGGTGCTTTTGCCACTGCCAATGCCCCCGGTTACACCTACAATATAGGTCATAAAGCGACACTCCAATACCAGCTGATTAACGGTTTTCCCCAAATTAAATAGACCCAGCCAGCCAGTGCCAGAGCTGGGCCAAAGGGCAGGGTACGCTCGCTATTTAAGCGTCGGTTGGCCATTAGCGCCAAGCCAAGCACGGTACCCACTAACGATGAAATGAGTAATATGGGTAGCACCGCCTGCCAGCCAAACCAAGCGCCTAGAGCAGCCAGCAATTTAAAGTCACCATAGCCCATGCCTTCTTTACCGGTGGCGAGTTTAAATAGCCAATATAAGCTCCATAACACGCCATAACCAACAACCGCGCCAATCACCGCATCTTGCAGGGGAATAAATAGTGTATTGATGTTGAGCAAGAGGCCTAACCACATTAATGGCAGTGTTAGGTTATCGGGTAATAATAGATGATCAATATCGATCATCGTCATGCACAGCAAGGACCAGCTGAGAATAAGCGCGGCAAATAACTGAGGACTGGCGCCAAAGCGCCATACTGCGAGAGCAGACAATATCGCGCTAGCAAGTTCTATAAGAGGATAACGTTTAGACACGCTTGCCTGACAGTAGCGGCAATGACCACGTAGTAACAGCCAACTAAGCAGCGGAATATTGTCGAGAGCACTGAGTTGATGCTGACAGCTTTGGCAACGTGAACGAGGCGTGTTTAAGTTAAATTTTGGCCGCTCAGGAATAGTTTGGCCGCTAAATTCGGCGCACTCTTGCTGCCAGCCGTGTTTTAACATCACTGGTAGCCGATAGATCACCACGTTTAAAAAGCTGCCTACTAACAAGCCGAGCAACGTCACTATTACATACCATGAATATTCGTTTGTGATTAGCCATTGGCTTAACGCAGCCATTTAAGCTCCTTGTGAATAGAGTCGGTAAGTGAGCAAAGTTATTATGTTTTTTTAGCGGATCACATTACCCAAATCAAAGATGGGAAGATACATGGCTATCACCAAGGCGCCAACTAAAATACCCAGTATAAGCATCATCAGTGGCTCAATTAAGCTGGTGAGTCCTTCTATGGCGTCATCGACTTCACGCTCATAAATGCTAGCCACTTTGTCCATCATGCTGTCGATGGCACCGGTTTCTTCACCTATGGTGACCATTTGCACTACCATGTCAGGAAACAACTGCGTTGCTCGCAATGCCGTATTCATAGGTAAGCCGATAATAACGTTGGCGCGAACTTGCAGTACGGCTTGGCGATAAATACGATTGCCGCAGGCACCTGCGGCAGAGGTAAGACCGTCTACCAACGGAATGCCCGCCGCAAAGGTGGTGGCCAAGGTGCGAGCGAACCCCGTTAAGGCCGCTTTGCGTAAAATGGAGCCTACAATGGGCAAGCTTAACAAAACGCGATCGCTTACGTGGCGTACTCGGGGTGATGAGTGCCAAATGCGGCTATAAATAAACAAGGTTAAAACAATGCCTATCAGTATGCTTAACCAACTGTTTTGCAGTCCGCGAGACAAGGCGATGACCCATTGGGTGAATAAAGGTAAAGGTGCGCCAAAGCTATTAAACACTTCTTCAAATTGCGGGATCACGAATAGCAGCAAAATGGCGGTAACAATGCCGGCAATCACTAGCACCATGGTGGGATAAAACAGCGCCTTTTTAATTTTCGATTTGAGCCTTTCGGCTTTTTCACGGTACACCGCTATCTGGTCAAAAATATGATCTAGCGCCCCTGTTTGTTCCCCTGATTGCACCAAGTCGCAATAAAGCTCACTAAATTGCTGAGGATATTTTTTGAGTGCGATCGACAGCGGCGTGCCATTTTCTACGTCTAGGGCGAGGCTGGTCATCAGTTGGTGCACCGAGCTTTTTTGCGTAGCGCGCGCAATTAGGTGCAGACTTTGCACTAGAGGAACGCCAGCGCCGAGCATGGTGGCAACTTGGCGACTAATAATTGCGATGTCTGTTGGGGTTATTCGGTTACGATAATGCGTGAGTAAGCTTTTTCGCTTGCGCCGCACTTTGGTGGTGTTGATACCTTGGCGCTGGAGCTGATATTTAACCGCTACCAAGCTGGCCTCTTGTGCCGAACCGCTAACCTTTTGGCCCTGCTTATTAATACCCTGCCAGTGATAGGTATGATACTTGCCCTCCATCTTCACCCTCCATCACTTCTTACGCTACACGCCGTATGCTCTTTTTTGCGATAAACTCGGTGTTGTTCTTTGTCGGATGGCGTATGGCTTACGGCGTAAAGCTTTGTTTCGTGGGTTTGGTATTCGCCTTTAACGGACAGCATACGGCTTATAGCGTAAAGCTTTGTGCTACTTGTCAGTCGTTACGCGATTTGCTTCCGCTAGGCTGATAATTCCAAGCTGTACTTTGTTTAATGCTGCCTGCCTTAGGGATAGCATGCCGGCGTTTTCTGCAGCGCGGGCCAACGTTAATGAGTCGGCACCGCTCATAATAAGATCCGCCAAGGCTTTATTCATGGGTAGCACTTCATAAATGCCAGTACGGCCTTTATAGCCATCGGTGCATAGGGCGCAGCCGACGGCTTTGTAAAGTGGAGTATTGTCATCCACTTGAGTCATGCCGAGCGACAACAGTTGTTGAGCAGTTAATGACTCTGCAGTCTTGCAGTGAGGGCACAGCTTGCGTGCTAATCGTTGGGCAATAATCAAACTCACCGACGAGGCAATGTTATAAGCGGCCAGCCCCATATTGCTCAGTCGAGTTAATGTCTCTGCGGCAGAGTTGGTATGCAAAGTAGAGAGTACCAGGTGTCCTGTTTGTGCGGCTTTAACTGCAATTTCGGCAGTTTCTAAGTCACGAATTTCCCCCACCATTATAATGTCGGGATCTTGACGTAAGAAAGCCCGTAGCGCATAGGCAAAACTCAGTCCTGCTTTAGGATTAATTTGTACCTGATTAATACCCGGCATAATAATTTCTACTGGATCTTCGGCAGTAGATATATTGGCACTTACCGTATTAAGGATGCTTAAACCGGTATATAGCGATACCGTCTTGCCTGATCCTGTAGGGCCAGTGACTAAGATCATGCCCTGTGACTGACTGAGTGCAGTTAAGTAAAACTGCTTTTGCTGTTCGTCGTAACCTAGTTGGTTAATGTCTAGCTTAATGGCCGAGCTATCGAGCAAGCGCAGTACTATTTTCTCTCCGGACTGCGTGGGCAAGCTGCTCACTCGCATATCTATTGATTTGTGGTGGGTTAATTGCAGTTTAATACGGCCATCTTGTGGCAACCGACGTTCGGCGATATCAAGTCGAGCCATTACCTTAAGCCTCGCTGCAAAGCGATTAGCTAAGTTAATGTGCGGTGAGGCAATGTCGTGCAGCATGCCATCAATTCGAAAGCGAATACGATAAAAGCGCTCATAAGGCTCAAAGTGAACATCGGAAGCTAAGCGACGCACCGCCTCTAGCATTATTTTATAGATGTAGCGCACGATAGGAGCATCATCCTCTTGGCTACTCATGTGTATGTCGGCGGCTAAGTCATCAGTTAGCTCTAGGCTGTTATTGATATCATCTGCTTCCACTTGTTCAAGGTCGAGCAAGCTAGTGGCCCCACCTTGTTGCAGGCGGTTGAGTAATTGTGAAAGCTGGGATTCTTCAACTAATTGCGCATCGGTGACTAAATTGAAGCGAAAGCTAAAATCTTCTAGTGCTGCCATGTTGGTCGGATCGGCCATGGCCAGATATAAAATATTATTTTGTATGAGTATCGGTAACGCGTGGTGGCGTTCAATCAAGTCCATGTTCAGATATTTGGGAGGTAATGACTCTATGGTTACTGTATTCAAATCAAACAGCGCCAAGCCATATTGCTGTGTGCAAAATTGAGCCAGCTGTTGGCTCGAGAGTAACTGCTGCTCCACTAATATACTGCTTAGTGGTTTACCTTCTTGACGGGCTTGGGTGATCGCCAGCTCTAGCTGCTGTGAGTCAATAAGTGACGACTGTAATAGGCTTCCTGCCAGTCCGGTATGTTGAGGGGTATTGGACATAACTCAACACAAGCCAGCTGCAACGCAAGTGCCGTTGGATAGCCAAGTCACGCGGCCGTGTTCGGCTGTGCCCTTTAATGTGAAGGTTTTACTATCTACAACATCAGTGCCTGTTGCGGTTATGGTCCAAGGGCCATCTGCTACATCGTTTGCTGCCACTCCTATGCTAGTTACCAAGCCATCGAGTGTTCCAGGAATCACATGCTCACCCGCAGCTTTGCAGTCTGCTCCTCCCGTTTGCATGCAAATTTCAATGGCTGTTTTAATAGGGCCGGTGGCGGCGATCACTTCCGTAAATTTGGCGCGCTTGGCGTAGGTTTGGTAGGTAGGTAAAGCCACAGTGGCCAGAATGGCAACGATGGCAACAACTATCATCAATTCAATAAGGGTAAAGCCGCTACCAGAGCGGTTAGCTTCATGTTGATTCATAAGGCCATCCTTGACTGATAAAGCAGAGTGGGCAGGCACAATTACGATGTTTTTCTTGTATTAAAATATAGCAATGAATAGCAAAAGTGGCGAATAAATGAGCTAACCTCCGTGAGGCGTGCAGGGTAAAGTGTGAGGAGGGCGAGATTTAAACCAAACCAGAGCTAAAGCGATTTCTGCAACGACTCTTTATTGCGAGAAGATCGGCAAAAATCATTGTAAGGGGTAAGGAGTGGCGGGGGGAATTAGCGCCCCAGCGACTCCAGCAACTAAGGCGAGATCCTAACCTGAGTCAAGAAGACGACTTAAAGCATCGCTATAACCTGACGCTGTAGGCCGTAAGTTAAAACAAATACAGGTATTCTTTCTTGGCTTACAGCGAGTGGCGTAAAGCGTACGGCTATTTTTTATTTTTAGGGGTTGTGCACTTTCTGTGGCTGACCGCTGGCGACTTAGAGCTGTTTAAGAAAACCCCAATCAAATCCGATGCCTGGGTCGGTTTTTCGCCCCGGGGCTATATCGCTGTGGCCGACGATGTGTTCGGTGGTAATGGCAGGAAATCTCGCTTGCAATAACTGGGTGATCTTAGTTAGCTGCTGATATTGTGCATCGGTGAAAGTGTCGGTGTCGGTGCCTTCTAGCTCGATGCCAATGGCAAAATCATTGCAGCGCTCTCGGCCATTAAAGCTCGATTGGCCCGCATGCCAAGCACGCTGATTAAAAGGTACATACTGCACTATTTCGCCGTCGCGGCGGATCAAACAATGAGCTGATACGCGCAATTGATGAATCTCGGCAAAGTAGGGATCTTCATCAGGGTTTAACGTGCCCAAAAATAGCTGGTCGATATAAGGACCGCCGTAGCGTGCCGGTGGCAGGCTAATGCTGTGCACCACTAACAATGACACTTCGCCTTGCGGACGCGTATCAAAATGAGGAGAAGGACAATAGCGAGCAGGGATCAACCAGCTGTCGACGTTGATAGTGAGCGGTATAGCTAGAGATGGAGTCATATTGGTACATATAAAAGAGAAGCTTGACGGTATACTAAAAGCCTTAATGCCAAATGATCAAGCATAAGTAGGCGAGTGGTAAGCCTTACGCCGTGCGCGATTCGCTGTAAGTTAAAGATGAATATAGCGCGCGGATCTATGTTTGTTCTCTGTCAGTTGACTTAACGTACGGCGTAAAGCTTATAGCGGCATATCACGCTATTTTGCATCATTGGGAGAAGTAGCATGAGTGATGACGCTAAGGTGCAGCGCCGGTTAGGCCTAGTTATGTGGCTATTGGCTTGGGGGCTGGCGCTAGCACTATTGACTTGGTATTTTTTGCAAAAGCAGGCGCAAGACTATAACCCCAATCAGCAAGTGCAAACGCTAGATGTGCAGACATCTGGCACACAAGCCCCTAGTACACAAACCATAGTGCTTAAGCAAAACAGGCAGGGGCATTATGTGGCCAGTGGCGAGATCAACAGTAAGCCGGTGGTGTTTTTGCTAGACACCGGTGCTTCTTTGGTGGCGATTCCTGAGGGGCTAGTGGATGAGTTAGATTTAGTGACGGGCCAACAGATTAGCCTGAATACGGCGGCAGGAACGGTAACCGGCTATCGGACTCGGGTAAAAAACCTGTCTTTGGGGCCGTTCACCTTGTACGATCTTGACGCGGTGATCATGCCCGCCGACAGCAATGAAATATTATTAGGCATGAATGTCTTGCGCCAATTTGAACTGACGCAGCGGGGCAGCAAGATGACTATCAGGCGCTAAACACCGCACATTTTACGTTAAAAAACAGGTCAAAACCTATTTTTGCAACGGAAGACGCGGAAGAACGCGGAAAAATAGAGAGCAAGTCTGAAAATCATTTTATTCGTAACAGCGAAGACATAGCTCATTAAGGCTGGTTCTTAACAATTAGATATTTTGGCTCTGTACGAATTTTCTCATCTAAATTTTTTCGCGCTTCCTGTAGCAAAGAGTCGTTGCAAAAGTGGTATTTATCTTTGGCTTATAGCTTATAGCTTATAGCTGACGGCTCCCCGAAGGGGGCTAACCATAAACAGTTGAATAACAGGCTGAATAAAATGCTGAATGCTATGCTGGATCAAGAAATCCGTTTTAATGTAACCGCAGCCCTTAGCGAAGACTTGGGTGGAACCTTAGACCCTGCTCGGGATATTACGGCGCAGTTGTTACCAGAACAACAACAGGTGGTCGCTCATTTGATTACCCGAGAAGACGGTATTTTTTGTGGACGTGCCTTTGCAGAAGAAACCTTCTTGCAATTAGGTGGTGAGGTGACCCTTGAATGGCATGCGGCAGATGGCGACGCCATTGTCGCCAATCAACGTTTATTAACGCTAACTGGGCCGGCTCGAGCCATTATGACCGGCGAACGTACAGCCCTGAATTTTATTCAAACACTGTCGGCCGTAGCCAGTGTTACTCAGCGTTATGTTAAGCAGTTAGTTGGCACACAATGTCGTTTGTTGGATACCCGTAAAACCGTGCCAGGTTTACGCCAAGCCCTAAAGTATGCCGTTACCTGTGGCGGTGGCCATAATCATCGTATGGGGCTGTATGACGCCTATTTGATTAAAGAGAATCACATTTTTGCCTGCGGTGGCATCGACAAGGCAGTGGCTGAAGCTCGTCGCCTACAGCCAGAAAAGTCGGTGGAAGTAGAAGTGGAGTCGCTAGCTGAACTTGCACTGGCGCTGAAGGCCGGTGCCGATATCATTATGATCGACAACTTTACCACCGACGACATGCGCACTGCCGTGGCCATTAGTGCAGGAGCTGCGTTGTTAGAAGTGTCCGGCAACGTGACCCTAGACACCATCGCTGCTTACGCCGCCACCGGCGTCGACTTTATTTCGGTAGGGGCGCTCACCAAACACATTCAAGCATTAGATCTCTCACTGCGAGTCGAAGGGTGAAAGAAGCTGTAAGCCGTCAGCTTTAAGCGATCAGCTACAGATAACAATAGCGCCCAAGCTAGGGCGCGGTATTGGACTTAACTGAAAACTTACCGCTAATAGCTTTGTTTTCGGCATGTAGCTCGAGGTTAATTTTTCGGCTATTGTGTGCAATCTATATTAAATTATTGGACATTTAATCCACGAACTGATACCTTTTTTTTACAGTGTCAATTGGTCTTACCAATATACAAGCGAATTACATGTCGAATCAGCGCATCAAGCAGCCTAAACTTGCCGATACCATAGCTGCCAAAATTGAGCAGATGATAATGGAAGGCAGCTTACAACCCGGTCAACGTCTGTTGCCGGAGCGTGAGCTGGCTGAACAATACGCCGTATCTCGACCTTCGGTTCGAGAAGCGATTCAATTGCTGGAAGCAAGAGGATTGGTCTCTCGGCGCCAGGGTGGTGGCACTTATGTGCAAAATGCCTTGACCAAAGGGTTGGCTGACCCGTTATTTCAGCTGCTGGCAGAACATCCCGAGTCGCAATATGACTTGCTGGAGTTTCGCCATACCATGGAAGGTATCTCCGCATTTTACGCCGCCATGCGCGGCAACGAAGCTGACTTCGATACCATCCGCGACGCGCAACAGGCCATCGTTCAAGCTCAAGAGCTGGGCGATTTGCCTGCTGAAGCTAAAGCCGCCGCCGAGTTTTATATCGCGGTCGCCGCAGCGGCCCACAATGTGGTGTTACTACACTTGTTGCGAGCCATTCAGCCGATGCTAGAATCGAGTATTTTGCGCAATATCAAAATTTTAAACCGGCGCGCCGGTATGGTGGAGAAGATTCGGGTGCATCGCGCCAATTTGATCCAATGCATACTGTCACGCGAGCCGGAACAGGCCAGGGATGCTTGTCACGAGCACTTGGCCTTTATAGAAGAAACTCTGCTCGATATTCAGCGTGAAGAAAGTCGTATTCAACGTTCATTACGCCGTAATAAACAGCAGGAATAACAATGCCTTCGGCAATGATGAACCCATGGGCAGGTGCCCCAAACGAGATAGGAAACAGCCATGTCTGATATCCTGAACAACGATGTGGATTCAATAGAAACTCAAGAGTGGTTAGATTCTCTTGAGTCGTTGATCCGTCAAGAAGGACCTGAGCGCGCACAGTATATTTATGAGCGTCTCACCACGAAAGCCATTAAATCCGGTGTTGCTGTGGCCAGAAATGCCCACTCAGACTACGTAAACAGCATTAAGTCTGCGGACGAGACTGAGTACCCGGGCAACTGGGATCTGGAACGTCGTATCCGCGCTATTATCCGCTGGAACTCAGTGATGATCGTACTGCGCGCTTCTAGAAAAGATCTGGATCTAGGCGGCCACATGGCTTCTTACTCGTCCAGTGCCACTATGTATGAAGTGGGCTTTAACCACTTCTACCGCGCGCCTAACGAAAAAGACACCGGCGACTTGGTGTTCTTCCAAGGTCATATCTCGCCCGGCATCTACGCTCGTGCGTTTGTTGAAGGCCGTTTAACTGCTGCTCAGTTGGATATGTTCCGTCAAGAAGTAGACGGCAAAGGTATTCCTTCTTACCCGCATCCTAAGCTGATGCCTGACTTCTGGCAGTTCCCAACCGTATCTATGGGTCTGGGTCCACTAAACGCCATTTATCAAGCTCGTTTCCAGAAGTATCTAACGAACCGTGGCCTGAAAGACTGCTCTGAGCAGCGCGTATACGCCTACCTAGGCGACGGCGAAATGGATGAGCCAGAATCCAAAGGTGTTATCACCATCGCGGCTCGCGAAAAGCTGGACAACCTGTGCTTCATCATCAACTGTAACCTACAGCGCCTAGACGGCCCTGTAATTGGTAACGGTAAGATCATCAACGAACTAGACGGTATCTTTAACGGTGCTGGCTGGAACGTGATTAAAGTTATCTGGGGTCGTCGTTGGGACGAGCTGATCGCTAAAGATAAGAGCGGCAAGCTGGTTCAGTTAATGAACGAAACCGTTGACGGTGACTATCAGACCTTTAAGTCTAAAGACGGCGCTTATGTACGTGAGCACTTCTTTGGCAAATATCCTGAGACCCTAGAGTTGGTCAAGGATATGTCTGACGAAGAAATTTTTGCCCTGAACCGTGGTGGTCACGATCCAGCTAAAATGTACGCTGCGTACAAAAATGCTGCCGAGACTAAAGGCAAGCCGACCGTTATTCTGGCCAAAACCGTTAAAGGTTACGGCATGGGCGACGCGGCTGAAGGCAAGAACATTGCCCACCAGGTTAAGAACATGGACATGACGTCCGTTAAGCACTTCCGTGACCGTTTCAATCTGGAAGTAAGCGACGAAGACATCACCGATCTGCCGTACATCGAGATCAAAGAAGGCACTCGCGAACACGAGTACCTGCATGCCCGTCGTAAGGCGCTGAAAGGCTACTTGCCACAACGTCTAAAGCAATCAACACAACAGCTGCAAATTCCTGAGTTGTCTGAGTTTGAGTCATTGCTGGGCGAGCAAAAGCGTGAAGTTTCTACCACAATGGCGTTTGTACGTGCCTTAAACATCATGCTCAAGAACAAGTCCATTGGTGAGCGCATCGTGCCTATCTTGGCCGATGAAGCTCGTACCTTTGGTATGGAAGGTCTGTTCCGTCAAATCGGTATTTACAGCCCGAACGGTCAGCAATATACCCCGCAAGACCGTGAGCAAGTTGCTTACTATAAAGAAGACATCAAAGGCCAGGTACTGCAAGAAGGTATCAACGAGCTGGGGGCAACGTCTTCATGGTTAGCCGCTGCTACCTCTTACAGCACCAACGACTTCCCGATGATCCCGTTCTACATCTACTACTCGATGTTTGGTTTCCAGCGTGTGGGCGATTTGTGCTGGTTGGCCGGCGATCAACAGGCTCGTGGTTTCATGATTGGCGGAACTTCCGGTCGTACTACCTTGAACGGTGAAGGTCTGCAGCACGAAGATGGCCACAGCCACGTTCAGGCCAGTGTGATCCCGAACTGCGTAACTTACGATCCAACGTATGTATACGAAGTAGCGGTTATCGTACAGGATGGTCTGCGTCGCATGTATGGCGAAAACCCAGAAAACATCTACTACTATATCACTACGCTGAACGAAAACTACCATCAGCCAGCGATGCCAGAAGGCGCTGAAGAAGGTATCCGTAAGGGTATCTACAAGCTGGACACCGTTGCCGGTAACAAAGGCAAGGTTCAGTTGATGGGTTCAGGCACTATCTTAAACGATGTGCGTGAAGCCGCAGCGATTCTGACTGAAGAATACGGCATTGGTTCCGACATATTCAGTGTACCTTCGTTTAACGAACTGACCCGTGACGGTCAGGACTGTGAACGCTGGAACATGCTGCACCCAACCGAAGAAGCACGCGTACCTTATATCGCACAAGTGATGGGTACTGAGCCTGCTATTGCTGCCACTGACTACATGAAGAACTACGCCGAACAAGTGCGCGCCTTCATGCCTTCAGTAAGCTACAAGGTGTTGGGCACTGATGGTTTCGGTCGTTCAGACAGCCGTGAAAACCTGCGTCGCCACTTCGAAGTCAACAAGCACTACATCGTGCTTGCTGCACTAACTGAGCTGGCCAAGCAAGGTACGCTAGACAAGCAAGTAGTAGCTGATGCCATTACGAAATACGGTATCGACGCTGATAAGATCAACCCGCTGTACGCATAAGGGGTAATACATGTCTAAAGATATTCTGGTGCCAGATATCGGCGCAGACGAGGTAGAAGTGACCGAGATCATGGTGGCCGTTGGCGACCGTGTTGAGCTAGAACAGTCACTGCTCACCGTGGAAGGTGATAAAGCCTCCATGGAAATACCTGCCCCAAGCGCGGGTGTGGTTAAAGAAATTAAAGTTGCTATTGGCGACGCCATCAATACCGGGTCTTTGATCATGGTATTCGAAGCAGAAGAGGGCGGCACTGCCGCCCCATCTGAGCAAGCACCAGCAACAGAAGCGCCAGCCGCTGCTGCCGCACCTGCTACTGCAGCGCGTAAAGAAGTAGCCGTGCCTGATATTGGTGATGACGAAGTTGAAGTTACCGAAATCAACGTGGCCGTTGGCGACACCGTCACTGAAGAGCAGACGCTGATTGGCGTAGAAGGCGACAAGGCTTCTATGGAAATCCCGTCACCTTCGGCAGGTAAAATTGTTGAAATCTTAGTGGCCGTTGGCGACAAGGTTAAAACTGGCTCACAGATCATGGTCTTCGAAGTTGCAGGCGCCTTGGCTCCTGCTCCCGCTGCTGCCCCTGCTGCGGCCGCGTCTACTGCTGCTCCGGCAGCACCAGCCGCACCACAAGCCAAAGATGTGAACGTGCCGGACATTGGCGGTGACGAGGTTGAAGTGACCGAAGTCATGGTTGCCGTGGGCGATACCGTTGAAGCCGAACAGTCTATTTTGACTGTGGAAGGTGACAAGGCGTCCATGGAAGTACCGTCACCGTTTGCCGGTGTGGTTAAAGAAATCAAGATTAACGTTGGCGACAAGGTTAATACGGGTTCTTTGGTCATGGTATTTGAAGTTGCAGGCGAAGCGCCGAAGGCTGCGGCATCTGCTGCTCCTGCTCAGGCTGCTGCCTCTGCACCCGCTGCACCTAAAGCGGTTCCGGCGGCTAGCGCCCCGGCTGCTAAAGCTGAGTTCGTTGAGAACAATGCTTATGTGCATGCCACGCCTGTGGTACGCCGTTTAGCCCGTGAATTTGGTGTTGACCTATCTAAGGTTGCCGCTACCGGTCCTAAGAGCCGTATTCTGAAAGAAGACGTGCAAAGCTACGTTAAAGGCATTATCAAGCAAGTTGCTAGTCAACCTGCCGGTGTTGCAGTAGCTGGCGGCGGCATGGCTGTACTGGCATGGCCAAAAGTAGATTTCGCCAAGTTCGGTGAAATTGAAGAAGTGCCAATGACGCGTATTCAGAAGATCTCGGGTCCTAACCTGCACCGCAACTGGGTGAAAATCCCGCACGTGACGCAGTTTGACGAAACCGATATCACTGAGCTGGAAGAGTTCCGCAAAACTGAAAACGCCATCGCCGATAAGCAGAAGCTGGGTTATAAGATTTCCCCGCTGATCTTTATCATGAAGGCCGCTGCCAAAGCGCTGGAAGCTTATCCTAAGTTTTGTTCTTCTTTGTCACAAGACGAGCAGTCTTTGATAATGAAGAAGTACATCAACATCGGTGTGGCGGTTGATACGCCAAACGGTCTGGTAGTGCCGGTAGTACGCGATGTGAACAAGAAAGGCATTCGCGAGTTGGCGATTGAACTTGGCGAAATCTCCAAGAAAGCCCGTGACGGCAAGTTAACTGGTGCCGACATGCAAGGTGGTTGTTTCACCATTTCGTCTTTGGGCGGCATTGGTGGCACTCAGTTCACGCCTATCGTGAACGCACCTGAAGTGGCTATCTTGGGCGTATCCAAGTCAAGCATCAAGCCAGTTTGGAACGGCAAAGAGTTCGAGCCTCGTCTGATACAGCCGCTGGCTCTGTCTTATGACCACCGTGTGATTGACGGCGCCGATGGTGCTCGTTTCATCACTATGATGAGTGGTGTGTTAAGCGACCTTCGTCGTTTAGTTCTTTAATGTGACAAGGCGGGCAAATGCCCGCCTTTTTACTTTCTTTTCTATTACAGAACAGTAAACTTTAGCTCGTTTCATTTGTTGTGGCCGTATTGAGTCTAGGCTTTCGCAGCCATTGCTTGAACGGGGCTAAAAATCATAATAGAGGTCACCATGAGTCAAGAAGTCAAAGCTCAGGTTGTGGTATTGGGCTCGGGCCCTGCCGGTTATTCAGCCGCTTTCCGTGCCGCCGATCTGGGTCTGGAAACAGTAATCGTCGAGCGCTATTCAACATTGGGCGGCGTTTGTCTAAACGTTGGCTGTATTCCTTCTAAAGCATTATTGCACATCGCTAAAGTCATCGAAGAAGCTAAGATGATGGGCAGCCATGGCGTCACCTTTGCTGAGCCTAACATCGATCTAGACCAGATCCGCAGCCACAAAGATAAAGTGATAGGTCAGCTTACCCAAGGTTTGGGTGGCATGGCTAAAATGCGTAAGGTAAAGGTCGTGAACGGCTACGGCAAGTTCACCGGTCCTAACACCTTGGTTGTAGAAGGCGAGGGTGGCAACACCACCATCAACTTCGATAACGCCATTATTGCAGCAGGCTCGCGTCCTATTCAGTTGCCGTTTATTCCGCACGAAGATCCACGGGTTTGGGATTCTACTGGCGCACTAGAGCTGAAAGAAGTTCCTGAGAAGCTGCTGGTAATGGGCGGCGGTATTATCGGCCTAGAAATGGGTACCGTATATTACTCGCTGGGCTCTAAGATTGACGTGGTTGAAATGTTCGACCAAGTGATCCCAGCTGCCGATAAAGATCTTATCAAGATCTATACCAAGCAGGTAAAAGACAAGTTTAACCTGATGTTGGAAACCAAGGTTACCGCAGTAGATGCCAAAGACGACGGCATTCATGTGACCATGGAAAACAAGAAAGGCGAGAGCATTACCAACGTCTATGACGCGGTATTAGTGGCCATTGGTCGCGTACCTAACGGTAAGCTGCTGGACGCTGAAAAAGCCGGCGTTGAAGTTGATGAGCGTGGTTTCATTCGCGTTGATAAGCAACTGCGCACTAACGTGGCACACATTCACGCCATTGGTGACATCGTCGGTCAACCGATGCTGGCCCACAAAGGTGTGCATGAAGGTCACGTAGCCGCCGAGGTTATCTCTGGTTTGAAGCACTACTTCGATCCTAAGGTGATCCCGTCTATTGCCTACACCGAACCAGAAGTAGCCTGGGTAGGTGTTACCGAGAAAGAAGCTAAAGAGCAGGGCCTGAACGTTGAAGTGGCCACGTTCCCATGGGCGGCCTCTGGTCGTGCCATCGCTTCTGACTCAGCTTATGGTATGACCAAGCTGATTTTCGACAAAGACACGCATCGTGTACTGGGTGGTGCCACTATTGGTACTAACGCCGGTGAGCTGTTGGGCGAAATTGGTTTGGCTATCGAAATGGGTGCCGACGCCGAAGATATCGCGCTGACCATTCATGCTCACCCGACTCTGCATGAGTCTGTGGGCATGGCAGCCGAAGTATTCGAAGGCTCCATTACCGACATGCCAAACGCAAAAGCTAAGAAAAAGCAGAAGTAAGCTTCTCCTTTATAGATTAGTAAAACGCCCAGCCTTTGCTGGGCGTTTTTGTTGGTGGTTTGCGCGGTGCGTAGATATTGATCGGCGTTATCCATTGTATTTATGTTCGAGATCACCTTTTGTGATGAAATGCTTCACTTTTTTCCGCTTGGCCGATTATGGTGAGTGAGAATAATAAAACCCCCATTGCTGACCACGTAAAGGAATACGATATGCTCTCTAAGTTAGGCTATCTGAGCGTCAGGATGAAGCTGACCCTAGGCTTTGCACTGGTGTTGCTGGCGACCTTGACTACTGCCGCGATTAGTTTTTACAGTTTGTCTTCCGTGCTTGAGCGAACTGGCAAGCTGGAGCAGGCTGGCTCTATCGACCTGCTGTTCAACAAGGCCCGTCAGTTTGAGAAGGACTACTTATTAAATGATGATCCCGAACAGCTGACCTTAGCCAAAGACATACTGGCGAAAGCCTCCTCTCGGGCAGAAGTGCTGCAAGAGTCACTGATCGAACCCGAAGATCGAATGTTAGTTGCACAGATCCTGCTTGGTACCAAGGCCTATGAGACAGAGCTGGAGCAAGTTGCCATACTGTCTGAAGACGTTCAGAGCCAGATCTTCGACTTGAATGGTCTAGGCTTTTCCGCTCAGCAACGGGCTGAATATCTCGGTGCTAATGATACCAGTGCCATGAGCTGGCTGGTGCGGCTGGTAGGTATTCGCTTAACCCAGAAAGACTTTGCCCTCAGCCGGGATGAGGTCGACGCCATACAGTTATCGTCCCGCCTGAGCGGCCTGCTGGCGACGTTGGAAAATCGGCTACATATGCGCGAGGATATAGACGTCAGGGATCTATACGACTTGCTCAAGCAGTTTCAACAGCAGCAGGAAGACTTTATTGCGGCGATTAACGGTCTGGTGGAAATTGAGCACCGCATCGATACGGTGGCCGAAACTATCGATGTCAGTATAGAAGCCTTGCTGGCTAGGCAGCAAGCAAGCATGCATGATGACAGCAACAGTGCCAAATTGATTATCCTCGCGGTAACTCTAGCGGCGCTGGTGATGGGAGTGCTGTTTGCCTGGTTGATCACCCGCGGTATCGTCAACCCTCTGACCTTGCTGGTGTCTCAAGCTAATCGCATTGCCGAGGGCGATCTTAGTCAGGACATCAAACACCAGCGCAAGGATGAGCTGGGTCAGCTGATGGATCAAATGCAGCATATGACGTTGAATTTGCGTCAGCTTATGAGTGCGCTTATCCAAAGCTCGACCCACATTGCGACCTCGACCGATGAGCTATTGTCGGTCTCGGAGCAAAGTCGCAGTGGCGTTAACCAGCAGCGTATGGAGCTAGAGCAGGTATCTACCGCCATGAACGAAATGGCCGCAACGGTACAAGAAGTCGCACGCCATGCAGAAACTGCTTTTGGCTCGGCTCGCACAGCTGACAGTGAAGCTAGCGACGGTAATCAAAAAGTAACCTTAACTATCAGTCAAATAGGCAAGCTGTCCGATGATATTCAAGAATCGCTACAGACCATTAATCAGCTTGAAGCCGAGAGTATGAATATCGGCAGCATACTCGATGTCATCAAGGGCGTAGCTGAGCAAACTAATTTGTTAGCACTTAACGCGGCCATAGAAGCGGCGCGAGCCGGTGAACAAGGTCGTGGTTTTGCGGTGGTTGCTGATGAGGTGCGCTCTTTGGCACAGCGAACTCAAAAGGCCACTGCGGAAATTGAAACGCTCATTCATGGCCTGCAAAGCAAGGCACAAGAGTCGGTAGTGATGATGAATGAAAGTACGGCTATGGCGGCTAAAACAGTGGAGATTGCCAATGAGGCGGGGGAGTCAATCCATAAAATTGCCAGTTCGGTCTCCAACATTCAGCAGATGAACAGTCAGATTTCCACCGCCGCAGAAGAGCAAAGTACGGTTGCAGAAGATATTAATCGCTCCGTGTTTAGTATTCGCGAAGTGTCGGATCACGCTTCCGCCGCTACCGAGCAAACCGCCGCTAGCAGTGCTGAACTGGCTCGCCAAGGCAGTGAGCTGCAACGTTTGATTGGCCGTTTCCGCTTGCCATAACTAAACTGCACCAAGCGCCTAGCTAAAATAAAACACTCAGTTCAAACAAAAAACACCGGCCTAAGCCGGTGTTTTATTAACTGCAATTAAGTAAACGGGGCAGACTGTATTTACGGTGTTGTCACCACACTAAACTCTTGCCCCATGCGGCGAAAGGCGTTGAGTAGCAGCCCTTTGTCGTTAACTTCCAAGTAATGCAGGTGGCCATCGGTATTGATAACAGCAGTCAGCTCTTGCCCTGCTCGCAGGTTGCTTAATGGCTTATAAGAGGGCTCGGCACGGATTAGGGCAATAAGGTCGCCGCCGGGTAACTGCCATTTGCGGAACAGCGCGGCGAGGGTTTCTCCTTGTGCCAGAGTATGGTCAATTCGCTTGCCACCGTCGGGCACAGGAATATCACGAGTGACGGCAGGGGCTAACGATAAACTCAAACTGCCGCTCATCGGTACCGGTGCCTGTTTTGGGGCCGGTTGCCAAGTGAACAACAGTAGCCAAAGCGGGATTAACAGTAGTAATCCCGCTTTGTGTATTTTAGGTACACGCTGCCATCCCTGCAGCCCACGGCCAATGGACTGGCGAGCAGGTAAGCTTAAAGCGTTAATTTTACTGGCGAAAGATTGTGGTTTATTCCGTTTCATTGTTGTTTTTCTTCTGGACATGAATGGGCACCTTTAGGGATTTGTTGACCTTTCGCGGTTAAATATTGTTTGAACTGTTCCAAAAATCACCTCGAAAGGTCAACAGACCCTAACCTTCAGTGTATCTGTGGTCTGTAGACTCGACAAGTCATGTGAGTGGCTCCTTTTGGAGCAGTGATCGCGCTTATCGAACACAACTGCTCAGCAAAAGGTGACAAAGCGTTTAACCCGCTGTAAGCGAGTGCTAAAATGGCGGTACTTCACTCTCTTCAAGCCTATCTTCTATTTATGTAGGCTTTATTTACCAGCTAAGGCAGAAAGAATGACAGTTAAAACGCGGTTTGCTCCTAGCCCTACCGGCTTTCTTCATGTCGGTGGTGCTCGTACGGCTCTATACTCTTGGCTTTATGCTCGCCACCTTCAAGGTGAGTTTGTATTGCGCATTGAAGATACCGATCTGGAGCGTTCAACTCAGGAAGCCATAGATGCCATTTTAGAAGGCATGCAGTGGTTGGGTTTGAATTGGGAGGAGGGGCCTTATTATCAAACCCAGCGCTTTGACCGTTACAATTCGCTGATAGACCAGCTGCTAAGCGAAGATAAAGCCTATAAATGTTATTGCTCTCGCGAGCGCTTAGACGGCTTACGCGAGCAGCAAATGACCGCTGGCGTTAAGCCTCGTTACGACGGTCACTGTCGCCACGGCGAGCACACACATGCCACAGATGCGCCTTGTGTGATCCGTTTTAAAAACCCTACCGAAGGCATTGTAGTCTTTGATGACCATGTGCGCGGGCGCATTGAAACTGGCAACGATCAGTTAGACGATTTAATTATTCGTCGTACCGACGGCGCGCCTACCTATAACTTCTGCGTAGTGGTCGATGACTGGGACATGGAAATTACCCATGTAGTGCGCGGTGAAGACCACATTAATAACACACCACGTCAGATTAATATTTATCAGGCGTTGGGTGCACCCGTACCTGAGTTTGCCCATGTATCGATGATATTGGGTGATGACGGCGCCAAGCTATCTAAGCGCCACGGTGCCGTGAGTGTGATGCAATATCGTGACGACGGCTATCTGCCGCAGGCGCTGCTTAACTATCTGGTGCGTTTGGGCTGGTCTCATGGTGACCAAGAAATTTTCTCGTTAGCAGAAATGGTAGAGCTGTTCTCATTGGACGCTATCGGTAAGTCGGCCTCGGCGTTTAACACCGATAAGTTGCTCTGGCTAAACCAGCATTATATGAAAACCTCACCCGCTACCGAAGTGGCGGAGTACTTGGTGTGGCATATGCAAGATCAAAGCATTGATACTGCCCATGGCCCCGCATTGGCGGACGTGGTTAGTCTGTATGCTGAGCGTTGCCACACGTTAAAAGAAATGGCCGAGCAGAGCCGTTACTTGTTTGAAGACTTCAGTGAGTTTGAAGCTAACGCGGCCAAGAAGCACTTGCGCCCAGTGGCTGCCGAGCCGCTGGCCTTGGTGCGTAGTAAATTAGCTGAGCTGAACACTTGGCAAGCCGAGGCTATTCATGAGCAAATTAATGCCGCCGCGGCCGAGCTAGAATTAGGCATGGGCAAAGTAGGCATGCCACTGCGGGTAGCCGTTACCGGTACTGGTCAATCACCAGGCATAGATGGTGTGATTGCCTTGCTGAGTAAAGAGCAGACATTGGCCCGCATCGATATGGCATTGGCCTTTATTGAAGAGCGCGCGAAGGGTTAATAGAAAGCTTTAAGCCGTAAGCTGTAAGCGGTTAGTTAAAGACCAACACCGGTCTTTACCGTCTTGCGGGTACTGAAACTACGTCATGCTGAACTCGATTCAGTATCGGCATGACGAGCCCGGTACAGTTTTTTTATTGCCATAAGGGCGATGGCTGAAGCGCAGCGCCGAGCTAAATATAAAAACAGGTGTTTTCTATAGTCTGCGCTTTAGCTGCAGTCCCGTCTCAGCGGGAGCCCTAAACCATCCTGCTCCACAGGACCGGCAGCTAAAGCGTCGGACTACAAGGGGCTCAAGCTTCAAGCTCGGGTTTGCGGCTTAAATCGGTGTTAATCTCGGCAAGGTGCTTAAAAAATAACTAGTTGGGGCGTTTTTGTTAGTTTTTGGTTGACAGGAAGAATTCGACTGCCTATCATGCGCATCGCCTCAACAGTCTTAGACTCAAGAGGGTGATAAGCGGGGCTATAGCTCAGCTGGGAGAGCGCTTGCATGGCATGCAAGAGGTCCGCGGTTCGATCCCGCGTAGCTCCACCACTTATCGCATGTAGCAGTAATAAAGTAAAAGTAGTATTTGCCAAATGGGGCTATAGCTCAGCTGGGAGAGCGCTTGCATGGCATGCAAGAGGTCCGCGGTTCGATCCCGCGTAGCTCCACCAAATGGCATTTTACTTAAGTAGTAATTAATACCAGCAACATCATATGTTTTGGGGCTATAGCTCAGCTGGGAGAGCGCTTGCATGGCATGCAAGAGGTCCGCGGTTCGATCCCGCGTAGCTCCACCAAAACATATTACCCAATTTCGGGGCTATAGCTCAGCTGGGAGAGCGCTTGCATGGCATGCAAGAGGTCCGCGGTTCGATCCCGCGTAGCTCCACCACTTATTTGTGGAAATTAAAAAAGCCGCTGCATATTTGCAGCGGCTTTTTTGCGTTTAATGTGCTGAGGATAAAGGATAAACCAAGCCCCAAATCTAAGGACTCATCTGCAACGGAACCCACGGAAGAACGCGGAAAAATAGTGATCAGATCTGAAAGGGAACTTGATGGTAATACCAATCTAAGTAAGTATGTGATCTGTTTTGAAGTTGAGCGTTAGAGGCACACAGATCAGCTTTTAAGAGCTAATATTTATCCAAGTAAAAGCACAAAAAAATGGTAAATACCAACCCACCCCGAGCGTAGATACTCTGTTGGACGTCAAGATTTTATATGCTCTTCACTGAACAATAATGTCGAATCAAAAG
>NZ_JBHTJS010000005.1:0-1350 GCF_042676125.1 Oceanisphaera ostreae
TTGACCGTATCTCAGGTCAGGGATGCGTATTCTACGCACTCCGTAGTATTCGTCAAGTGTTTGTTTAGAACTTAATTTCTGTTCTTACAAAACCTTGTGACCGTGAGCGTGTTGCCCCGTGTCAGTGGATGCGCATTATAGGGAAGCCTCGTTTTAGCGCAAGGGCTTTTTAGCGATAAATAACACTTTAACGACTGACCGCTCAAACACCCAGCAAAAACACAGGTTATGTACAGAGTTATACAATTTTAATCATACCAAACGCATTAAATAGCTGATCTATCTGGCTGATTTATAAAGGTCAAACGAACAGTCTACACGCTGCAAGCATCATCCCTGTGACGCTCAAACCCATAACACCCCTGTTATGTGATGGTCGGTGGAGTAGAACCCTTTATCCGCCCCTATGCCACGGAGCCGCCTGAGGGTAGGGTTAGCAGACAACTCGGTGCTTAAAGAGAGGTAACAGAGATGGCTTCCCACGACCGTGACATGCCAAGGATGGCATGTCCGAGCTTACATGGATGTACTCGTAACGTGTCATGGGAGGCGGCTGTGTTACCTCAGACGTTCCGATCCAACACCTGACCAAATACTTAATGTGATTGGTATAAATACCAACCCACCCCAAGCGTTGGGGCGCCTTCTACCAATCGCACTAAATAAGTAGTCTGCTTTTACTTCCTATAAAGGTCGGATAAACGGCCTACTCCACCGACACGCTGCAAGGGTTAATGACATTCACCATTTTAATTTACTGCGAATATTCACTGGATATTCGGTCTGATTAAAATAGTTCATCTCGGCGAAACACACTCGCCTATGGCGCTCAAACACATGACACCCTTGTCATGTGATGGTCGGTGGAGCAGTGCCTTTCATCCTCTCCTATATCCCTCAGGTGACTGATGACGTTGTCTACAGGCAACTCGATGCTTGCAAAGAGGTAACGGAGATCACCTCCCACGACCGTGAAATGCCAAGGACGGCATTTCCCGAGCCCGTATGGGGCAGCTTGCTGACGTGTATCTTTGTTGGGTAATGGAACAAAAATCCTGTGAATATTCGCAGCCGTTACCCAGCAAAGATGGCTAGCCCAGTGGCGTGTCGTGGGAGCTGACTCTGTTTCCTCTCGTATCCGATTTTAAACTAGATCAGATTTTTACTTATACCAATCACACTAATTTTATGGTCTAATAAACGCTCAAGTTGGAGCTTATATGACCCCTGATTTCCCCAAATTAATACGCGAAACATCTGACGCAAGAATGCGTCTGAGGCTATTTGCTGTCTCTCATTTCGTAGATGGAAAAAATCGTACGCAAATTGCTGCATTCTTAAAAGTGAGTC
>NZ_JBHTJS010000006.1:0-144097 GCF_042676125.1 Oceanisphaera ostreae
GCCGACTAAATCATGCGTCTCATTTTGATTTATAATGCAATCAAAAGATGTGACTAAGTGACAGGCCGTCAGCTATACGCTATAAGTCTAAAGATAAGCCCCAAGCAAAAGTGATCGGCGAAACAAAGACTGAATACGCAGGCTGGTTTAGGTGTGGTCCCTTATGCCGTCTTGCCGGGCCTGCCCCGGTATCTCGCTTTACATCTTTTGTAGCTGCCACTTTAGTCGGCAGGCCAGCGTAGCTGGATTTAAACGCTTTTTACCGTCACTCGTATTTACTTCTTGCTTCAAACTGACCGCGATTCAGTATCTACCCCTTACCTGCTACACCGTATAACCATGCATTTATACGCTAAAGCGTGTAAACCATTTTTACTCGATGTATCACATAAGAATTATCCCGGTAATCGCCCTGCTTGGCGTAACAAACCATCAAAGATAGGTTGGCTGATATCTACAGAAAAATCTGGCGGTAACCTAGCGATTATATTCGCAACCACAGCTTCAGTTTGCTGCTTCATCATCACCAACATCTCTTCAGCTTTGCTGGATGAATAACCCACTTGCTCGGCCGTACTTTGTAAATGGCGAGGGGCTATTAACGTCCAATGAAAATGACGATTTTTTCCGAAAAAGGCCATTGCCATTTTAGCTTTTTTAGGATGAATCGACTTACCTGACATTAACGGATAAGCAGAAATAATGTCATACAATGGAGTCATTCGATAAGCACTACCCGGCTCAATAAACACACTAAAATTCTTAGCATGACCATCTATTGCCGCAAGCAGCCAAAACAGAACTTGGCTCTTAAAAAATGTCTCTCTATCATGAGTCGCTTGCTGAGAACCTTTCAGCAACTCCATGCTTTTAGCTATGCCTGGGCCGCTATCTGACTCATATTTTAATGCTGGTGAGACACCCAAAGCCTGACAAAAGTCCTCCTGCGGTAAGCGCATTAACCAACTACCGTCACTAGACCAACGGCGATCAAACCGCTCAACGATAAGTACCTGCTGATCTTCAAAACAAGCAAGGTTTGCGTTCGCCGTCGGCAAGCCGAACTCCTTGGCTATTTGTAGGCACAACCATTCATTTTCAGCACTTTTTCTTAAATCGATATTGTGCTGTGAAAGATAGCCAATTGGCAGCTTAAATATGTGGCTAGTTGGCGTACTCCCTAATGGTCGATGCCACTGCTCTTTATGCCATAACAGTGCTGTTTTTTCCTGAGCTCCGGCCATAGAAATTCGAAAGTCATCCGTTTCTTCAGTCATACCTAGAGGAGCGGTCTGATAGCCTTTTAATAATCGAGCAATATCAGCTTCGGTGAGGGAATCGGCAGTAACGGTATTAACGGGAGGAATATGACTTTCTTCAGGGTATATCTGAATTGCACCAACACAATCTCGACCGATACTGGCCAAGAGGTCAAAAGGTCGTTTAGTTGGGATTTTAAAGCGAGCCTGCATTCGAGTACGAATAGCATCGCTATCAGGTAGCAGATTATCAAAAAAATTGTAAACCGCAGACCCACTATATGGTTGTTCGGATAAAGGCAGCGAGAGCGATATACCACGAGCACCAGACCGTTCAAGCCAATGAGCATCATAACCAAACTGCAAAGCTCCAGACTTCTGTTGTTGCAAGATACCAACAACAATGCCATTAAGCGCAACGGTTAAATTAGCCATCACTACCACTCCTCCTGCCAGCCAGAGCCAATACTGCTGGGTTTATCTCTTTCTGCCAAATGGAGTTCTAACCCTAGCTCAGACAGCAACTTAAACAGCGTTTCAAGCTTGGTGCCATCGGGGTTATTTTCAAAAGCAGAAATAGTAGACTGCTTAATAGCCGCAAGCTCAGCCAACGACTGCTGACTAAGCTGGCGCTTTTTCCGCTCATCGCGAACCGCGTGAGCCAACATACCCGCCGTTGTTATTCGCAAAATCACCCCCTACAGCAAATAAAATAACTTTAACCCCTGTAGGGGGTAAAATCAATTTATCCCCTATAGAGGCTAAAGGCAGAGCAATTTTTAAAACGTAAGGAACCTTTGAAGGCCAATATTGAATGTTGAAATAATTTGAAAACCATCCAGCTACATAGAGTTACGTAGCTAAAGCGAGGGCAACATAAATGGGGTTTTGTAGGCGAACACTTGTTCTCGCATTAAGCCGCAGGCGTAACCGGCAAATCTATCCTGCTCCACAGGACCACCAGCTAAAGCAGCGGCTACAAAAGACGGTGCTTTTCTGAAAACTAACGACTTCCAGCTGCCCGAAATGCTTGTGTACACCTTAATTTACGGCGCACAGCTTTATTTTCGCTTTGTGCTCGGCGCTGCCCTTAGCCGTCTTCCTGACGAAAGTCAGGATCTCGCTTCGGTTTTAGTTTTATCCTTAGCTGGGCGCCGGGCGCTTGGTGCTCGGCGCTGCTCTCCCCTATTTCTGGGTAATTCCAAAATAACGCATGTGTAGCGCTCGCACTTTATCCATTAACTCAGGCACTGGGCCTAATACGGTTACATCTGGCGCTACCTCGTTAATGGCCAGCGGCTTAACCGGTGATGGCGGCAGCCCCCATTCATTGCACCACTGAGCAAACTGTTTACCCGAGCAAATGTACACCACTCGCCCTAAGCCCGCCCACGCATGGGCTGCAGCACACATAGGGCAATGCTCACCGGTGGTATACATAGTGGTTTGCGCGCGTTCGGTTTCGCTTAGGTGCTCCCCCGCCCATTGCGCCAACGCCAACTCGGGATGAAAAATGGCATTGATATGAATTTGATTATGGTCTTCGGCCAGCACCGCGCCTTCTGCCGACACCAACATAGAGCCAAACGGCTGGTCGCCTGCATTCAATGATTCTTCCGCCAACGCCAGACAACGGCGCAGGTGTCGTAAGTCTTGTTCGCTTAATGTCATTAAAGCCTCCTGCTTAACAATCGCATTCATCTGTTTAAATTAAAGAGCTCTTTGCCACGTTTCTTTGCGACGAGAGCGGAATAACACG
Source organism: Oceanisphaera ostreae (assembly GCF_042676125.1). Taxonomy (NCBI): domain Bacteria; kingdom Pseudomonadati; phylum Pseudomonadota; class Gammaproteobacteria; order Aeromonadales; family Aeromonadaceae; genus Oceanisphaera; species Oceanisphaera ostreae. Next base: position 3,019 of record NZ_JBHTJS010000006.1, read on the forward strand.
GAAAAAATAGAGCTAAAATCAGAACATGTTTTACCTGTCAGACCAAGCCCTCTAATGGATATTAGTAACAAAGAGTAGTGGTAGATAACTCTTTGGCTTTTTAAGAGCAAACTTGTGCTGTCGAGATCAAGGTAAGCCCACCGTGAGTCTGATACTGTACCAAACAGGTAACCACTCTTCATAGCAGAACTATGTCTATCGACTACTACCAACAACAAGCTGAGTCTTTCTATCAAAGCACGATAACAGTGGACATGACACCACTGTATCAACGCTTTTTGCCCTATGTGCCCGCTGGTGGGCACATAGTCGATGCCGGTTGTGGCTCGGGTCGAGACAGCCTGTATTTTGCTAACCTAGGCTTTACCGTTAGCGCTTTCGACGCTAGCCCCGCGTTAGTTGAACTTGCCCAACAGCACACCGGCCTTCCTGTTAGTTTGTGCCGTTTTGAGCAGTTCACCGCCACCACGCCCGTTGATGCCATCTGGGCCTGCGCTTCTTTACTGCATGTACCTCGCAGCGAACTTAGTCATGCCATGGCGCACTTGGCCGCACAGTTAAAGCCCAACGGTGTTTTTTATTGCTCATTTAAATACGGCCAAGACGAAGTCAGCCGCGAAGGCCGTCACTTCACTAACCTAGATGAGTCTAGCTTAAACGAGTTAATCAAGGATTTACCGTTAAGCATCATCGAACAATGGCAAACCAGTGACTTACGCCCCGGCCGAGAACACGAGCGCTGGCTGAATGCTATCTGCAAGAAAGGTGTAAGGAAAGATCCAGCATGAGTACACCACAACTGCTCGTCGGTGGCGGCCCCAACGATCCGAGCTTTAATCAGCCGCTACTCGATACTCTGCTCAACGCCATCAACCAAACCAATGCTGATAGCCAAATTACCATTGCGGTATCGTTTATCCGTCACAGCGGTTGGCGGCTTTTGCATGACGCCCTATTTGAAGCCTTAGATCGTGGCGTAGCACTACAGATTATTACCTCTGATTATCTGGATGTAACCGAGCCCGTGGCCTTACGCGAAATGATGCAGTTAGCCGAGCGCGGTGCCCTCGTTCGTATTTATGAAAGTGCCAACAATGTCGGCTTTCACCTTAAGTCGTACCTGTTTATTCAGCAGCATACCAGCCAGCACCTGACAGGACTTGGTCTAGTCGGCTCTAGCAATATTTCCCGTGCCGCACTTACCCAGTCGTTAGAATGGAATTGGCAACTAAGCGTTGATAATGATATCAACAGCCCTGCTGCTATCAGTTTGCTGGCGCTAAAAACACAGCTAGTGCAACTCGCTACAGACTGTCGCCTGGTGCCACTGACACATGCTTGGATCGATGGTTATCTTGAACGCTACCAGCAAAGCCCCTTAACGCAGCTTCGTCTGATCACCGGCGATACTGCCAGCGACGATGAAACGCTGCGCGAAACGCCATTACCCAATGCGGTACAAGAAGAAGCATTAGCCGCCTTACACCAAACTCGCCAACAAGGCTTTAAACGCGGCTTAGTGGTAATGGCTACCGGCCTTGGCAAAACCTGGCTCGCCGCCTTTGACGCGCGTCAGCTGCATGCTAAAAAACTGCTGTTTGTGGCGCATCGCGATGAGATTATTCGCCAAGCACAAGCCACCTTTATTCGCATGAACCCCAAGGCGCACACCGGCTTATATAACGGCCAACAACAGCAACAAGCCGACTGGCTGTTTGCTTCGGTGCAAACCTTAGGCCGCGCCGAACACTTACAACAGTTCGCTCAAGATCACTTTGACTACATTATCGTCGACGAATTTCACCATAGTACTTCGCCAACCTATCGAAAATTATTGGATCATTTTCGGCCGCGTTTCTTACTCGGACTAACGGCCACACCAGACCGAACCGACCAAGCCGACATTCTCGCCCTGTGCGACGATAACCTAGTGTTTGAGCGCGGACTGCGCGATGCCATTGTCGATAAGCACTTAGTACCTTTTATCTACCAAGGCGTGTTTGATGAGTTTATAAACTACGACGAGATCCCGTGGCGCAACGGTCGCTTCGATCCTGATGCTCTGGATGCCGCTTTTGCCAGCCAAAAACGCGCTCAGCATGCGTTGAAAAAGTGGCAAGAGTTTAAGCAAAGTCGCACCTTGGCGTTTTGTATATCCACTCGTCACGCCGACTTTATGGCGCGCATTTTTAACGAAGCAGGTATTAAGGCTGCAGCTGTTTACTCAGGCTCTGCCATGCCACGTAATCGGGCGCTCAGTGAATTAGCAGAAGGGACATTACAGGTTATTTTCTCGGTCGACTTATTTAACGAAGGCACCGACTTACCCGCTATAGATACCCTGCTGATGCTGCGCCCTACTGAATCTCGCATTGTCTTTTTACAGCAACTCGGTCGCGGTTTACGTCTGTGTGAAGGCAAAACGCACCTGATGGTTGTAGACCTAGTCGGCAATCACAAGGCCTGCTTATTCAAACCCGAGTTACTGCGTGCCATTACTCAAACTAATACCGAAAATGGATCAACAACACCCAACTTGCCCGACGGCTGCTTTATCAACCTAGATCCCGAGCTGATCCCACTAATGGACAAGCTGCGCTATGGCGGCCGAGTAAAAGTAGTGGATGATTACCGTCGCTTAAAAGATGAGTTAGGTCATAGGCCCACGGCGGTACAAGCTTTTCAGGCAGGGTTCGATTTTAGTAAGTTACGCAAGCAACACGGCAGTTGGTTTGAACTGACGCTAAGCGAAGGCGATCTACCGGAAAATTCGGTGATCGTGTTAGACAAACTCAGAGACTTCTTACTCACCGGTATAGAAACCACGACGCTAGTCAAAAGCTTCAAGATCATCTTGCTACAAGCCTTATTAGAGCTTGATGGTCTGCGCCACCCACCCAGCCTAACTGCACTGGCCGAACAATCGCGCTACGTGCTAGATCGCCACCCCGACTTATTACAACTCGACTTACCAACAGCACAACAAGCCATGAGTGCCGACTCAAACACTTGGCTGACTTACTGGAAAAATAACCCCATTAAATTCAGCACTAGCGGCAATCAAGACTCACAAGCCGACTATTGGTTTACCGTCGCCGACGAGCACTTCACGCCGCGCTTTACCCTGCCAGAAAATGAACTAGAAACCTTACACCAAATGATGCAAGAACTAGTCAACCTGCGTCTGGCTGAGTACCGCCGCCGCAAAGCCGAGGGACTGGCGAGTATCACAACTTCCAGAGCCGTTAGCCTGCCAAATATCATGAAACAGCCCTAATTCCTCTGCCTGAAAATTGCCTGCAGCCATTTTAAAACCGGCCGCAGCGACAACGCCGAACTGACGGCTATACAGGATCAATACGGCCCACTCGATATTAAACGGCACTTTCTGGCCAGAGCCTGTGGCCATTCGATGAACGGCGGCAAGCAGCCAATACAAGACGGCGACCTGCTACTGCTCGAACAAATAAGCGCAAGCAGTGCGGGTTCCACCAGCAATCAAATCATCGCCATCGAACAGCAAGACGCCACCGGCGGCGACCAGTATCTGCTGCGCATAGTGAAGAAAAATACAGACGGCAGTTACCGACTACAAGCCAGCAACCCCGGCTATGAAGACCTCACCGTCACCGACGACATGAAACCTTTTGCACGATTGAAGGGCGTTATCATATAAGACTCTCAGCACTAAATTTTTGAGAGCTAATTACTTAACGGCTCTATATACCGGCACTTGGGAAAAGCACTGCAGCCCCAAAATTCGTTACCGGCTGAACTGCCCTTCTTAGCGACTCTTAACGTCATTTCTGAGGCGCACTTAGGGCAGCTCTTTTTGTGCTCCTGCTTCAAGTCGCTGCTTGCGCTCACTTTGCCTATTACGCTTGATTCTCTTGATTCAAGGTTCTCGAATGATTGAGTATTTGCTGCTGCAGACACTGCTTCTCTCGCTGAAGAATCTCCCAGAACGACTTTCAATGCATCGCGTACGTCACTGATTTTGTAGCCAGATTTTGCGGAAAAGCGGATCAAAGGAAAAATGGCTGACTCGCATGCATCTTCTAAAAAAGCATCCCTCACCTGTCTTTTCGCACTGTTATGAGATCTATCGTCTAGTTCTATGGCGCATAAGAACGATAAATCATCTTTGCTACACAGCACAAAGTCGAAGTGCTTGGCCGATATTTTATTAAACGCCGTTTGCCACACGCCTTTCACCGTGCTTTTTTTCGGCGTAAGTACATCAGCTACGCGTACTTTGCCAAAAATAAGTGCGTCATCACCCACCGCTTGGCTTAACACGCCAAAAAATGATCGTTCGGCGGGAGTGAAAATTGTATTTAATCTTTGATACGGATGAATTGATTTTTTACTACGAGCTTTAACACTTAGCAAGGCCACAACAATAAAAAACAAAACACTTATAACAGTCATTAATGTGGACGATGTGAACATTTCCATATTCATTACTTTGCTTCCTTTCTTATGCAATTACTTTAAACCATCAAGTAATATCTTAGTGATGATTAAACATTACGTATTTCACTCACAACGCACTAGCGGCCAGGTTTTATCGCCATCGCGGGAGATCACCAGATATTTATTATCAAAATTCCTTAGCTCCATGGCTGACGAAAAGTGTTCTCCTGAATCCACGCAATTTAAGTTAACTTCACTTCAATGCTATTTGGTGTTTGTTCTCCGATGGCTGTTACTTCACAGTGTTGTTCGTAACCACTCACCTCGGTGGCGCTGATGATCGCATCAATATTAGGTGAACCAAATTCAAGCATCTGTTCACACATCTCGGACTCTTCCCAAAAACCATAGAATTGTAAGCGCCCTTAAATCAGCACTTTGGCGCTTAAATAAACACTTCGCGAGCGTGTTAGCTTAATTTCACGTTCCATGGCAGCAGGGCTTCGAGTTTTTCGAGCGTGTCGGCGACGATAATGTGATCAAGAATGTGTTTAATGTAAGCTTGCGGATCAAGGTTATTCGCCTTGGCCGTTTCTATTAGTGAGTAACAAGCCGCACTGGCTTCTGCGCCTTTGCGGGTATCGGCAAACAACCAGTTTTTACGACCAATGGCAAAGGGCCGGATGGCGTTTTCAGCCATGATATTGCTGAGCATCAGGTCGCCGCGTTCGCAGTAGCCGATAAGGTATGGCCATTGATTTAGGGTGTAGTCGATGGCAGATCTCAATGCGCCGCCTTTCATAATTTTGCCCACGTTTGTCTCAAGCCATTGCTTAAATTCGTTCAGTACCGGCACGCTAATTTCTTGTCGCGCCTTTAAACGCGCTGCATCGGTTTTATCCGCTAGGTTGCTTTCTACGCGATACAGTTTGCGGATATAACTGAGCGCGACATCCGCTTTACTCGCGACACCGTTTTTAGCTTTGTCTTTAGAGTCAGTACTTTTATTGGCTTCAACAAATTTACGGCGTGCATGATCCCAGCACCCAATACGAATAATGCCGTTTGTTTTGCATACTTTACTGTAACCAGAATAGCCATCCGCTTGCAGCACGCCGTTAAAATCATCGAGCAGGCGCACAGCTACGCTACCTGCACGCGAGGGATCGTATTCAAAGAGCACGCTGAGTTGACTGGGCGGCCCACCTCGAGTGACCCACATCCACTTATCAGATTGTGCTGTTTTTCCGTCTTCTTTCAGCACTTGTAGGCGGGTTTCATCGGCTTGAAGATAATCACCGCTGTTTTGTGCCTCACGCATCAGGTGCAGCAAGGGTTGAGCCGTGTCAGCGAAGCGCATGCACCATTGCGCCATGTTATTACGGTAAATCGCTTGGCCTAGTCTTTTGAACTTACCTTCTTGACGATACAGCGGCATACCATACAGATATTTGTCAGTAATAATGTGCGCAATCAGTGCGGTAGTGACCGAGCACTTACCAAAGGGATGCACCGGACGTTGCGCGGCCATCATCTGGTCTTCTTGGGCGCCGCTGTTAGACGTAAACACTGCTTTTTCTTGCCAGTGCTCTAACACTTTGAGTTGAGCGGGGATGTAGTGCAGCTCTTCTTTCACTTTGGTGAAGAAGGTCTTATCGGCACCGGCTTTTTCAAGTTCAGTCAGCGTATGCTCAATGCGTTCGCGCACCAGGTTTGCCGAGAAACCCCGTTGGCGTGTCTGACGTGCTTTGCGCTGCTGGGTAATCTCTTCGCCTTCTTCACGGGTTTCAGGCAAAACGTCAAACAACTCATCGAGTTGGGTTTCCAGCTCGGCTTCATCAAAGAGATTGAGTTGAAAGGTGGATTTTTCGCTGCTAGCACTGAACTTCTGCGTTTTCAGCAGACGGTTCATTTCTTCCAGTAGCTCGATACGACGATGGGCTGCGTTTAACTCGCTCTTTTGTTTGTCTACAACCGTTTGGAATTCTTGCTGCATTTTAGCCAGCATCAAACGCAATTCAGCGGCACTGAGACCGCTTAAATCAGGCGTTTTAATGGAGGTGGATGGCGTCTTTTTCATGGTGAAATGATAGCAAAACATACCCTAAAAATCATCTTTAAAAGCAGCTAAACCCAGCAATATCAGGCTATCCAAGGCTGTCGTACTGTAGCTTTTTATGGCCCTTAAATAAGCTGATATCGTAGCCATCGAGCAGCCAATTTATTTGCTCACCGGTTAAGGCTAATAGCTCATCGGCAGGCTTGGGCCACTTGAATTTTTCTTCTGCCAGCGCTTTGTAATACATCACAAAGCCATTGTCTTCCCACATAACACATTTGATTTTATTGCGTTGGCGATTGGTAAAAGCATACAGTGCGCCGCTGAACGGGTTATGGCCCAGCTCTTGTTCAACCAGCAGCGCCAAGCCGTTGGCTTGCTTCCTAAAATCAACGGGCGCACGGTACAAATAGATTTCTGACATCTGCTTCGCAGGTTGTAAATAGCGCATCTGCATTACACCTGCCTCAGCAGTGCTAACACAACATCTACATTATCGGCATTGACGCCTGAAAAATGAATGCCGCTGGGCAAATGGACGCTAAGTTCATCACTCGAGTGACGGGGCTCCACAGATAATGGGACTACCTGAGCAAAGCCCGCGGACGTTTCAGTCGACTCCGTTTGCTGGAATTTTTTACGCCAATAATTAAACTGTCCGTAATTTAAATCATGCTGCTTACAAAAAGCCGCACCAGATAAGTCCGATTCCTCTGAGGCAGCGATATGCTGCTGCCAAGCTTGCCGCCGCTCTTGCGTTTTCATAGCTAATACCCCTTTCAAAATGAGAGGTATTAGTGTGATGCTGTAAGGATAGGGTTAAAAGATGCTGATTTAAGGGCGCTTACATAGAATTGGCTAGGTATTTTAGCCCCAGCGGCTTGCGCAGTCCACAGGCCACTCGGTGATCAAGAAGAGGCAACAGAGATCGGCCTCCCACGACCGTGTAATGCCAAGGATGGCATTTCCCGAGCCCCCATGGATGGGTTTATGGCGTGTCGTGAGAGGCGACTGTGTTGCCTCTAAATCTCAGGCTCAACGTTGGGCATATTCTTATTCAAATTAGTATCGAGTTGCATATAACGATCCCAACAGACACTCCATAACCTCAAAGAGGATGAAGGGATCGACCCCAGCGACCATCACATGACAGGGCCGAAAGTGCTCCTGCCATTTCGGCACTTCCGCCTTCCATAGCGGACGGAGGTCATATATTTGAGCGTAAAGGAGCCGAGATGATTGCGAGACATTAAGTGGAAGTATTTTGTGGCCTTTCCCAAAAGCAAACCGCGAGATACCGGGGCAGGCCCGGCAAGACAGCATAAGGGACAACACCTAAACCAGCCTGCATATTCAGTCTCTGTTTCGCATGTCACTTTTGCCTTGGGCTTATCTTTAGACTTATCGCTTACAGCGTACGGCTTATGGCTTTTAGTTCATAGATTGCCGCGTCGCTACGCTCCTCGCAAAAGCAGGCCCATTCGGGCAGCCGTACGTCTAACGCTGTACGCCTTACGTTCAAGACAAACGCCATCTTTGCGAGTGCAGTGCAGCGAAGCAATCCACTTTATTTGGCTGATCGCGTAGGGCTTACAGCTGACGGCTTACAGCTTTCCCTTCGATCTGATCCCTATTTTTCCGTGTTCTTCCGTGTATTCCGTGGCAGATATATCTTTAGGTTCTAACATCCCGCTGAGACGGGACTGCCAGCTAAAGCGTCAGCCTACAAAAGATCCGTGAAGGGTGAAGGGTGAAGGGTGAAGGGTGAAACGTAAAGGGGGAAGAGGACGACATAGAGCAAAGGTCACTGCTCGCCTTACGTTAAAATAAACGCCGTCATTGCGAGCGCAAGGAAGCAATCCATCTTTTCGCTATTCACTTACGACTTATAGCTTATGGCTTTCAGTCCATGGATTGCCGCGTCGCTCACTCCTCGCAATGACGATTTAACTTAACATTCAGCACTAAAAATTCAACACTGCCCTGTGCTTCTGCCTGTCACTTTTGCTTGGGGCTTATCTTTAGGCTTATCGCTTACAGCTGACGGCTTTCCCTTCGATCTGCTCCCTATTTTTCCGTGTTCTTCCGTGTCTTCCGTGGCAAAAAAATCTTGATGTCATGTAGCAGAATTCGAGAGCATGGCTCGCCTACAAAGCATGGCTTATGTAGGTTTAGGGACAGTGTTTATTCTTAGGCTTGCGGCGGTATTAAAACCGTCTTCTTGCTCGTTGTTGGCGCATCGATTTGCGCTCTTGCTTGCTAGGTAGGTGTTCTCTTTGGTCGAGTACGCTTTTTAAGTCTTGATATGCCTGTCGCCATACGGCGGTGTCTTTAGAGCGAACCTCGCCAATCGCTAATACTTTTTCTAGCTCTGGCAACACCGAGGTTTCTGGGCACGCAAGCAATGCCTTGCGGCGATTCATTAATGTGCCGGTGTGCATTGCCTCTAGCTCGGCAATGGTTTTAGGCTCAACCGACAGCTTAAATTGAACTGTCGGTTTAGAGGCAAGTTGGGTCTTAGGCTCGACTAAGGTTTTTGATTTAACTTCTTCAGCCATTACGCTCAATTACTCCTTTTGAATATCAGTCAACGGAGCACAGTTTAGCCCAAACAGCGCAAACAAGCTTACCCACTGTAAATATTACTGAAAAGCAGCGCCTAGCGCCCAGCTCCCAGCGCCAAAGAAAAACTACCGTGCGTGCTTTGTAGTCCGTCCCTTATTTTATAAAATAACTTTGGCGGCCCTGCTGGGCAGGATGGTTTAAAAATCTCGCTGAGGCGGGACTAGCAGCTAAAAGCTAGCCTACAAAAGAGCCGTGAAGGGTGAAGCGTAAAGAGTGAAGAGGACGGCATAGAAAAAACCACACAGAACAATCCGTATTTGAAGGATTGACGTTATAGGGCACAGTGCCAGTGCCAGATACCGAGGCCGTCATGCCGGTACTGAATCACGTTCAGCATGACGAAGCCTCGGTACCGATATGACGGCAGAAATAAAAAACCCGAACCAATAGGTTCGGGTTTTTTTATGCGGTTAATTCAACATTAAAAATTAAGCATTCAACATTCCCGCGCAGCAGGTCAGCCTTAAGCTTGTTGCTGCGCTAGTCTCGCGTCACGCTTGAGTTTAAACGGGGCAAAAATAAGCGCGAACACTAAGAACAGGCCGAGGTAGCCAATAAGTGGGTAGAAGAAAGCGACCAATTTAGTGAAGCCGGCGAAGCTGGCAACAAAGCCAATTACTAACGTAGCAATACTAAAGCCGTTGCCCCTAGGGGTACGCATCTCTACAAAGCGCGCGACAAAGGCGTAGAACATGCTGGCGCCGGTGCTGAAAATCATGCCGAACAGTACAAACGACATGGCAGTAGCCAGCCACGGTGAAATGCCGTCGATGATTTTAAGCAATGGCAAAGGATAACCAACGATGTTGTCGATTTGCGAGAACATAGCCAGGTGGCTGATCATGATCAGCACGCCAACGCCCAAGCCGCCGAACAGGCCGCCCCATTTGGCGATGTTTTCATTTTTCTCGGCACCACCTATAACTAGGGTCATGGCTGCGCCCACGGCAATATTGAATGACACATAGTTGATGGCCGATACCAGCCAGTGCGGCAGAGTAGACTCTACGCTTTCGGCAATGGGCGCCAGCTCGGCAAAGCTACGGTCCATGGTTAACAGGCTGTAGCAGCAAATAAGGACCAGTGCCAGCACCAGAAATGGCGTTATGCTGCCAATCAGCCCTACTACGCGCTTCACTTTCAGCATCAGGGTGGCGCCCATGAGTAGGGTCATCACTATACTGCCCACATAAGCGGGTAAGCCAAACTGCTGATTAAGCATAGAGCCTGCGCCAGCGATCATCACCACGCCTACGCCAAACAATGTAAAGATGATCACGTAGTCGACGATAACGCCGATATAGCGACCGCTGATTTGGTAAATCACGGTTTTATGCGAATTGGTGCTGGTGCGGCTGCCCAACATGGCGAGCATCATGCCCAAATAAGCGAACAGTGCCGTGGCCACTACGGCGGCGGCGGTACCCATGTAACCAAAGCTGGTAAAGTACTGCAGTACTTCCTGGCCGGAAGCGAACCCCGCCCCAACGATAATGCCAATGAATGCACTGGCTATTTTCACTATATTCCACATGATCGTCTAACAATCCATTTAATAGCCTGTCAGCTGTGCGCCACAAGCGTGCCTAGACAACAGATGCTGTTTAAACATCCACAAGGCGCGAGACCTTAACAGAGTAGTGACCCAATAGACATCCGACCTTAGGTTATTTTGTTGCGAAATCAGTTAAAAATAGCGGTGTCCTGCGTTAAATTAACCAACAGGACCCAGTCGGGCATTAGCCAAGCTTCGAGGTCGGTAATGATCCACACGCTGCCAGCGCGCCCATACCGAGTCGTCTATGGTCACCTCCACCGCCTGCTGGCCCTCTTTATCACGATACAGATCGCGGTAATAGCGACCATCGCCGTGGTGAAACCAGCGCCGATAATGACGATAGAAACCACCCAAAAACTGGCGAAACGAATCGACAGGGGGCGTTAGCCAAGCATATTCTTCGGGTAGAACGGGGGTAAGCACTAACCCTGCCGCCATGGCTTTTTGTTGCATCCAAGCCAGTGGTAAATCGGCGAGTGGATCATTAAGGTAACCGCCCCCCACATTGGCATGAGCACCAATAAACCAGCGCTGTTCAACGTCTAACTGAGCGGGCTTTTTTTGGCCGTTAGGGCTGGTCCAAGGCACGGTGTTATACACGGCTCTGTGTTCATCTAGCGCTATGGCTTGATAAGCGCGCTCTACTATTTTAGATAACCTGGTATCGTGCCAAGAATAGGTGCCCCGCTCCGACAATAACGTGCCCGGTATGCCCAACGCACCGACGGTGTCCCATACCCCCAACAGGTGTACTTTGATCTCTTGGCTGTATTCGCACCTAAATTGTTGGCAGAGTTCACCGTCGGGAGCCGCGTTTTTATTGCGGTATAGCCGTTCGGCGGCCGCTAATTGAGTAGGTGTAACAACGTGCAACAAGCCGCATTTTCGGATCATGCCCACCATGCTTCGTCCGGTATAAGCCCCACGGCTAAAACCGAACACCCATACTTCATCGCCCGGCCGATAATGCCGCGCCAGCCAGTCATAGCCCTGTAGTAGGTGCTTGCTTAAGCCGACGCCAAACATGCCGCCCAGCAGCCGAGTCGTATCGGTGGTGCCAACCCCTGGACTATAAAAAAAGCGCTGGCGGCACTCGCCGTCAAACGGCGCTATGCTACGCGCCAACTTAATAACATTGGTGTTGTGTTGCGGGTCGTTCCAGGTGCCGTCGAACAGCACAATTAATCGTTGTGGCTGATAAGACATCAACTTGCCCTCCAACAGGTAGCTTGCATATAAGCCTATGCCAGAAAGCGAAACATGGCGCCGAGCTAAACACATGGAGGGGGATTGGGGATTGGGATTCCGTGGTAGATCTGATTTTTGGTAGTTAAGCCGTCATCCTGACGGGGTTTGTGAAGTGTAAAGGGGGAAGTGTAAAGCGAACAAGCTACCCAAACCCACATAATTGGTTTTTTTGTAGGCTGCCGCTTTAGCTGGCAGTCCCGTCTCAGCGGGATGTTAAAATAAATCCAGCTACGCTGGCCCGCCGAAGTCCTCTTTACCAAAGAGATGGGCGGACTACAGAAAACGGTGTGTATTTTTAACCAGATGCTGGGTGGCGCTTAAGCGCCTTGTCTTATTTACCGGGATATTGGATTTATTATGTTGAGTGTTAGCGATCAAACTCAGTTGGATGCGTTGCTGACCAGTCATTCGGCGGTGTTGGTGTTGTATGGCGGCCAGGCCTGCGGCGTGTGCCATGCGCTAAAGCCACAACTGCAACGGCTGCTGGCCGAGCAATTTCCGCGCATACAAGCCTGTTATGTCGATTGCCAGGCTGCTGGCGGCGCCTTGTGTGCCCAGCAGCGCATTATGGCGCTGCCGGTGGTGCAGATCTGGTTTGAAGGCAGCCGCTTTACCGAGTTTTTCAAGGTGTTTTCGCTGTCCGATATTCGTGCCGCCCTTACCCGACCTTATACGCTGTTGTTTGAGGCTGAGTAGCTATCTGCAGGCGGTAAGCGATAGTTCCCTCTTCCTGTCTTGCTCCAAGAGCTACCCAACAATCGATTACGCAACTTTTATACCCACTGCCTACCCTAGATATGAGCGCATCATTTTCCAAAAGGACTTATAGGTAAAGGGGTGGCCTCAGCCTAAGGCGGATGAAGGGTATCTTCAACACCAAACCAAACACAAAAAATAGTATTAAAAAAGCCCCTAGCTATAGAAAGTAGGGGCTTTTAAAAATAGAGCTTAACTACTCTGTAATTTAAGCAGCATCAATCTGAGGTATATTCATACCAATTCGAGAGCTAGCAAAGCTCATATCACCACTAGCGATTGACTCAGCTTTAAAGCCAGAACCAATTAAATCTTTAATGTATAGCTTATTATAAATAAACATGAACACTATGCTACTTAGGTTAAAAGTAAACGATGCTAATAACAGCATGATCACTGCCCACTTCCAATCACCACGAAAAAGAGGAGGAAAAAATCCGAAAAAGAATACAGTCCAAGAGAAGCCAACAGGCGCTTCTTTTATGGCGCCAGTGTTAGGGTTTTTAAATATTATTGAAGTAAAAGCCATGTCGTTCATCCTTAAAATAAAGAGTAAATTAAATTTAAACCACTAGGGTCTGCAGTGATTCCTGCCGCGTTGGTACCACTAACAATACGCTTATTTCTAGTTTCTTCAGGTAAGTCGTTAATGTAGTAATTCACATAATAAATTGTAAATAAGAACGTATAAAATCACTTCATCCTAAGATAAAGCTTATGTTCATTTAGTTACCTAATTTATCATTAAAGCCCGTATACATTAACGTAGAGGTGCTCACCACTATCTGTTATCTCAACCGTATAGGTAATCGGCAACCTACTCGTTTTATTATTATTTTTTGCAGTAACATCTAGATCTGCAGAGCATTCATGTGCCCCTGTTTGTTCGTTGGTACTTGTCGTTCTTATCGCATCAACAGAGTAAGTGAACAGTTTTGCGGCCTCTGAACCTAACTGACTAACCATTTCAGAATCTGCTATCTCTTTCACTAAATCTACTGTTTCAGTATCTCCACACTTTGGCACCGTCTGTGAACAGCCACTAATGCTAAGTAAAATACCAACACAAGAAATAAGTAAAATACCTTTCATTTCCCTCACCTTATATCACGCCATTAAAATAAAAATCATGGCCGATTCGCTTTATAAAAAACAAACAAAATACAAGGCCTACGCTTTCAACATTCTCTTTTGAGTCTATTTTGAAGGGAAACAATATCTAAATCAATCGCAAAGTGCATTTATTGACATGCATTTTGAAATTATTGTTAATGGTTGATATATGAACAATAAAACTTACAGTACTAAAACAAAAAGGCCCAGCTTAGCTGGGCCTAAAACACCAACAATAACAAATACTTACACCCCGACGAGTGCGCCTTGTGCTACCCAGCCGGTGTAACTGATATAGATGATAAGTAGTAAACCGCCGTCTATACGATTAATGCGCGCTGGACGACCTTTAAAGCCATAGCCCAGTACAAATAGCGATAGTGTTAACCCTATCATCACCACAAAGTCACGACTGAACACTTCGCTGGCCACTTCCATGGGGCTGATCACCCCCGCTAATCCAACAACCGCTAGTGTGTTGAATAAGTTAGAGCCAATGACGTTACCGATGGCTAAGTCATGCTGGTTTTTGCGAATGGCGGCAATAGACGAGGCGAGCTCGGGCAGCGAGGTACCAATAGCCACCACCGTTAAGCCAATAACTAAGTCACTTACGCCAAAGGCTTGAGCAATATCGACGGCACCCCACACTAAAATACGTGAGCTTACCACTAATAACAGCAAGCCGACGATTAACCAGATGATAGCCTTCTTTAGGCTCATCGGATTGTCGTCCAACTCTTGGGCCTCTTCACTGCCCATGCTGTCGGCACCGCCCTTCATGCCCTGCTTAATACTCCATCCCATTAGCAGCACAAACACCACCAGTAAAATAGTGGCGTCGGTACGCGTTATCATGCCGTTCCATAATAGCGCCAGCGACAATAAGGTAATGAACAACAAAATAGGCAGCTCTTTACGCAACACTTGCGAATGCACCGCTATGGGGCTAATCAGCGCCGTTACCCCCAATATTAGGCCAATATTAGCGATGTTAGAGCCATAACCGTTACCCAGCGCTAGGCCAGGGTTGCCCTCCATGGCGGAGATCACCGACACCACAATTTCCGGTGCCGAGGTACCAAATCCTACAATGACCATACCAATTAATAATGGCGGCATACCGGCGTAACGGGCGGTCGCCGAGGCGCCATCAACAAAGCGGTCGGCGCTCCAGACCAGCACGGCTAGGCCAAGTACAATGGCCGCAATAGACATCAACATAGGTAAGCCCCCACATGAACGACATGACTAGTATTTAATAGTTTGGTTTTGTTGAGTTTTTTTATAGCAGATAACATAAAAGGCTCTTAAGGGCGGGATCTTAAATACCAGAGTCAAACCCAGTTCCCGCCCGGAAAATAGGTTTAACTCAGGTCTCATCAATCCGTTAGGACACCATCACCATAAGCATGCGGCTTAGAGATTGTTGACGATGGTTTCGGCTGGCGCCGAACGATTACTCCCCCAAGAAGCGTACATTGTGCCAGCTTGCGGCGGTCAAGAAAAGACCCAACATAGCGGTATTTAAGAAGCTATTATACCAATTCCATTCAACAATCGATCTGTGCGGTTACTATACCAGCCCCGAACAAAGGGCCCGCCCCATAGACCCGCTGCAAGCACATCCTTGTGGCGCTCAGCACATGACCTCCCTGTCATGTGATGGTCACTCGTAGCGTGTCATGGGAGGCGGCTGTGCTACCTCTGACGTTCCGACCCAACAACTGAACAAATACTTAATGTGATTGGTATTAGCAGGGCCTATTGATATGGGCCCTACTGCCAGAAAAAGCCGGATGCTGAACGCCTCCTCTCATGCTCACTTTTATCACTCAAACGCTCTACATGCTCGGAAAGGCGAAGTCGGAAGCCTGGTGGCTGGCGCGCTCCGGCCAGCGCTGGGTGATGGTCTTGCGGCGGGTGTAGAAGCGCACCGAGTCGGGCCCGTAGGCGGCTAGGTCGCCGAACAGCGAGCGTTTCCAGCCGCCAAAGCTGTGGTAAGAAACCGGTACCGGCAGCGGCACGTTGATACCGACCATGCCTACTTCTATTTCATCGCCAAACAAGCGGGCGGTCTCACCATCACGGGTGAAAATACAGGTGCCGTTACCGTATTCGTGAGCGTTGATAAGCTCGATAGCTTCTTCTAGGCTGTTAACTCGTACCACGCACAGTACCGGGCCAAAAATTTCTTCTTGGTAGATACTCATTTCGGGCGTGACTCGGTCGAACAGGCAACCACCAATAAAATAGCCTTGCTCATGGCCGCTCACGCTCATACCGCGTCCATCCACGGTCAGCTCTGCGCCCTGCTCTACCCCGGCGTTGATGTAGCCTTCGATTTTGGCCAGGTGTTCTTTGCTGATCACCGGGCCCATGTCTTGACCGCACAGGGTACCGGGGCCGATTTTTAGGCCGCGGATCTGAGGATCCAACTTAGCGATCAACGCATCGGCTACCGCATCCCCCACGCACACCGCCACCGAAATGGCCATGCAGCGTTCGCCGCAGGAGCCATAAGCGGCACCCATCAGGGCACCAACGGCATTATCAAGATCGGCGTCGGGCATCAGCACCGCATGGTTCTTAGCGCCACCCAGCGCCTGTACTCGTTTACCGTTGGCGGTGCCTTGGGCGTAGATGTATTCCGCTACTGGAGTGGAGCCAACAAAGCTAATGGCCTTAACGTCTTTGTGGGTCAGCAAGGCATCCACTACCGTCTTGTTGCCGTGCACCACGCCAATGACGCCATTGGGCAGACCAGCCTCTGCCAACAGCTGGGCGATCAGTAACGAGGAGCTGGGATCTTTTTCCGACGGCTTGAGAATAAAACAGTTACCGCAGGCGATGGCCATGGGTAGCATCCATAGCGGCACCATGGCCGGAAAGTTGAACGGTGTGATGCCGGCCACCACGCCCAGCGGCTGAAAATCAGACCAAGCATCGATATTGGGGCCCACGTTACGGGTGTAGTCGCCTTTCAGCAGTTCGGGCACACCACAGGCGTACTCCACGTTTTCGATGCCCCGCTGCAGTTCGCCGCGGGCGTCTTCTAACGTTTTGCCGTGCTCTTCGCTGATGAGCCGGCAAATATCATCGGCCCGCTCTTCCAATAACTGTTTAAAGCGAAACATCACCCGCGCTCGCTTGGCCGGCGGCGTATCGCGCCAGGCAGGAAAGGCCGCCTTGGCAGCAGACACCGCCTCGGCCACCAGACTTTCGTCACCCATGCAAAGCTGGCTGCACACCAGACCGGTGGACGGGTTATAGACGCCAAGGGTGGTGGTGCTGTGGTGGCGTTCGCCATTGATCAGGTGAGGAATAATGTTCATCTGGTGATCCTTATGCTTGTGAAGTAATGCCGCATAACCGGCGTGGTTCTGTTGCCATTCTCGCACTCTCTCTTGTCGTTCCCGCGAAGGCGGGAATCCAGGGTTTGTGGCGCAGAGCTGTCAGCCATAGAGCTGACTACAAAGGCACTGGACCCCCGCCTTCGCGAGGGTGACGATAAAGCGAGTGTCATTCCTGCTAAGGCGGGAACCCGGAACCCACATAAGTTATGCGTGATTACTTATACCAATTAGCTGAAACGTTTAATCCCGGTTCGCAAATCATTTCCCGAGACTATTCAGCTGGACAATGCCGACTTTACCACCCATTTTTGGCTATTACTGCCCTATTTCCCCAACTAAGCCGCCCCTTCAAGCGCTGCCTCTGCCTTGAAACATTCGAAGGTATACGCTTGTTTATTGATCCATATCAGCATTATTTCTCCCAGCCACCCACATAATTGCATTTAATATGCACATTTAGTTCGGCAATAAGCAGGGAGCAATGTATGAAGCTAAATAAACTTGTCGCCGCAATCGGTATGGCGTTTGCCTTAACCGCTCAAGCAAATAGCTTGCCGGTTATTGATGCAGTGCTAACGTCTCCGCCCATGGTGCCCCCTCCTATTAAGCGGGACCACGCTGCTAAAGTAGTGGTAAAAATGGAGACGGTCGAAAAGGTCATGGAAATTGCCGATGGCGTAGAATATATGTTCTGGACCTTTGGTGGCTCTGTGCCTGGCCAGTTTTTGCGTGTTCGCGAGGGAGATGAAATTGAATTTCACCTTTCTAACCATCCCAGCTCTAAAATGCCTCACAACATCGACTTGCACGCGGTAAATGGCCCAGGAGGCGGCGCGGCAGCATCTTTTACGGCACCCGGCCACACCTCGGTATTTAACTTTAAAGCATTGCATCCCGGACTTTATGTGTATCACTGTGCCACCGCACCGGTGGGCATGCACATTGCCAACGGTATGTATGGCCTCATATTGGTTGAGCCAGAGGAAGGCTTGCCAGAAGTAGATAAAGAATACTATGTAATGCAGGGCGATTTTTATACTAAGGGCGCCTATGGCGAACAGGGTTTTCAACCCTTTGATATGGATAAAGCCATAAAAGAAGACGCCGACTATGTGCTGTTCAACGGTTCAGTTGGCGCACTCAATGGTGAAAAATCATTAACGGCCAACGTAGGCGAAACCGTGCGTTTATATGTGGGTAACGGCGGGCCTAATTTAACGTCATCTTTCCATGTGATTGGCGAAATTTTTGACAAAGTTAATGTTGAGGGAGGCACCTTAGAAAACCATAATGTACAAACTACCTTGATTCCAGCCGGAGGCGCCGCGGTTGCCGAGTTTAAGCTCGAGGTACCTGGCAACTTCATTATGGTGGATCACTCTATTTTTCGTGCCTTTAACAAAGGTGCTCTCGGCATGATTTCGGTTGATGGCCAAGAGGATAAAGTGGTGTATTCGGGCAAAGTGGCCGAGAACGTCTACTTGCCAGAAGGCTCAGCGGTGCAGAGCATTCCTAATGGTCGACCTAAGTTAGTGGCAACGAGCAAAGACGATCAACTGCTGTTTGGTAAGCGGGTTTATGAAGCTAACTGTCAGGCGTGTCACCAAGCGGATGGTAATGGTATTCCTGGCGCCTTCCCCCCATTGGCAAAGTCTGACTTCTTGAATGAAGACACCACCCGTGCCATTGATGTGGTGATACACGGCTTGAAGGGTCCGATTAAAGTAAATGGTAAAGCGTTTGACAGCATTATGCCGGCCATGAGCTTATCTGATGAAGATACCGCTAACGCCTTAACCTATATACTTAATAGCTGGGATAATAATGGCGCGGTTATTTCACCCGACGACGTGAAAGAACGCCGCGACGAAGGCAAGGCCATCATTATGGAAGGGAGTGCCCACTAATGATAACGGCGCTGTTGCTTAGCGTAACTATATTGCAGGCGTCGGTGCCGTTTATGGTCGAACTTCCTCGCGGGGAGGTTCGACCGCTTTACCTGACTAAAGACAGCCCACTTACGCAAGGTCGTTTACAGTTTCAGCAAGTCGGCCTACCCGGCGGACCAGAAGCACTGATTAACAAGTTATGGCTTTAAAGAAAGCTGTCAGCCGTAAGCTGGAAGCGGCAAGTTAAAGATAAATACCGTTTTTATAGTCCGGCGTTTCAGCTGCCGGGCCTGCGGAGCAGGATGGTTTTTAACACCCCGCTGAGACGGGACTGCCAGCTGAAGCGGCAGACTACAGAAAACCACCCTATGCCGTCTTACCCGTACTGGGTCAAGCCCGGCAAGACGGCACCGGTATCTCGCTTTTCGTATTTAAAGGCCAAACCCGAGATCCTGATATTTATCAGGATGACGGCAAAACCCACCGTATTTTGTAGTCCGGCGCTTTATTTATTCTTCCAGCTCTTGTATTCGGGCTTGCAGACGGGCGATTTGGGCTTGCAGGTCGCTTACCTGTTGTAACAGGGCTTGGTTATCTTCGGCGCTGCCCGTGTCTGCATAATGTTCGTAGTCGGCATCACAAAACAAATGGCCGTAACGCGCGTCGCGCTTACCGGGTAATTTGGCCAGCTTGATGACGTAAGGGCCTTTATCAATCAGGCTTTGTAAGCTTTCTTCTACGCTGGGCACATCGCTAAACTGATGTAAGCGCGGGGTGCGACTGCGCAGTTCGCCTGGGGTTTGTGGTCCGCGTAATAATAATTCGCAAATAATGGCCAGCTCAGCGGCACTAAACTGCAGGTCACCAAACTCAGTATTACAAAAACGGTGCTGATACTTAGCAGTGCGGGCATTAAAGTCGGCACAGTTATTTACCTGATGCCGTGCCGATAGCGAATCCAGAGCCACTTGTAGCTCGGCCTCGGTGATGCTCATCACCGGCTGGCGATTACTTTTTTGATTACAGGCATTAAGCAGTGATTTCAGGGTGAGCGGATACACTTCGGGCGTGGACACCTGTTTTTCGATTAAACAACCAATAACTCTTTGTTCTAATAGCGAAAGCACTTCCATATACCAACTCCTCTATTTTATGCTCCAGCCTACCGTACAAACCCCGAAACACCAACGAATACCTAGATTCACGCCGCGAGCGGTGGCAGGCCATAGGCGGCTCGAGCTCGATTGCAGGCTCCTTCCGCATCAAAGGCCTCAAACTCACGGCAGGGGCTAGGTCGGTTGAGATAGATACTGCAAGAAACACAGCCGCCAACCTCTCCTTCTAGCGCAATACAACGGGGCTGTGCCTGATTGGTGCCCTGCATCGCCATCTTAGCCGGACTCACCGGCTCGGTCAGAGATTCGGGTACCAGAAAATCGCTGAGGGTCTCGCCCCAGTAAAATGAAACGCGAAAAAAGGCGCAGCAGGCGCCGCAGGTCAAACAGGGATTAGCACTACTCACAACGTCTTACCTCCAGGTAAAACTAAAAACAGTGACAAAATACAGTGAATCGAGATGACGGAGCTGTCTCCGTAGGATCTGGCAGTAGAAGGAAGGCGGGGCGTGCCAGACGAGTGTCGGTTACACGGCTTGTCGGTGTGTTCTCCTTGGTAGCATGGCATAAAAGAGCCATCGCCATAGTGGCATAAGTCGTGACATAAGTAGTCATATAAGTGATAACGCGAAAAAATTCTGAACGGCTCCCCCCTCAGCTGATGACATCTTTATTTGATGCTCCAGCCCCGTCATCAATAAATACAAAGACTTAAAGTAAACCGCCCGCCTACTACGACGTTTCTTCAGTAAAACAACGTAACTTACTCAAGTATCCGCTTTGACTGCCGATAATAAAACATATCTTTAACATTACTTGCACGCGTCCGTAGGAAAAATAGACACCGAGATCCAGCGCAAAGTATATGCAGTCTGTAGCCCTAATATATGCGACTAGATTATAAGTCGTTCTTGAACACGTCATTACTAAAGGATCTAGTTGTATGAAAATAGCTCACAAGGTTGGTATCGCCGCCGCCACAGTGCTGCTGCTAACGGTCAGTATTTTGTCATGGATGCAGCTATCGCAAGTAAGGGACGCCCTGCGCAGCCAGACTTCGGCTGCGATCACCGAAACCAGCTCGACTCTAGCAAAACAAATAGAAAACTGGCTTAACTCCAAACTCAAGCTGGTTGATATGATGGCCCAAAACATCAATAACCAGTATAGCTCGGAACAAGTGCAGCGCGTGTTCGACACACAGATATTAAAGGAAGAGTTTCTGCTGGTGTTCGGCGGGCTGGAAAGCCAGAACGGACGCAGCATTGGCAATGATCCTAGCTGGAATCCGTCTGACTGGGATGCGCGCCAGCGCCCTTGGTACCCATTGGCTAAACAAGCAGATAGAGCAGTACTGACTGAACCCTATGAAGACTCAGCAACGGGTGACATTCTGATTTCGGTGGTTTCCGCCATTCGCGCCAACGGCCAGTTTCAAGGTGCCTTCGGCGGCGATCTCAGCCTGCAGACTGTGGCCGAAGCCATTAACGTCATCGACTTCAACGGCGCCGGCTATGCGTTTCTGGTGGCGAAAAACGGCAATATCATCTCTCACCCCGATACTAAGCTCAATGGTCAGTCCGTCGACAGCCTGTTTGAGGGGCAGCGCCCGACCTTCAGCCCTGCCATCGCGCATTATTCTCTGGCTGGTCAGCCCCACTGGGTCTCTTTTACTCCCCTGACCGACCTGCAGGGTGCTCAATGGTATATAGGTGTTGTTCTGAATGAAGCCATGGTGATGGCCAAGGCCGATAGTCTGCAGTGGCAGGCGTTGCTGGTTTCGGCCCTAGGCGTATTGATAAGTCTGGTACTGCTGATCCTGCTGATGGGTAATCTGTTCAAGCCACTGAATGGCCTGCACCAGTCTCTAAAAGACATTAATGGCGGCCAGGGCGATTTGACTAAACGGCTCCCCATTTTACGCCAAGATGACTTTGGCCTAGTCGCCAATGAATTCAACGGCTTTTTAGGTCATTTACAGAAGCTAATCGGCGAAGTGATGGACAGCTCTCACAAACTGAGAGCCAGTATTAATGATACGTCTGGGCAATCGGAGCAGGCTGAAAATCAGCTACAGATGCAGCTGCAGGAGCTCGATCAACTGGCGACTGCCATGCATGAAATGGCGGCTACCGCCAACGAAGTAGCCCAACACGCCCAGCACGCAGCCGAAGCCGCCAACGCGGCCAATCTAGAAACCGAACAGGGAGCATTGGTTGTATCTCGCTCAACACAGGCTATAGAGCGACTGGCGGCAGACATGGAAGACACCATGATATCGGTGAATGAGCTGGCACAACTGAGCCATAACATTGAGTCGATTCTGTCTGTAATCACCGGCATTGCCGAACAAACCAACCTGCTAGCGCTGAATGCGGCCATTGAAGCCGCTCGAGCCGGAGAGTCAGGGCGTGGCTTTGCCGTGGTGGCCGATGAAGTACGCTCGCTGGCCTCTCGCACTCAGCGCTCAACTCAAGAGATAGGCGGCATGATAGAGCGTCTGCAAAGTGGCGTTAAGCTGGCAGAGAACAAGATGAAGAAAAGCCAAGAGTTGGCGGCACAGACCTCGGTTGATGCCAGCGAAGCTAACGATGTGTTGGCCCGCATTCGCGATGCCATCACCCGCATTAACGACATGAACCTGCAAATCGCCACCGCAGCAGAAGAACAAAGCGCCACCAGCGAAGAGATAAACCAGAACACGACTAACATCCGTGATATCAGTCAGCATGTGGCCACCGGTGCCGTGGCACAGGTAAAACACTGCCAGGCTATGCTCGAACAGATGCAGCGCCAAAACAAACTGCTAGGCGAGTTCAAGGTGTGATCTCACTTTAATATCAGTTCACCCTCAAAGGCGCCTGCAAACGGGCGCCTTTTTCTTTCCCCGGCAAAGCGGCATACTGGGCCCAGCGTAATAATCAGGAGAACAATATGTTAATGGAACCGGGTAAAGCGGCGTTAATGGTCATAGATGTGCAAGAAAAGCTGCTGCCGGCTATGCCTGACAGCGAACAATTACAGGCCCGTATTCAATGGCTGATTTCGGCCTGTCACGCCTTTGATACCCCCATATTATTTACCGAGCAATATCCCAGAGGCCTAGGCCATACCCTGCCCGCGCTTACTCAGTTAGTTGAGCAACCAGAAATAGTAGAGAAAATGCATTTTTCGGTGGTGGCCGCCAATTGTTTGCCCAAACACTGGCAACATTACTCTCAGGTAATCGTGTGCGGCATGGAAACTCATGTGTGCGTGCTGCAAACCGTGCTGGAGCTGGTAAAAGCCGGTAAAGAGGTCTTTGTAGTGGCCGATGCAGTGGGGAGTCGTACCGAGCAAAACCGCCAGCTGGGGTTAGATCGTATGCGCGATGCCGGGGCACACATTGTTAGCCGAGAAATGGTGGTTTTTGAGCTATTACAACAAGCGGGCACCGAGCAGTTTAAAACCATCAGCAAACAGTTTTTACGTGGCGAACAGCCCTGACAATTTGGGGAATGGGGAATGGGGAATGGGGAATGACAGCACATATCCACTCACTCCCCAATCTCTAGTCCCTAATCCCCGCTTCATGGTTATTTCTTGTTGTTGTCCCAGATGCCTTCTTCTAGTTGGCTGTGTAGCTCGGGATATTTAGTGGCATCAAAGGTGGGCACTTTGCCGAGTTTGCGTTGGTCGTTGTAATCTCGGGCCAGTTTTACGGCAACCCCCGACAACAACAAAATAGCCACTAGGTTGGTTAACGCCATTAAGCCCATGGAGATATCAGCCAGAGCCCAAATGGTGGGTAACTCTCCAATTGAGCCAAACATCACCATGCCCAGTACAAATAACCGAAATGTAAGTAGACCTGCTTTGCTGTCGTGCTCTAAAAACACGATGTTGTTTTCTGCGTAGGCATAATTGGCGACGATGCTAGTAAAGGCAAAAAACAAAATAGCGATAGCAATAAAGATACTGCCCCACTCACCCACTTCATGGGACAAAGCCCGCTGGGTAAGCTCGATGCCGGTAACGCCTGAGCCGGGCTCAAACTGACCAGACAACAGAATAATAGACGCCGTACAGGTACAAATAACTAAGGTGTCGATAAATACCCCCAGCATTTGTACATAGCCCTGAGACGCGGGGTGTGGCGGATATGGTGATGCGGACGCTGCGGCGTTTGGCGCCGAGCCCATGCCGGCTTCGTTAGAGAACAAGCCGCGTTTAATACCGTTCATTAATGCCTGAGAAATAGCATAACCAATTGCACCACCCCCCGCTTGCTCCAACCCTAAGGCCGACTTAATGATCAACATAA
This sequence comes from Oceanisphaera ostreae, assembly GCF_042676125.1. Lineage (NCBI taxonomy): Bacteria > Pseudomonadati > Pseudomonadota > Gammaproteobacteria > Aeromonadales > Aeromonadaceae > Oceanisphaera > Oceanisphaera ostreae. Next base: position 27,457 of record NZ_JBHTJS010000006.1, read on the forward strand.
ATACACCGGGTAACTCGGTAATATTCATGGCCACCACAACCAGTGCAATCACTAAATAAGCCAGCGCCATCAAGGGTACTACCAGCTCGGCAAAGCGAGCGATGGTGCGCAAACCACCAAAAATAATTAGCCCAGCACCCAACACTAATGCCACACCGGTCGCCCACTCGGGAATGCCAAAGGCAACCTCCATAGCAACACTAATCGAGTTGGCCTGCACCGCATTAAAAACCAGACCAAAGGCAATAATTAGAAACACAGCAAACAGCATGCCCATCCAGCGCATACCCAAGCCTTTTTCCATGTAATAGGCCGGCCCGCCGCGATAGTTGCCTTGTTCGTCTTTTACCTTATACAACTGCGCCAGTGCACTTTCGGCGAAGGCGGTCGACATGCCAATAAGCGCAATTAACCACATCCAAAAAATAGCACCAGGACCGCCCAAATATAAAGCGACCGCAACACCGGCTAAGTTGCCGGTGCCTACCCGAGCCGCAAGGCTGGTACACAGGGCCTGAAACGAGGAAATACCTGCGTCATCGGAGCGACGGCTATATTTAAGCACAGAAAACATGTGACCAAAGTGGCGAAACTGGATAAAGCCAAGCCGTATAGTAAAAAAGGCACCCGCACCCAACAGGAGATAGACCAACAAGCTCCCCCAGAGCAGATTGTTGATAAAAGCAATTGTGGTATCCATGAGTGACGTCCTGGCTAGGTAAATGATGGTATTGGTTTGAACCCTTAATAATAAACTATCATCGTCTATAAAAACGCGCAGACAGCGTTTTTTTCACTGCTTGCTGACCAAAACGAGACACGAGTCAGAAGCTTGGCTTTATTTTACTGGTCTGAATGGGGGATACTGTGCGCTGTTTTTACGCAGACTCAAGCCAAGGATCCTGATGATGACCGATATACTCACGCAATTACGAGCGCTGACCACAGTGGTTGCCGACACCGGCGACATTGAAGCTATTCGTAAATATCAGCCGCAAGACGCCACCACCAACCCTTCTTTAATTTTGAAGGCAGCACAAATTCCTGAGTATCAGCCGTTGCTGCTCCAAGCAGTAGACTGGGCAAAAACCCAGAGCACAGACGCGGCTCAGCAGCTAATGGATGCTTCCGATAAGCTGGCAGTGAATATTGGCTGCGAAATTTTAAAGCTTATCCCTGGTCGAATTTCTACCGAAGTAGATGCCCGTTTATCGTTTAATACCGAGGCCAGCATCAACAAGGCTCGCCATTTGGTTGCTTTATATCAAGCAGCCGGCGTCGGCCGCGAGCGGATCCTGATTAAGCTGGCTGCCACTTGGGAAGGCATTCGCGCCGCCGAAGTATTAGAGCAAGAAGGCATTAACTGTAACCTCACTTTGCTATTCAGTTTTGCTCAGGCCCGTGCCTGTGCCGAAGCTGGTGCGTATTTAATTTCACCTTTCGTGGGCCGTATTCTTGATTGGTATAAGCAAAATACCGAGCAAAAAGAATATACCGCAGAGCAAGACCCTGGCGTGATATCGGTGACGGAAATTTACGATTATTACAAAGCACACGGCTACAGCACAGTCGTAATGGGCGCCAGCTTTCGTAACACCGGCGAAATTTTGGCACTAGCCGGTTGCGACCGTCTCACCATTGGTCCTAATTTGTTAGAAGAGCTTAGCCAAGCTAAAGGCGAGTTAGTTGCCAAGCTGCAAGACAAAGGCGCAACCGAGACTCGCCCTACGCCAATGACCGAAGCCGAGTTCCGTTGGGAACACAACCAAGATGCCATGGCGACCGAAAAGCTGGCCGAAGGCATTCGCAACTTCGCCATCGACCAGAACAAACTAGAAACCATGCTCACGGAGATGCTTAACAAATAACTACAGCGCCTAAAGGGCAATGTTGAATGCTTAATTGTTAATGTTGAATGAATACCCTAAAATCCCGATCCGTTCAGGCTCGGGGTTTTATTTTTTATATTCGATATTTCTGTAGGCGAAAGCTGAACGGTTTAAAACCTGACACCAACACCTTTTCGCAATAGAATCCACTGAATCCACGAAAAACAGGGATCAGATCGAAGATAAAGCCGTAAGCTGTAAGCCTAAAGATAAACAGAGCCCAGAAACCCATCCTGCCCAGCAGGACCAACAGCGGTCGCGTTAGACTACAAAAATCAGCGTCTGTCTTTAGCTGATAGCTTCCAGCTTTCTCTTAGGCGTTACTTGACTCCGATCACTGTTCTGTCATTCCAATGTCATACCCCCCTTCTATTCTTACTCCTGTCATGCTAAATCTAAATTGATACTACCCATTAACAACTAATTAACTAGCAGGAGGAGCCCATGGAAAGGAGCAGCTTCAGTCAGAAATTTGTAGTTAAGCGGTCTCCGCGCTTTAATGCGCGAGAGGCAGCTAAAATTGGTCAGTGGCGAAAAATAGAAGCGATATTGGATGAACAACGCTTGCAGCAAGAATTGCAGCAATTTGACTGTATTGAAGGGATCCTAGCGCCAAGGAGCAAGCGTACGGCGCCCAGCTAAAAGCAAGACATCAAGCCCTTCGGGCAGCGGTAAGCCGTACGCTTTAAGCTGTCAGTTAAAAAACACAAGACAAACCCCGTGCCGACCGGTTCGGGGTTTGTCTTGATCGTTAGCTGACAGCGTACGGCTTACCGCGTATAGCTGCCCGAAGGGCTCTTAAGGTATAACCACTTCGGTATCAGGTAAGGCGGCGGTGAGTTTTTGCTGCAGTATGGCTTTGGCTTGATCTTCACCGTGGATCAGGCGAATTTGCTTAGGCGCGGGAGTAATGTCGGTGGCAAAACGTATTAAATCATCTTGCCCAGCATGAGCCGAATAGCCGCTCACCTGGTGTATTTTGGCGCGAATTGTAAAGCGCGTGCCATCCAACACTACCCAGCCCTCTTCGCCTCTTGAATCTTTATCAGCAGAAGGATCAGCGCCGATGTCAAAGCGGGGGCCATATTGCAGAATGTCACGCCCGGGCGTGCCCTCTGCCTGATAACCAACAAATAATACGTCGTTTCGGCGATCTTCCAGCAGAGCTTTTAGGTAATTAACCACTCGCCCACCGGTACACATGCCCGATCCAGCCAACACAACAAACGGCTTATGGCTTCGGACCATATATTGCACCGCTTTAAGGTGATCTTGGTGGCTGTTGATTACGGTCAGCTGCTCAAATGAAAGCGGATGGCGCCCCTCTTTTAATCGCGCTTTGGCCTCGTTATTCCAAAAGGGCTTAAGCTTACGATAAAGCCGAGTAAAATTGGCCGCCAATGGTGAATCAACCACCACTTCTAACTCTTGCCAAGGTAAACCCGGTGCGGCGGCATCGTTACCAAACTCTTTAATGAAGCTTTCTATTTCATATAATAGGTCTTGAGTGCGACCTAAACTAAAGGCCGGAATAAGTAAGGTACCGCCGTCAGCCAAGGCATGCTCTATTGCACTTTTAAGCCGTAATCGTCTGTCTATTCGGCTGTCATGATTTTTATCGCCATAGGTGCTTTCTAACACCAGCACATCACAGGCCTCTGGCGATGCGGGGGCCATTAATAGCGGCGAATGCGCAGCCCCCAAGTCACCGCTAAATACCACGCGCGCGCCTTGAGCCTCACACTCTACGTAAGCAGACCCCAAAATATGCCCCGCACGCTGCAACCGTATACTAATGTCGGTGTTAGCTACCGGCTGCCATTCACCATAAGCAAGCGGCCGCAGGCGTTGCTTCAGCAGTTTAAGCACTTTATTTATGAGTTTTTTATTGCGGGTAAAGCCAATTTTAAGGGCATCTTCCAACATCGCTGGCAATAATAAGGCCGTTGGCTGCGAACAATAAATAGGCCCTTTAAAACCCGCGCTTAGTAAATAGGGCAGGCGCCCTACATGATCAATGTGTACGTGAGTTACCACCAACGCTTTAATATGATCGATGGCAAAGTCGATGGACAGATCGTCGCGCTGATCTTTGCCTTGAAATAGGCCACAGTCAATGAGTATGCCCGCATCGTTTAATCGTAACTCGTGGCAAGAGCCAGTAACGCCATGTACGGCACCGTGATGTAACACCGCCATTTGCTGTTGGTTCATTATGGGCTCCCTACGATGGCTGATTTACTTGTTTTCTATTGAGTCCACTATAGTTAAGAAAATACCGTTTTGCGCCTTACGTTGTACGTCTTACGTTAAAATGACCCAAAAGACCCGTGACGGAGGAAGCGTAAAGAGTGAAAGGGACGACATAGAATAAAGACTACACATAATAATCCGTATTTGAAGGATTGGTGTACATAAGCTCGCTTCCCTTCCACTTCACCGGTTTAAAGCGGCAGAATACGAGAGTAAACGTTCGCCTACAAAAGCGACGCTTTTCATTCAACATTAAGCATTCAACACTCAACATTCCCACGCAGCGGGTAAGCTTGGCGCTGCTGGATGTTTTGGTGCAGAATAGGGCTAACTTCTTTTTTAAATATAAGGACTTGTCTTATGCAGCTGCGCCTTGTTGGAATAGGTTTACTGACCCTCGCATTATCGGGTTGTGCTAATTGGGGTTTTAATAGCAATGTGTCGCCAGAGGGCGTGAAAGACTATTACAAAGGCGATGGCGTGACGCTGTATAGCAAGGCCGAGTTAACCGAGATAAATTACGTGACCTTGGGCTCCATTGAAGGTGAGGCCTGTCAGGTAGCCGCTAATGAAGCTCCGCCTAAAGACGCCGATGCCCGTGCAAGCATACGTCGACGCGCCGCAGACATGGGGGCAAATGGCTTGTTGCTCGATCGCTGTATTCGTTTTAACGACATGCCCGGCTGCCTAGAGCAGGTGCTATGTAGCGGCCAAGCGATTAAGGTAGCCGATTAATGGCACAAACAGAGCCGTCGCAAACCGAATCAACCGGCGCGCCGCAAACGGTGCTAGATACCATCGGCATTATTCGCTCGCCTTATAAAGAAAAGTTTGCGGTACCGCGCCAGCCCGGTTTGGTATCGACTGCTACTGCGCGCCTAGAAATGCTAGCACCGTATAATGAGCCCAGCGCCTTTAGAGGCTTGGCCGAGTTTAGTCATTTATGGCTGATGTTTGTGTTTCATCAAACTCAAGATAAAGGCTGGAACCCCACCGTACGCCCACCACGGCTTGGTGGTAACGAGCGGGTAGGAGTATTTGCCACTCGTTCTACCTTTAGGCCTAATCCATTGGGGTTGTCTGTGGTGCGCCTGCTCGACATGTGCAAAGACGGCAACAAGGTATGGTTAGAGCTTGGCGGCGTAGATTTAGTCGACGGCACTCCTATTGTAGATATAAAGCCGTACTTGCCTTGGGTCGACAGCGTGCCCGGAGCCCATGGTGGCTTTGCCCCTACGCCACCGGATTTAAGCATGGAAGTGCGGTTTACCCCCGCCGCAGAGCTGGCCTGCGCCCGCTCTCATATTGCCGATTTACAACTATTTATTACTGAAGTGCTAATGCAAGACCCGCGCCCAGCCTATAAACGTAAACAGGAAGAATGGCAGCAATATGGGGTGCGATTATATGACTACAATGTGCGCTTTGAAGTGTTTGGCCAGCTCACTCGGGTACTCAGCATCGACGCCTGCGACCAAACGTAAAACTATTTATTAATCACCAGTTTTTGTTGATATTAGTGGCATCAGTCAGGCAAAGCGCACTACTCCTCCGACTCGCCGTAAACCCATCCATGGGGGCTCCGCCGCGCCATCTGCCCGCCAGGGATGGCGAAAATGCAGAAATGGCAGGAGCATTTTTCTGCCCTGGCGCGGAGGGTCGGCTGAGCAGACGCACTCTGCCCTCCTATAAGCTGTGGAGTTGCCTGTTTGTATCACAAATTGACGACTCCAATGCTAAGGAAGAGGCAGCAGGGATAGCCTCAGCCAACCGTCATATGACAGCGTCAACAAAGGCTCCTGCAATGCTGACACTCCCGCCATCCATGGCGGTCGGATGTCATGTATTGAGCGTCATAAGGATGCTTGCAGCGTGTCGGTAGAGGCTAACCAGTTGCCTCTGAGCGCTGAGCATAAGCGGCAGAGAATTATATAAGCCAGCGTGTTTTACTCTTCTTTCCTTCTGCTCTTCTGCCTGCCCTGCTACAATTACCGCCATTCCGTTTTCAGCTCAACCATCGGCTTTTTAAACTCTCTATATGGGTTTTTTAAGCTCTATTATGGTTTTTAAGCACAATAAGGTTTCAGCACATGCGCACTACTCGATACTTGCTTTCCACTCTTAAAGAAACCCCAAGCGACGCTGAGGTGATCAGTCATCAGCTTATGCTTCGCGCGGGCATGATCCGCCGATTGGCGTCTGGCTTATACACTTGGCTACCCAGTGGCCTGCGAGTATTGAATAAAGTGGCCGCCATCGTGCGCGAAGAAATGAACCGTGCCGGTGCGGTGGAAATGCTAATGCCTGTGGTGCAGCCGTCTGAGCTGTGGCACGAGACTGGTCGTTGGGACAAATTTGGCCCTGAATTATTACGTATTAAAGACCGCCACGACCGCGGCTTTGTACTGGGCCCAACCCACGAAGAAGTGATTACCTCGATAGTGCGCAACGAAGTGTCTTCTTATAAACAGCTGCCGCTGAATTTGTATCAGGTGCAAACTAAGTTTCGTGACGAAGTTCGCCCGCGTTTTGGTGTCATGCGCTCCCGCGAGTTTACGATGAAAGATGCTTACTCTTTCCATACCACTCAAGAATGCTTAGAGCAGACTTACCAAGAGATGTACCAAGCCTATAGCCGCATTTTTGAGCGTATGGATCTAGACTTTAGAGCCGTACTGGCCGACACCGGTGCCATTGGCGGCAGTGCCTCCCACGAGTTTCACGTGCTTGCCGACAGCGGCGAAGATGATATTGCCTTCTCTAGCGAGTCAGATTATGCCGCTAACATCGAGAAGGCCGAGGCTGTGACGCTTAAAGCTCAAGCAGATGCACCTACTCAAGAAATGAGCGTGGTGGATACCCCTAACGCTAAAACCATTAATGAGCTGGTAGAGCAGTTTGACCTAAATATTGAACAAACCGTGAAAACCTTGTTCGTACACGCAGCAGAAGGCCAAGAGTTTACTTTGGTTGCGCTGATGGTGCGTGGTGATCACGAACTAAACGAAATTAAAGCCGAAAAGCTGCCACAAGTAGCTAGCCCGCTTACCTTTGCCAACGAGGCTGAAATTCGCGAGCTAGTGGGTGCAGGCCCAGGTTCATTAGGCCCAGTGAAGCTAAACCTGCCGGTGATTGTGGATCGTTCTGTGGCGGTAATGAGTGATTTTGCAGCCGGTGCCAATATTGAAGATAAGCACTACTTTGGCATTAACTGGGGCCGTGATGTAGCGCTGCCAACTATCGCCGATTTGCGTAATGTTAAAGAAGGCGATCCTAGCCCTTGCGGTAAAGGCGTGTTGCAGATTAAGCGCGGCATTGAAGTAGGCCACATCTTCCAGTTGGGTAATAACTATTCCAGCAAGATGAATGCCACCGTACTTAATGAGCAAGGCAAGTCCACAGTCTTAGAAATGGGCTGCTATGGCATTGGCGTATCACGCATTGTGGCCGCTGCCATTGAACAGAACCACGACGACCGCGGTATTATCTGGCCAGAAGCAATTGCTCCTTTCCAGGTGGCCATTATTCCGATGAATATGCATAAGTCTGACGCCGTTAAAGAGGTGGCTAACACTTTGTATGACGAGTTGACCGCGGCCGGTATTGAGGTGATCTTTGATGATCGCAAAGAGCGCCCAGGGGTGATGTTTGCCGATATGGAGCTGTTAGGTGTGCCTCATACCGTGATTATTGGCGACCGCAGCTTAGAAAAAGGCGTGGTTGAGTATAAAACCCGCCGCCAAGGCGACAAGCTAGAAGTGGCTACTGGTGACATTGCCGCACAGCTGATTAACGCCTCAAAACAGCTGTAAGCCGTTAGCTATACGCTGTCTGCAAGCGCTAAAAACAAACCCCGAGCCTATATCCTAGGCTCGGGGTTTTATTTTTTGTGTGCTGTAGGCGAACGCTTGCGCTCGCATTACGCCGAAGGCGTAAACCTTTAAACCCTACTGTTTCGCAGGACTTGCAGCTAAAGCGCAAGACTACAAAGGCAGGTGTTTATCTTTAACGTAAGGCGTAAGGCGTTAGGCGTAAAGCGGTCTTTTGTAGGGTGGCGCTTTAGCTGGCAGTCCCGCCTCAGCGGGATTTTTAAATCTAAAGAGATATCTGCAACGTAAGACGCGCAGCGTACGGCGTAACACAACCGTTATGCTTCACAGTTCCCGACTCCATAATTAGGCTAATCTTTGTGATGAAGGGGCAAAGCCTTATACTTGCTGCAAAGGGAGTGATAAATGGAACAAGAAGAAAATAACTCCTGCGCTTTGGTATTAACCGGCGGGGGAGCGCGAGCGGCGTATCAGGTAGGGGTATTGAAGGCCATTTCTGAGTGCTACCCTCGTAGTCAGGCGATTCCTTTTCCTATTTTATGCGGTACTTCGGCCGGGGCCATCAATGCCACCGCGTTGGCGTGCTATGCCTCTTGTTTTCATCTTGGCGTACGTAAGCTGGAATATATTTGGCGGCATCTAAACACGGAAGATGTGCTGCGCTTGCAGGCCAGAAAGGTCATTCAGCATTCGCTTAAAAGTCTGCTCTGGGGCGTGTTGGGTAAGCCCACGCAGATTGCCCTGCCCTTATTTGATACCAGCCCCTTAGAACGATTACTAGAAAAGGTCATAGACTTTCCGCGTATTGATAATAACTTGCTGTATGGCGCGTTAGAAGTACTGGCGGTAACAGCGTCTAACTACAATACCGGTGACTCTACTACTTTTTATCAGGGCAGACCTTATCATCAGCCTTGGGCAAGGGCGGGCCGTTCTGGGCGCTCAGCCATTATTGCCCCGCCCCATTTAATGGCCAGCAGTGCCCTACCCTTTATTTTTAAACCCTGTTTATTGCAAAACCATCATTATGGCGATGGTTCTATTCACCAGCTAAATCCGCTTAGCCCAGCGATTCATTTAGGTGCACAGCGCATTTTAATTATTAGCTTGGCCCCAGATGAAAGTGATGCCGATACCCTACCCAGCGATCCGAGTAGTTCGGATATTGCCGGGCACTTGCTGGATACGGTGTTTACCGATGCGCTAACCTCAGACATAGAACGGCTGCAGCGTATTAATAGCACCATTAAACTGGTGCCAGAGCGAAACCGCGAGCAGTTATCGTTGCGCCATATCGATAACTTAGTGCTTAAACCCAGCAAAAACCTAGACGATCTTACTCATAAGCACTTTCACAAGTTGCCATACAACATTCGGGCCTTACTGCGGTTATTTGGCGTAGATGCCGGTGATGCCACCGGTTTAGCCAGCTTCTTGTTATTTGAAAAAGGTTATTGCCGCGAACTTATTGATTTAGGCTATCAAGACACTCAAGCCCGACTAGAAGAAGTGTGTCATTTTTTAGCGGTCGAACCTAAAAAAAAGTGAAGGGTGAAGGGTGGCTTGCCCTCTTCACTCTTCACACCCGGTTAAAACCCTAACACTTCTTTAGCGAAGGGGATGCTCAGTTTACGCTTTGCTTGAAACGAAGCGTTGTCCAGTAAATCGAGGGCCGCTAATAGCGTGCTCATGTCTCGTGATAACCGATTAAGCAGAAAGCGCCCCACGTCGGTGGGTAGCTTAAAACCACGCAGCTCAGACCGTAACTGCAAGGCGCTCAGCTTACCCTCGTCGTCTAGCGGTTTTAGCTGATAGGCCACGCCCCAATCTAGCCGCGAAGCAAGATCTGGCAAGGCCAGCCCTAAATGACGAGGCGCATTAATGGCACTAATCACCAATGAGCCAATGCCACGTTCTCGACTACGGTTAAAAAAGTTAAATACCGCCCGTTCCCACATATCAATGCCCGCAATGGCATCTAAATTATCCAAGCACACCAGCGCCTGCTGTTCCATACCATCTAATATATGCGGCGACATACTGTGATAAGTATCCAGCGAAATATACGCCGCTGTTTGGCCTTCTTCATCATCTAGCTCGGCGCATGCGGCGTGCAACAAATGTGAGCGGCCACTGCCCTCTTGTCCCCAAAAGTACAATAAATCGTCATTTTGACCAATGGCGGCATCTTTAAGGGCTGTGATCAGCTGAGCATTATCGCCGGGGTAAAAACTGGCAAAGGTTTCATCATCGGGCAATTGTACTGCTAGTGCCAATTGAGCTGGCTGATTTTCTGTATCGTCGTGTGTCACGTTAGCTCCCCGACCAGCTAAAGGTACGGTCACCCTGGGGGGTAAGTCCGTTTACTGTGGTTAACGCTTGCAAAATGGCGGCACGCGAGCCTGGCACACTTAAGCGATATCGTCCTTGCGAGCCCATGCTATCTACTACATATACCGACTCTACACCGTTAAGTTGGCGCAACTTGCGCTCAAGCAACACCGAGTCGGAAAACGCGTGTAATCCGGACACTAAAATGGTGAGTTCGTCGGCATTATCGGCCGTGGCCACCAAGGGTTGCTCGGGGGGCATATTCTTGGCCATTAAAGTAGGGGCCAGCAAGGTCGCTGCAGGTACGGCTTGGCGAGCCCAATAGTCGTTTAACTTCGCCATGAGGTGGTTAAGAGTATTTGCCTTACCATTGCGCTGTTCGTTCGGCTGTTTATTTAACTGTTCGTTTAACTCGCCACTGAATAGTGGTGCCGTTTGTACCGCTGAAAATAATTGCCAGTGGCCGGTTGCCGCTGCATCATTTAACTCGATGGCTAGCCAATAATCTGCGTCGTATCGCGCGCTGGCGTGGCGCAATAACTTAGTATTAAAAGCCGACTGATCATTAAGCGTCATGTGTTCTTCTAAATCCCACAGTGGCCATAACAGCGGCTGTTGGTAACGCTCGGCGGCGGTTTGCCAGCCACGGCTGGCTTCATTTTTCACCTGACCATTGTGGCGCAACCACACTAATATGCTGGGTTTATTCTCGGTGGCAAAGGGCAAGCCGGCGCTGCTTAGCAACGCCTGCAACTCGTGAGGGTTAAACTGTGCCTGATAGCCTGAGCTTGATGACTCGCTTTGCAAATAGCGCGTTATTTCACTACGCGCTTCTTCTTGCACCCAAGAGCTTTTAGCCTGCTCGCCACTAAGGCGAGCCAATACTATGTCTAGAGCCTGTTTACGGGCCTCATCTCGGCTGTAAGGAGCTGGGTTAAGCGTTACTTCAAATACCGACTGAGCTGAAGCCAGCGCCGAACACAGACATAACGCAGCCAAAAGCAGATTTTTTAGCATCTTGTTGCCATTATTAAAAAGCAGGTTGCCATAATAACCACAGAGTGGCCTTCAAACCAGACTCAATGCGGTTGCGACTTAGGCAGGATCAGGTTAAGCAGAATACCAACAATGCCGCACAGGCTAATGCCTTGCAGACTAAAGCCGCCAACACCAAATGCCATACCACCAATACCAAAGATTAAAATAACGGCCACGATGCACAGATTGCGTGCCTGAGATAAATCCACCTGATGTTTGATCAGGCTGTTTAAACCCACGGTAGCAATGGAGCCAAATAATAAAATCATGATGCCGCCCATCACTGGCGTGGGAATACTAAGCATGAGTGCGCCAAATTTACCGACAAACGCCAATACGATGGCAAAGCCTGCCGCCCACGTCATGATCACCGGATTAAAGTTTTTGGTGAGCATCACCGCGCCGGTCACTTCTGAGTAAGTCGTGTTAGGCGGTCCGCCAAAACAAGACGCACCCATGGTAGCCAAGCCATCACCCAGCAAGGTGCGATGCAGGCCTGGCTTTTTCAAGTAGTCTTTCCCGGTAACCGAGCTAATGGCTAATACATCGCCGATGTGCTCAATAGCGGGTGCAATGGCTACCGGCAGCATAAATAGCACCGCTTGCCAGTGCCATTCGGGCGCAACAAAATTCGGTAGCGACAACCAAGCAGCCGCTTGCACTGGCGTAAAGTCCACCACATCAAACCACAACGCCAAGCCATAGCCCACGGCGATGCCTGCGGTAATAGGCACCAAGCGGAACACGCCTTTAGCCATGGTAGACACCAGTAATGTAGTAGCAAGGGCCGGCAGGGATAACCACAGTGCAATGTTCTGCGGTATCAGCTGTGCAGATCCGTCACCTGCTCTCCCCATGGCCATGTTCACCGCCATGGGGGCCAGCCCAAGGCCAATCACCATGATCACCGGGCCCACCACCACCGGTGGCAGCAATCGCGTAAGCAAGACGGTGCCGCGCCAGCGCACCAGCTGACTCAGCAACACATACATTATTCCGGCTGCCATTATGCCGCTCATGGTAGCGGGTATGCCCCAGGTTTGTACGCCGTATAAAATGGGGGCAATAAAAGCAAAAGATGAGGCAAGAAAGATCGGCACTTGTCGTTTGGTACAGATCTGAAAAATCAGGGTGCCAAATCCTGCGGTAAATAACGCCACGTTAGGGTCTAGACCGGTAATCAGCGGCATAAGCACCAAGGCGCCAAAGGCGACAAAGAGCATTTGCGATCCGGCTAATGCTTGGCGCAGAGGCGTATTAGCTACATCGGGATGCGGGGCTAGGCCTGCTGGTTGTTCTACTGAGCTCATCTTGTATTTACCTTATTTACACAGAAAAAAACCGGCCTCTGCCGGTTTTTACTCATCTATTATTTGGTACCAAATATCTTGTCACCGGCGTCACCGAGGCCCGGAATGATGTAACCGTTAGCGTCAAGCCGTTCATCAATCGAGGCGCAGTACAATTCAACATCTGGGTGTGCAGCTTCTAACGCGGCTAACCCTTCGGGAGCTGCTACCAGAACGATCACCTTAAAGTAGCAACAGCCTTTTTCTTTTAATAAGTCGATGGTGGCAATCATAGATCCGCCGGTGGCCAGCATAGGGTCGACAACTAATGCCATACGCTCGTCAATATGGCTTACCAGCTTATTAAAGTAGTGCACCGGCTGCAGGGTTTCTTCGTCGCGATAGACGCCGACGACGCTAACCCGGGCGCTTGGCATGTGCTCTAGCACACCGTCCATCATGCCAAGGCCTGCACGCAAAATAGGCACTACCGTGACTTTTTTACCTTTAAGCTGATCAACCTCAGTGGGGCCATTCCACCCTTGAATGGTGGTTTTCTCAGTATCAAAATCGGCCGTGGCTTCATAAGTAAGTAAGCTGCCGACTTCTCGGGCCAACTCACGAAAACGTTTAGTACTAATGTCCGCTTCGCGCATTAGTCCTAACTTGTGTTTCACCAAAGGGTGTTTAACCTCAACGACTTTCATACTTTACTCTCCGACTTATGGCGATGCGCAAAAAAACCGCGAAACTTTAGCATAAAATAGCGAACTTAGGCAGGCTTTTAGCGCAGAGTTTGGTAATAATTTCTAAAGCTGCGCCTACCTCATCACGGGATTTAGCTGGCCCTAGGCCTGGTTTGGTGCTCAATCTCATCCCTTCACTCCTTACGCTGCACTCCTTACGGTGTTTAGGTGGCACTGCCTTGCACATTAAATTAGAATAGCGACCGAAACAGTGACTAATAAAACGGAACAGCCGTCCCCCCCTCTGCTAGCTTAGCGCTAAATGAGACTGATGCATGCTAAACCCGTTCCTAAATATAATGACAAGGTAACCACTCGTGACGCAGAACAAACCCCTAAGCTACAAAGATGCCGGTGTTGATATTGATGCTGGTAACGCCCTGGTTGAACGCATCAAAGGCGTTAGCCGTCGCACACAACGCCCAGAAGTAATGGGTGGTCTTGGGGGCTTTGGCGCCCTATGCCAGCTCCCCACTGGTTATAAAGAGCCCGTGTTAGTGGCCGGCACCGACGGTGTAGGCACCAAGCTGCGTTTAGCCATCGATCTTAAACGCCACCAAGGCGTGGGCATCGACTTGGTGGCCATGTGCGTAAACGACTTGATCGTACAAGGCGCCGAGCCACTGTTCTTCCTCGACTACTATGCCACTGGCAAGTTAGACATTGATGCCGCAGCCGAAGTGGTTACGGGTATCGGTGCGGGCTGTGAGCTGAGCGGCTGTGCCTTAATTGGTGGCGAAACCGCAGAAATGCCCGGCATGTATAAAGCAGGCGACTACGATCTAGCCGGCTTTTGTGTGGGCGTGGTAGAAAAAAGCGGCATTATCGATGGCACTAAAGTAGGTGCAGGTGATGCACTGATTGCCTTAGGTTCAAGCGGCCCGCACTCTAACGGCTTTTCATTGATCCGCAAAATTTTAGAAGTGAGCAATGCCGACTTACAGCAGCCTTTAGGCGACACCACACTGGCTGATGCCCTTATGGAGCCAACTCGCATTTACGTTAAGCCGGTGCTTGAGCTGATCAAGAAGTTTGATATTCACGCTCTTAGCCATATTACCGGTGGCGGCTTCTGGGAAAACATTCCTCGCGTGTTGCCTAACGGTACTAAAGCGGTAATTGATGGCGCTAGCTGGCAGTGGCCTGCGGTATTTAGCTGGTTACAGACAGCCGGTAACGTAGAAACCAAAGAAATGTATCGCACCTTTAACTGTGGTGTGGGCATGGTGATTGCGCTACCTGCCGATCAAGCTGATGCGGCCGTTAAATTTATGCAAGATGCCGGTGAGCAGTGCTGGTTAATTGGCAACATTGATAATGCAGCCGACGGCGAAGAGCAGGTTGATATTAAATGACCCGTATTGTAGTGCTGATCTCAGGTAATGGCAGTAATTTACAGGCCTTGCTGGATCAGTCTGATGCCAATCAGCTTGGCGGCCAAATTATGGCCGTGATCAGCAATAAAGCCGACGCCTATGGTCTAGAGCGCGCCCACGCTGCAGGCATTGCTACGGCGGTGGTGTCAAACCAAGACTATGCGGATCGCGAAAGCTTTGATGCGGCTTTAATGCAGGTCATTGACGGCTATCAGCCGAACCTTGTGGTGCTAGCCGGTTTTATGCGTATTTTAACGCCGACGTTAGTGCGCCATTATCGGGGGCGGATGCTCAATATTCATCCGTCTTTGTTGCCTCGTTATCAGGGTCTACACACCCATCAAAAAGCCATTGATGCGGGTGATAAAGAGCACGGTTGCAGTGTGCACTTTGTTACCGAAGAGCTGGATGGTGGTCCGGTAATATTGCAAGCTCGAGTGCCTATTTTTGCCGGTGACACTGCCAGCGAAGTAGCCGAACGGGTACTAGTGCAAGAACATGCTATTTATCCGCTTACGGTGCGCTGGTTTTGCGATGGCCGCGTGGTTATGCAACAAGGCAACGCCTATTTAGACGGTGCCTTACTGCCACCTCACGGCTACGCCGAAGAATAATTTAAGCTTTAGCGCCAAGCAAATAATAAACCCCGAGCCAGCAGGCTTGGGGTTTTGTTTTTTATAGATGACGCAGTATCTCTTTTAACTTAAAATAGCTCTCTATTCTTATATCTACATACACATCTACACTTCTTTAGCCTTTATACCGCGCGATAGATCCGCGTAGCTTGCCGTGGCTTCGGTTTATTTATGTATTAAATGTTAACCTTAAGGTGTTTTATATGGCCACAGATGTAACATCGGCATCTAGTCAACTTAACAGAACCGCAATTTTAATTGTGTTAGCACTCGGAGCCTTTATTTTAGGGTTAGCTGAATTTTCAATGATGCCGATGCTTCCTCTCATTAGTGAAACGTTTAACTCCACTCCGTCACAAAGCGGTTATGCTATTAGTGCCTATGCAATAGGTGTAGTAGTTGGAGCCCCCATTTTAATGTTAGCCACCGCAAACATGAAGAAACGCACCGCGCTGCTAATATTTTTGAGTCTAATGTGCATTTCAAATGGCTTAAGTGCCTTCGCAACGTCACTTGAACAACTGGTGTTATTTAGATTTTTAAGCGGCCTACCCCATGGCGCGTATTTTGGTGCGGCCATTCTATTAGCCTCGTCGATTGCGCCAGCAGGCAAGCGCGCAAGTTTTATGTCGAAAGTTTTTATGGGGTTAACCATCGCGACTATTGTCGGTGTACCCATTGTGACTCTAGTCGGACAATATCTTAGCTGGCGTTACTGTTTAGCGGGTGCTGGGGCTTTAGCTTTCATTGCTTTTATTTGTGTCTATTACGTTGTTCCAAACGTTAAAAATGCACAACCATCTAATTTAATTAACGAATTTGGTGTACTAAAAAATAAACTGGTTTGGTCTATTTTAGGTATTGTAATTATTGGTTTTGGTGGTGTGTTTTGTATTTATACTTACATTGCCGATACTATTTTAGTGGTCACCGAAAGCCCAGCCTATACTATTTCAATTGCCATGGTAATGTTTGGTATCGGCTCGACTCTTGGTAATTATGTGCTGGGTAAAGCCGCCGATAAATCGGCAATTAAAACTACCGGAATGGTGCTGGTCGGCACGATTATATTTTCACTTATCTATGTAACGGCCAGTCATAATATTTGGCTGCTTTATGGAGTGATATTTTTTATTGGTTGTAGTATCGGTTTAGCCACCTTAATCCAAACATTATTAATGGATGTATCGCCTAATGGTCACGCTATGATTGGGGCGTTAGTGCAATGTGCCTTTAATACGGCCAATGCTATTGGTCCGTGGGTAGGCGGCATAGTGATTGCTCAGGGCGCTGCGCCAAATCAAACGGGCTATGTGGCTGCGGCTTTATTTAGCGGTGGGTTAATTATGTGGTTTTTAAGCTACTTACAAATCACTGAAAAGCAGTCGGTGCTTGAGGCTTGTTAGCTGCAATCACATCAAGATGACAGATTTATTCTCCACGAAAGAATATGTGAAGAGTAAAGGGGACAGACTTACATACAGAACCTTTAGGTGCAGAGTGGACTTTGTCCATACCGTCCTCTTTACTTTTTTCTCCATCAGCCTTCACGATTTTTCCGTGTATTGTGTGGCAAAAATGTTATTTAGGGTTGAGATGCTTGTTGATACTTTGCTCCCTACCCTCTTGTCACAAATCGCACTTATTACAGATCGGTGGCCGCGATGCGCTCGCCCAGCAAAAACAGATTAAACTCGCCCGACTGCATCTTGTGCCATTGCTCGTTGTTGGTCAGCGGCTGTGTGGCAATAACGGTCACGATGTCGTTGGGGGTGGTTTCTTTTTGAAAATCGATTTCCACTTCTTCATCTATTAACCGTGCCGGACCAAACGGCGCTCGGCGGGTGATCCAGTGCAGGTTGTTGCTGCAATAGGTCATCAGATATTCGCCATCGCTCAGCAACATATTAAATACGCCTAACTCGCGGAGTTGGTCGCATAAGCTGGCGACATAGCGAAACATCTCCGCCATGGCCGACGCGTCCTGGGGCTTAGTCGGATACTTACGCTCCATGGCATCTAAGATCCAGCAAAATGCCAGTTCGCTGTCGGTTTCGCCCACCGGATTATGACGGCCGGTTGTTAGCTTGTCGTAGTCCGTTAGCTGACCATTATGTGCAAAGGTCCAGTAGCGCCCCCATATCTCTCGGGTAAACGGATGGGTATTTTCTAACGCAATACCGCCGCGATTCGCTTGGCGAATGTGGCTTATTACCGAGCAGCTTTTAATGGGATATTCCTGCACTAGCTTGGCAATACGCGATTGGCTAGAGGGCTTGGGATCTTTAAAGGTACGTAACCCTTTTCCTTCGTAAAACACGATGCCCCAGCCATCTTTATGCGGGCCGGTACGCCCACCGCGCTGCATTAAGCCGGTAAAACTAAAGCAAATATCCGTGGGTACGTTGGCGCTCATCCCTAGCAATTCACACATGTTATTACGCCTGCTCCATTTCTTTTTCGATCAACATAATCAGAATATGAATGACCTTGATATGTATCTCTTGAATGCGGTCTGCATAACCAAAGTGTGGCACGCGAATTTCTACGTCAGCTAGGCCGGCCATTTTGCCACCGTCTTTACCGGTTAGTGCAATCACCTTAATGCCTTTGGCTTTCGCTGCAGTAATAGCGTTAATAATATTAGCCGAGTTGCCGCTGGTAGACAGACCAAACAGCACGTCACCGGTTTGCCCCACTGCTTCTAGGTAGCGAGAAAATACAAATTCAAAGCCAAAATCGTTACCTACGCAAGATATGTGGCTAGGATCAGAGATAGCAATCGCCGGATAGCCAGGACGATTTTCGCGATAACGACCGGTGAGTTCTTCGGCAAAATGCATAGCATCACAATGGGAACCGCCATTGCCACAAGACAACACCTTGCCGCCGGCTTTAAAGCGTTCAGCCAGTAATTTGGCCGCCTTCTCGATGGCTTGCAGATTAGTGTCGTCGGCCAAGAAGCGATTTAGCACCTCTGCCGCTTCACTCAGTTCGCTACGGATCTGATCCTGATACATGAAATTGCCTCTCACTCACGGTAAAAGTCCATTTTGGCATACATTGCGCCAAGCGCCCAGCAGCAAGCTAATAACAAAGTCTAAATCTATTTTTGCCACGGAATCCACAGAACCCACGGAAAAATTAAGCTGAGATAAAAGCGAAAAGTACCGAGGGCTCTTATTGGTAAAAACAAACAGAAATCAGATGGCATCAATTAGGTTGTCTTCTTCGCTCTTTACACTTCACCATTAACAGGTTTTATTTAGATTTGAGCTCTATTTTTCTGTGGGCTCCGTGGACTCCGTTGCAAAAAGTGTTTTTCGTTAGCTGGGCGCTTGGCGCTGTTTTAACTTTTTGATCACTTGATTTAAACATCGGCATCAATTACAACTAGAACTATCAACAGGTCTGACCTCAGCGACCCGTATCGATTTATATGCTCACTTATTAATGCGACAAGGAGTTTTTGATGATCACCTTACTGCTACTCGTACTTGCTTGGAGCCTGTTGGCTTATCGCCGAGCATCGCTACTCACCTTTAGCTGGCTAACTGCCGCCGTGCTGGTGTTAGGTACCTTATTCGGTGAAGTGGGCCCAACCTGTTGGTTGGTGTTTGCGGTGCTAGCTGCGGTGTTAAACCTAACGCCGCTGCGCACTCACTTGCTTAGTGCCCCCATGTTCAGGGTATATAAAGGCTTAATGCCCGAAATGTCGTCCACCGAGCGTGAAGCCATTGAAGCAGGCACGACTTGGTGGGAAGCCGAATTATTTGCCGGTAAGCCAAACTGGGAGACGTTGCATCAGTACCCTAAGCCTGAGCTTAGCGCCGAAGAACAGGCCTTTATGGATGGCCCAGTAGCAGAAGTCTGTCGCATGACTAACGACTGGGAAGTGACCCACGAGCTTGCCGACTTGTCCCCTGAAGTATGGGCATATTTAAAGCAGCATAAATTTTTCGCCATGATCATCAAAAAGCAGTATGGCGGCTTAGAGTTTTCGGCTTACGCCCAGTCGCGAATATTACAAAAGCTGTGTGGTACCAGTGCAGTACTGGCCTCTACCGTGGGGGTACCTAACTCACTGGGCCCAGGTGAGTTGCTGCAACATTACGGCACCACCGAACAAAAAAATTATTACCTGCCCCGTCTGGCCAATGGTGATGAAATTCCGTGTTTCGCGCTCACCGGCCCCGAGGCTGGATCCGATGCGGGTGCGATTCCCGATGTGGGCATAGTGTGCATGGGCGAATGGCAAGGCGAGCAGGTGCTGGGCATGCGCCTAACCTGGAACAAGCGCTATATCACGCTGGCCCCCATTGCCACCGTGCTCGGCTTGGCTTTTAAGCTGCAAGATCCAGAAGGGTTACTAGGTGATAAACCAAACTTGGGTATTACCTGTGCCTTAATCCCTACCGATATGGCGGGCATCACCATAGGTCGTCGGCACTTTCCGCTAAACGTGCCGTTTCAAAATGGGCCTACTCAAGGCAAAGACGTATTTGTACCCATCAGCTTTATTATTGGTGGCCCCGACATGGCAGGCCAAGGCTGGCGCATGCTGACCGAATGCTTGTCGGTAGGCCGGGGCATCACCCTACCCTCAACGGGTACCGCCGGCACGCGAGTATCGGCTATTGCGTCTGGCGCTTACAGCCGAATTCGTCGTCAGTTCCGCATCCCGATCGGTAAGATGGAAGGTATTGAAGAGCCGTTGGCGCGTCTAGGCGGTAATGCGTATTTGTCTGATGCGGCCAGCATGCTCACCGTAACCGGTATCGATTTGGGCGAGAAGCCGTCGGTCATTTCTGCCATCGTTAAATATCACCTAACGCACCGCAGCCAGCACAGCTTAATTGATGCCATGGATATTCACGGCGGAAAAGGCATTTGTTTGGGGCCGAATAACTATTTGGCGCGTGGTTATCAGGGCGCACCCATCGCGATTACGGTAGAGGGTGCCAACATTCTCACCCGCAGCATGATCATCTATGGCCAAGGTGCCATTCGCTGTCATCCTTATGTGCTAAAAGAAATGCTGTCGGTACAAGAGCCGGATGCACACAAGGCGCTGGAGCAGTTTGATGGGGCCGTGTTTGGTCATATTGGATTTGCTATCAGTAACACGGTGCGCAGCTTCTGGTTAGGCTTAACTAACGCTCGCTTTAGCACCTCGCCGGTAACGGACGCAACCGCGCCCTATTACCGCCAGATGAACCGCTTAAGTGCCAACCTCAGCTTGTTATCCGACGTCGCCATGGCCACGCTGGGCGGTGAGCTAAAACGCAAAGAGCGCTTATCGGCACGCTTAGGCGATGTGCTTAGTCAGTTGTACTTAGTGTCGGCTACTTTAAAGCGCTTTAACGATGACGGGCGCCCCGACGAGTTACTGCCCTTGGTGCATTGGGCCTGCCAAGACGGCTTATATCAGGCGCAAACGGCGGTTATTGAGCTGTTAGAAAACTTCCCGTCACCGATGCTCGGTAAGTTACTGGGAGCCTTAGTTTACCCTTGGGGTGCCACCCTAGTTCGTCCGTCTGACCGACTGGATCATCAAGTGGCCCAAGCACTGCAAACGCCCGGTGTGGCCCGAGAGGCCCTCAGTAAAGATTTGTATTTAACCGTTGAAGAAGGCAATCCGCTGGGCATGCTAGAGCAAGCATTTGCCGATATTTTTCAGGCGGAGCCTATCTTTAACAAGATTGTTGAGGTGTTAGGCCGACGCCCCTTTACTGGATTAGATGCACTGGCCGTTGAGGCATTAAGTGCCGATATTATCAACAAAGAGGAAGCCAACATCTTGCATCAGACCGAAATAAGCCGCCTACGCACCATTAACGTAGATGATTTTGACCCACTCGACCTGCCGGCGAAAAAGAGCAGCGCCGAGCTCTAGATAAAACGGAGCCCGGGGTCCATTTTTCGTAGATCGAATTTATTCGACCGTTTTAAATCTGTGCCATGATTTTGTGCGAATAAATTCGCCCCTACAAAAGCAAGCTTATATGCACAAAACAACACCCCCGAACCTGCATGCAGATTCGGGGGTGTTGTTTTTAACGTAAGGCATACAGCGTAAGGCGTTCTCCCCCTCACGCTTCACTATCTACGTTCAGTTAGATGTATCCAGTACGGCAAAGCTTTTGATCAGGTCATCTAGTACTTTAAGCTGGGCGAGAAACGGCTCTAGTTTGGTAAGCGGTAAGGCGCTGGGGCCGTCGCATTTGGCGTTAGCAGGATCGGGGTGAGCTTCTAAGAATAGACCACCAAGGCCGGTGGCTAGACCCGCACGAGCCAAGTCGACGATTTGTTCGCGGCGCCCGCCCGAAGCTTCGCCTAAGGGATCACGACATTGCAGCGCGTGAGTCACATCAAAAATAATGGGCGCACCGCCGGTGGCTTGCTTCATCACACCCAAGCCCAACATATCGACCACTAGATTGTCGTAACCGAAGTTAGCACCGCGCTCACACAACATTAATTGATCGTTGCCACACTCGATAAACTTATCGACGATGTTTTTCATCTGGCCGGGGCTTAAAAACTGCGGCTTTTTAATGTTGATCACTCGGCCAGTTTTGGCCATGGCTTCAACGAGGTCGGTTTGACGGGCCAAAAAGGCGGGCAGCTGAATAACATCGGCAACTTCGGCTACTGCTACAGCTTGATGAGGTTCGTGCAAGTCGGTGATAACCGGCACTTTAAAGGTGTCTTTCACCTCTTGCAGCAGCTTCATGCCCTCTTCAAGACCTGGGCCACGATAGGAGTGAATGGAGGAGCGGTTAGCTTTGTCCCAACTGGCCTTAAACACATAAGGGATGCCGAGCTTTTCTGTGACGTTAACGAAGTGTTCGCAGGCCTGCATGGCCAAGTCCCGAGACTCCAGCACGTTAATACCGCCAAACAACACAAAGGGCTTATCGTTGGCAACGGGAATATGATTGATATGAACGGTTTTCATCATTTTTCCTTAGTGAAGGGTTTTGGGTACGAGGTTCAAGGCCAAAATTTGAGCTTTAAGCACGTCGGATACGGGATCTTCTGGGCATTGCTCAATAAAAAATTCGAAGTCGTCGGCCGCTAGCTGATTACAGTCGAGTTGCTCATACAAAAAGCCACGATCACGCCGCTCAAAGGGGCACTCGGGATTCAGCTTAAGCAGCAGCTCGCTGCACATTAGCGCCTGGGCAAACTGCTGATGATGAATAAACGACCCCTTGGTGACATTCAACAAGCGCGTTAATACCTCGAATGGCTCTGCCGCGTCTAAATGCTTGGGCTTTATTGTGGCCAAGTTACCTCTAGCACCGCGCAGTAGCAAATCGATGTCGCGACGCGTTAACACTTTACCGGTAAAGGGATCAATAATATCGCTGCTCTCGCCGTTGCTCTCGTTACGACTAAAGACGCGCAGCAAAAAATGCCCCGGAAAGCTGATGCCTTCGCCGCGAATATCAAAACGCTCACATAGGTGCAATACCACAATAGCCAATGTGACCGGAATGCCACGGCGGCGAGTTAGCACTTTATCGATTAAGCAGTTGTCGATAGAAAAGAAACGCTCCCAGTCACCAGCAAAGCCGAGCGGGCCGTATAAGGCTGCCAACAAGTCACTGGCCGCTATGGGCTTAGACTGCTGCGCTAAGTGTTCAGCAAAATGTGTGGCCAACTCCTGCTCTAAAGCAAACAGCATGACTTCGCTCTTATCTCGCGCTGCTAACCCATACAGACTTTCTATTACGTCCAATGCCAATGTCATCAAATTGGCAGGTTCATCATTTAACCAACGATCACTGATGTTTGTTTTCAGCATTGTGCCTCCCGGGCCACTGTGCCAGCGTAATACGCTCATGCCCGCCGTAGTCGCGTAGCGTGCTTACTTGTTGGTAACCCTGCTCGCTAAAATAATCACGCACCAACGTGCCCTGCTGCCAGCCATGTTCGAGTAATAGCCAGCCATTAGGTACAAGGTGCGAACGTGCATGGGTGATTAAATGCTGTAAGTCTGCCATGCCACCGGCATCGGCAATTAAGGCAGAAGCCGGCTCGAAGCGCACATCACCTAATTGTAAATGCGGGTCGGCGCCGTCGATATAAGGCGGGTTGGATAAAATCATATTGAAACACTGGTCGGCCAAGGGTTCAAACCAGCTGCCTTGGCGCACATCTATCTCAAGCGCTAAACGTTCGCTGTTACGCTGTGCTAGCGCCGCCGCTTGAGGATTAAATTCAACGGCAATGATGGTGTCTTGTGGTCGTTCACTTTTTAGCGCCAGCGCAATGGCGCCGGTGCCGGTGCCTAAATCGGCCAAGGTGGATGTCGATGCAGGCAAGCGAGCCAGTGCCGCTTCAATAATCAGCTCGGTGTCGGGCCGAGGGATCAGGGTGTCCGAAGATACCGCCAGCGATAACGTCCAAAACTCGCGCTCGCCGGTCAAGTGCGCCACCGGCTCACCCGTTTTACGGCGCGCAGTAAGGGCCGATAGCTGAGTTTGCTCGGCCTCGGTGGGAATATACTCCGGCCACGCTATTAAGAAGCTGCGCGGCTTAGCTAGCACATGGCATAACAACACATCAGTATCCAGCGCCACCGACTCTGAGTTGACCAGCTGCTCGCGCATCCAGTGTCGCCACTGTGCTAGCGTCATTAATAGTCTGCCAATGCCGCTAATAAATCGGCCTGATGCTCTTGCAAAATTGGCTGTGACAGCATCTCGAGATCGCCTTCTAACACTTCGTTTAAGCGATACAGTGTTAAGTTAATACGGTGATCCGAAACCCGACCTTGCGGATAGTTATAAGTACGAATGCGGTCGGAGCGATCCCCGGTGCTTAACAAGTTGCGGCGGGTGTCTTGCTCTGCAGCGTGACGTTTATCCTCCTCAATTTGCGCTAATCGCGAGCCCAATACCTTCATCGCCTGGGCACGGTTTTTATGTTGCGATCGCCCATCCTGACATTCCACCACTACGCCACTGGGCAAGTGAGTAATACGAATGGCGGAGTCGGTTTTGTTAACGTGCTGACCGCCCGCGCCCGAGGCTCGAAAGGTGTCTACCTTCAGATCCGCCGGGTTAATGACGATGGCTTCGGCTTCGGCTATTTCTGGCATTACCGCCACTGAGCACGCAGAGGTATGTACTCGCCCCTGAGATTCGGTTTCAGGCACGCGCTGCACGCGGTGGCCGCCAGACTCAAACTTGAGCTTGCCGTACACACCGGTGCCGCTAATGTGAGCGATCAGTTCTTTATAGCCGCCGTGCTCACCCTCGTGAACACTAACAATGTCTATCTGCCAGCGCTGCTGTTCGGCATAACGGCTATACATACGAAACAGATCACCCGCAAAAATCGCCGCCTCGTCACCACCGGCACCGGCTCTTATTTCTAAGAAACAGTTATTGTCGTCGTTAGGGTCTTTAGGCAATAGCAGCACTTGCAGCTCAACGCCGAGCGCGTCAATGGTCTCTTTAGCGGCTTCAATTTCTTCTTGCGCCATGGCTTTCATTTCGGCGTCGTCTTCGGCCAGCATTTCTTGGCCTGCCGCTAAGTCAGCTTCGGCTTGGCGATAGCGCCCATAGCAACCAACTACGTCTTCTAGCTGGGCATATTCTTTGGTAAGGGCGCGGTATTGTTCTTGATTGTTGATCACAGACGCTTCACTAAGCAGCGCTTCTATTTCTTCGTGACGTTCCTGCAGCCCTTCCAGTTTCTTTAATATGGATTTATTCATGGTGTCTCGCAGCTAGGGCTAAATCAATGTTGACCAAGTTTAAGGTTATTGGCTAATACGGTAAGCATATCTTGATCGCCGTTTTTGCCTGCTTGGTTCAACGCTTGAGTAGGAGTATGGATCAGTTTGTTGGTAAGGCGACGGGCCAGTCGTTGCATGACTTGTGCACTGTCTTTGCCCTGTGCCAGCGCCTGTAGCGCTAGTGCCAGCTCGTGTTGCTGTAATTGTTCGGCGTGGCTGCGATAGTCTAAAATCAACTTCACCGACTCAAGCGAGCGGTACCACGCCATAAAGTGATCTCGCTCTTCTTCGATGATCACCTCGGCTTGGCCTGCGGCTTGTTGGCGGGTAGCCATATTCTGCTCGATAATGCCCTGTAGGTCGTCCACCGTATAAAGATAGGCGTCGTTTAGCTCGTCTACTTCGGGCTCTATGTCGCGTGGCACTGCAATATCGACCAGCAAAATAGGCTGCTGACGGCGCGCTTTTAAGGCGCGCTCAACCAGCCCTTTGCCAATAATCGGCAGCGGGCTAGCAGTGGAGCTGATCACGATATCAGCCGAGGGCAAATAGTCGGGAATTTGCTCGAGGGTCATCACCTGAGCATTAAATTCTTGTGCCAGATTTTGGGCGCGCTCTAGTGTGCGGTTGGCCACCATCATTTGGGTTACCGACTGTTCTTTAAGGTGGCGCGCCACCAGCTCGATGGTTTCACCGGCACCGACCAACAGCACGCGAGTGCGGCTTAAGTCAGAGAAAATACGCTTGGCGAGGCTAACGGCGGCAAAGGCCACCGATACCGCACTGGCACCAATTTCGGTTTCGGTGCGCACCCGTTTGGCGACAGAAAAAGTTTTTTGAAACAATCGATCCAGCGACCCTTTTAGGCTACCCATTTTTTGGGACTGGTTATAGGACTGCTTCATTTGCCCCAAAATCTGCGGCTCGCCCAGCACTAATGAGTCTAGTCCGCAGGCTACACGCATCAGATGGCGCACCGTTTCTTCGCCATGATATTGATATAGGCAGCTATTAAGCTCGTTTTCATCGAGCTGATGAAACTGTTGCAGCCACTGCCTTACCAAATTGCTATCGCAGTCGGGCTCTAAACTACAATAAAGCTCGGTGCGATTGCAGGTAGACAGGATCACCGCTTCCTCCACGCCTGGGGTACGCACTAGCTCCTGCAGTGCCCTAGGGGCAACTTCAGGTCCAAATGCTACCCGTTCGCGTAGGGCGACGGAAGCTGTCTTATGATTAATTCCCAGTACCAGCAGGCTCATGAGGGTTTTGCGCGGCTCGTTGCATCTTTCAAGTAGCCGTACATTGTACGAGAAAGAGTAAGGCTTTAAAAGGCACCAACCTTGCCCTTATACTGACAACATATTTTTAGGGGGAATTACACGTGCGGATTACACTGATTATTTTAGCCCTGTTATGGCTGTCAGGCTGTGCTTATAAGGCCGAAGAAGCCCCAGCAGGTAGCTGGTTGGCACAAAAAAACTCGCTTGAACAATTACAGGATTGGCAGCTGTCGGCCAAGCTGGGCATTATTACTGCCGAAGAACGTGGCAGCCTAAGTTTGTTTTGGCGACAAAACTCTGATGACTACCGCATGAACCTCACCAATGTAGTGGGGAAGCGGGTATTTGATCTTAGTCGCAGTGGCAACAAGGTGGCGCTAATAGACAGTAAAGGGCAACAGCACCAAGCCACCGATGCCCGCGAGTTGGTGTGGCGATTAACCGGCTGGGACTTACCCGTTGAACAGTTATCTTATTGGATAAAGGGGCTGCCTGGTGCCGACGACCAAGTGACCTATGACGAGCATGGCCGCCCACAAACGATTAATGCCCACGGTTGGCAACTACGTTATTTCGGCTACACCCAAATTGATGGCCTGTGGTTACCCAGCCGATTAGACCTTACCCATAAAGAGACCAAGCTGCGTTTAGCCATTCATCAATGGGAGCTAAAATAAAACAGACGGCAGACGGCTATACGCTTTACGCTGACCGCTTTACGTAAAAACCAAACAGGTGTGTATCTTTAACGTATGGCGTACAGCGTTAGACGTATGGCTTTCTTTTAGACGTCATTGCGAGGAGCGTAGCGACGCGGCAATCCATGACAGCAGCGGTACGCCTTACGTTAAACGCTGTACGTAAAGACCAAACCGGTGTTTTTCTTTAACGTACGGCGTACAGCGTTAGACGTATGGCTTTCTTTTAGACGTCATTGCGAGGAGCGTAGCGACGCGGCAATCCATGACAGCAGCGGTACGCCTTACGTTAAACGCTGTGCGTAAAGACCAAACCGGTGTTTTTCTTTAACGTACGGCGTACAGCGTTAAACGTACGGCTTTCTTTATATCCTTCTTGAGAGATCTGAATATGCTCACGTTACCGGCACCGGCCAAGCTTAATTTGTTTTTATCCATTACCGGGCGGCGCGACGACGGTTACCACAACTTGCAAACCCTATTTCAGTTTGTAGATTATGGTGACTCGTTAGCTTTTTCGCCTACCGACGACGGTGAACTGATACTAACACCCGAGCTTGCCGGCGTTTTGCCTGAACAAAATTTGATTATAAAAGCTGCGCGATTGTTGCAAGAGTTGCAAAAAAAGAAAACCGGCGCCACCCAAGGCGCACATATCCATTTAACTAAACTCTTACCCATGGGGGGTGGTTTGGGTGGCGGCTCTAGCGATGCGGCCACCACATTAGTTGCGCTAAATCAGCTATGGAAACTGGGGCTAAGCACCGACACACTTGCTGAGCTAGGCATTGCATTAGGTGCCGATGTACCAGTGTTTATACGGGGGCACGCCGCGTTTGCCGAAGGCGTTGGTGAGATATTAACTCCCGCTTGCCCCGACGAGCCTTGGTATTTAATACTCTGCCCGCAGCTTGAAGTGGCCACCGCGACTATTTTTAACGACCCAGAACTGGTGCGTAACAGCCCGGCTTTAACCCTGCAACAATGGCTAGAGACCCCTTGGCGCAACGATTGTGAGGCGCTGGTTAAAAAGCGTCACCCCGAGGTTGCCAAGCTACTTAGCTGGTTGCTAGAATATGCGCCGTCAAGAATGACGGGCACGGGTGCCTGCATCTTCGCCAGTTTTGGTAGTCAACAAGCGGCTGAAGATGTGCTTGCGAAAGCCCCGAGGGGTGTATTCGGTTTCGTGGCCAAAGGCTGTAATCAGTCACCCTTATTTAGTGCGCTAGAGAAGCTAAAGCCAGCGATTAAGCGTGTGCCGTCTTCTAATTCGACAATTTAGGCAGCAATGACAGGGAATGGGGTGGGCCCATTTTCGCTCTTATTCGAAGAGTTAATTGACTGTTAAGTGTACAAACAGGATGATTAGGCCTAACGCCATCTCACCGCTTGAGTACTCCAACTCAACACCTTGTTTGATACACTGTATACTCTAATTTGATTTTTAAAACGGGCTGGATAGCGAAAGTGTTTTCGTGATACGGGTTCACGGCCCCGTCCAGTCTCGCCACCCATGAAACAATCCTGAGGTTTTCAACCGTGCCCGACATGAAGCTGTTTGCTGGTAATGCTACGCCGGAACTCGCCCAACGTATCGCCGATCGTTTATTCATTAAACTGAGTGCTGCCGATGTTGGCCGTTTCAGTGATGGTGAAATTAGCGTACAAATTAACGAGAATGTACGGGGCGGCGATGTATTCATCATCCAGTCGACCTGTGCGCCAACCAACGACAACCTGATGGAACTGATCGTGATGGTGGATGCGTTACGCCGAGCCTCTGCCGGTCGTATCACTGCCGTTATCCCCTACTTCGGTTATGCCCGCCAAGACCGTCGTGTACGCTCTTCTCGAGTGCCAATTACCGCTAAGGTAGTGGCTGATTTTCTGTCTAGCGTCGGTGTAGACCGCGTGTTGACCGTTGATTTACATGCCGAGCAAATTCAGGGCTTCTTCGATGTACCAGTAGACAATGCATTTGGTACGCCGGTGCTGCTAGAAGATATGCTGGCTAAAGGTTTGCAAAACGCGGTAGTGGTTTCTCCGGATATCGGGGGTGTGGTTCGCGCCCGGGCCGTGGCCAAGTTACTGGATGAAACTGAAATTGCCATTATCGACAAGCGTCGTCCACGCGCTAACGTGTCTCAGGTAATGAACCTGATTGGCGACGTTGAAGGCCGTGATTGCGTCATTGTTGATGACATGATCGACACCGGCGGCACCTTATGTAAAGCCGCTGAAGCGCTGAAAGAGCGTGGCGCCAAGCGCGTGTTTGCTTATGCAACTCACGCCGTGTTCTCGGGCAATGCCTATCAGAACATTAAAGATTCTGTGATTGATGAAGTGATCGTCACCGACTCTGTACCACTTAGCGAAGAAATGAAGTCGTTGAGCAAAGTAAAACAATTGACGCTGTCGCCAATGCTGGCCGAAGCCATTCGCCGCATCAGCAACGAAGAGTCAATTTCAGCGATGTTTGAAGTTTAAGTAAATGTAGCGCCAGGCTACCCGCTGCGCGGGAATGTTGAGTTTTAAATGCTTAATGTTGAATGAAAGCCTAGCTAAAGAAAAACCCCGATACCTGCAAAGGTTCGGGGTTTTGTTTTTGTGCCAGGTGTTTTCTGTAGGCGCTGCTTTAGCGGTGTCTATAAATAGAATCGTACGAAGTAGTAGCCGCTTAACACCATGCCGAAGGTAACTATGCTCCATGCCAGTAGCTTGGGATTAATCCGGGTAAGTAGTTTGGCACCGAGCTTGCCGCCAATTAAATAGCCCAGCGCCAGTACGACACCGCCCTGCCAATAGACTAAGCCTGAGAGTGAATACACCACTATGGTGGCACCGCTGGCTAACATCGACAAATACAGCTTAATAGCGTGCTGCTGTAAATTAGATCCCATGCGTAACTGACCGGTTATCGACATGAACAGTACGCCTAAGCCGCCACCGAAAAAACCACCATAAAAGCTGCCACTAAATAATAATGGCCAACCACGAAGGCGCAGTACCAATGGCCCTTCAAACCCCGCCTTACTTAATAATTGGCGGGCATAGAGCACGCTTACCGCAAGCAGCAGCCAAGGTACCCAATAATTAAAGTTACTGGCATCAAATTGCACCAGCACTAATGCTCCTAATCCCCCACCCAGCAGACCTATAACGGTTAATGCCCACAAAGGTCCGGTGCGTAGCTTTTTGCGAATTCCCCAAAAAGCACTTATATAGCCAGGCCAAGAGGCCACGTTAGCAGTCGCCACCGCCGAGGTACTCGGTATGCCTAATGCCAATAAGGCCGGCAAGGTAAAAAAAAGACCTCCGCCCGCCAGCGCATTAGCAATTCCAGCCAATAGCGACCAGCCCAATAATTCAAACATCGTTCACCCTTCGTTATTAAAAATTAGCGCTACGGCAGCAATACGCCTTAAGCCGTACGCTATACGACAAAAATAAACACCAGCGCTTTTCCATCGTCTTACCACGTTTGCCCAGATATTTATCTCTTCGCACTAAAATACAAAACCTCAAACCAAGATCCTGATGGTCATCAGGAAGACGGCATAGATATAAACCCACAGAAAAATAACGACACTTTAAAAAGACGGTGTTTATACTTTACTTAGCGCGTACGGCTTACCGCTATGTTTTATGCACTTCTTCCCTCTTCACTCGCCTTTTACAGCTCATTTTACGCTATTATGCCGGTTTGATACGAGTAAGGTGGCCATTATTGCCGCTCTTTATTAGAATGTGGCGTTATTTTTAATGGCCAGGTCTGTATATGAACCCTATCGAACTGATTGTTGGGCTCGGTAATCCGGGCCCAGAATACGCTAACACCCGCCATAACGCTGGCGTTTGGTATGTAGCCGAACTTGCTCGCATGCACGGCGCTACCCTAAAAGAAGAAGCTAAATTTTTTGGTTGGACTGGGCGGGTGCGCATTCAAGGCCACGATGTTCGCCTATTGATCCCTGCCACTTTTATGAATCGTTCAGGTAAGGCGGTAGCCGCCATGGCAAATTTTTACCAAATTGCTCCCGAGTCGATTTTAATTGCACACGACGAATTAGATTTAAGCCCCGGCACAGTGCGCTTTAAGCAAGGCGGCGGCCACGGAGGCCATAATGGCCTACGCGACTCCATAAGCTGCTTGGGTAATAACAAAGATTTTTATCGGCTGCGCATTGGCATTGGCCACCCGGGCCATAAGTCTCAGGTAGCTGGGTTTGTGCTAACCAAAGCCCCCGCCGCCGAGCACGCATTGCTAGAAGCGGCGGTTGATGAAGCGACACGCTGCACCGATATTCTATATAATGATGGCATAAACAAGGCAATGAACCGCCTGCATGCTTTCAATGCCGACTCTACCAAGTAATTTTTAGTCATCGCTCTTAGCAAGCACTCTTAGTTACCATTTCAGCAATCACTTTCAGGACACTTATCATGGGTTTTAAATGCGGTATCGTGGGCCTGCCTAACGTAGGCAAATCCACTCTGTTTAACGCACTCACTAAAGCTGGCATTGAAGCCGCCAACTTTCCATTTTGTACCATAGAGCCCAACACCGGTGTAGTACCGGTGCCAGATAAGCGTCTGGATGCGTTAGCGGCCATCGTGAAGCCTCAGCGCATTTTGACGACTTCCATGGAGTTTGTTGATATTGCGGGTCTGGTGGCAGGTGCTTCTAAAGGTGAAGGCTTGGGTAATAAGTTTTTGGCCAACATTCGTGAAACCGATGCCATTGGTCATGTCGTGCGCTGCTTCGATAACGACAACATCATCCACGTTTCGGGTAAAGTATCGCCTAAAGACGATATCGAAATCATCAATATCGAGCTGTCATTAGCAGATCTAGATACCTGTGAGCGCGCTATTCACCGCAATGCTAAAAAAGCCAAAGGCGGTGACAAAGACGCTAAATTTGAAGTTAGCGTGCTAGAAAAACTATTGCCAGCATTAGAAGAGGCCAAGGTATTACGCAGCGTTGAGCTGACCAAAGAAGAAAAGGCCGCCATCGAGTACCTAAACTTCTTAACCATCAAGCCCACCATGTACATTGCTAACGTCAATGACGACGGCTTTGAAGATAATCCCTACCTGGATCAGGTACGAGAGATTGCCGCCGCCGAAAACGCTATTGTCGTGCCCGTGTGCGCTGAAATGGAGTCGGAAATAGCCGAGCTAGACGCCGAAGAAGCGGCCGAGTTTATGACCGACTTAGGCATTGAAGAGCCAGGCCTTAACCGCGTGATCCGCGCCGGTTACGAACTGCTTAATCTGCAAACCTATTTCACCGCTGGTGTAAAAGAAGTACGTGCCTGGACTATCCCTGTGGGTGCCACTGCACCTCAAGCAGCGGGCAAGATCCACACTGACTTCGAAAAAGGCTTTATTCGCGCGCAAACCATCGCTTATGACGACTTTATTGCCTTTAAGGGCGAGCAAGGTGCCAAAGAAGCCGGTAAGCAGCGCGCCGAAGGCAAAGAGTATGTGGTGAAAGACGGCGACGTACTCAACTTCTTGTTTAACGTTTAGTTAGACAACGTGAAGAGTAATGTGTGAAGAGTGAAGCGTTTAATCTCTAGAGCCATACCTGCTCTAGCCCGTAATGACGGAGCACCCAGCTAAAGAAAAACCCCCGGATCTGACGATTCGGGGGTTTATTTTTTGGGTCTTGTTTATCACTATAAAGCCTACCAGCGTAAACTTACCGCTTTTTTACCAATACATCGCTAATAGCTGCAGGCAGCCAAGAGCAAATAAACCCGCAATAACATCGTCGAGCATAATACCAAAACCACCATGCACGCGACGATCAAACCAGCCAATGGGCCACGGTTTTATGATATCGAAGAAGCGAAATAGCACAAAGCCCACTACGATCCAAGCGATGCCAGCTGGTGCGGCAAACATGGTAATGCCAAAGCCAATAATTTCATCCCAGACTATGGCACCGTGATCAGGCTGACCAATGGCGTCAGTGGCCACATCACAAATCCAAATGCCGACAATAAAGCCCACCACCAAGATGGCGATATACCAAGGAGCCGCTAGGCCTTGTATCAACAGATACAGAGGAATAGCTGCCACCGTGCCCATAGTGCCGGGCATTATTGGGCTAAGCCCACTCCCAAAGCCCAGCGCTAATAAGTGCACAGGATTAGATAACTTCAAGGATGCCAATTCAGGCTTTCTCATCTCAATGTTCCTTAATGATGAACCCAGTGAGGGGTGAAGCGTATAAGCGTAAAGGACCAACAAAACGCTAAATACTAGGGACTTTTGCAACGGAAGAACGCGGAACCAGCGGAAGAAATTAAGCTGAAATTAAAGCGAAAAGTATTAACAGCGCCGAGCTAAAATAAAAATACCGTCTTTTATTGGCTCTAGCTTGGCGCCGGGCGCTCGGCGCTATCTTACCCCTCCCCCTTTACTACTTACTTGCGAAAGTGATCCCAGCTTTGGCTCTGTAGCTGATAAGGTCGCCCTTCAAATACTAACTCAACTTCTGGCTCTCCAGAATACATTCGACCAATACGAGTAAATTTAACCCCGCAATTGGCTAATGCCGTTTCTAACTGACCACGATATAACTCTGGCACAGTAAAACATAATTCATAGTCGTCCCCTCCGCTCAGCGCCAACTCCCACCCCTGCTCTTGGGACACAGTATTTTGCATGGCGTCACTTAACGGCACCTGTTCTAGCTCAATTTGCGCCCGCATACCCGACGCCCGAGTAATATGTGCTAAATCGCCCACCAAGCCGTCAGATAAATCCAGCGCGCTAGAAGCAATATCACGCAATGCCTGGCCCACTAAAATACGCGGATGCGGATGTTCAAATTTATGGCATACAAATTCTTTATATTTCTCGGGCACGGCAATATTACCCAATACCTGCTGCAACCCAAGCGCAGCATCGCCCAAAGTGCCGGTCACATAAATGCCATCGCCTACTTTGGCGCCGCTGCGTTTTAGACCTTTACCTGCGGGCAGAGTGCCTTGTACCGTCACCGTAATCGATAACGGTCCCTTGGTCATATCACCACCTACCAGTGCCACGTTGTAGTACTCTGCCAACTCAAAAAAGCCAGAGCAAAACTGCTCTATCCAGTTTTCGTCTATTTCGGGTAAGGTGAGCGCCAGCGACACCCAGCAAGGATCGGCGCCCATGGCTGCCAAGTCAGACAGGTTAACCGCCAGCGCCTTATGACCTAAAGCCTCAGGCTTCATGTCGGCAAAAAAGTGCACACCGCTTACTAACGTATCCGTGCTGACCGCCAATAAGGTGTTGGGCGGCACTTGCAATAAGGCGCAATCGTCGCCGGGTCCCATCACCACATCTTTACGATGGCTAGCAACGGTGAAATAGTGTTTTATTATATCGAATTCATTCATAAAAAATGAAAGCCAGCAATTGCTGGCTTTTTTCCCGTGCTTATTGTTATTTTTTCAATTGCTTGGTGACTTTATCGAGTACACCGTTCACAAAACGGTGACTTTCTTCAGCAGCAAAAGCTTTAGCCAGTTCAATGGCTTCGTTAATCACTACGCGATAAGGTACATCTTCACGCCGCGTGAGCTCATAAGTGGCTAGTCGCAATACCGCCTTATCAACCATATCTAAATCGGCCAGTGGACGTGAGAGATAAGGTGAGTAGACCGCATCCAGTTCGTTAACATGAACCGAGACCCCAAACAGCAGATCACGAAAATAATCCAGATCCACCCCTTTGGTGTCCTGTTCTAGTGCAAATTGCTGGGCAATATCGGCCACGTTATCCTTCGTCATTTGCCATTGGTAAATAGCTTGGATAGCGAGACGGCGGGCCTTACGGCGTTCGGACGGTTTCAATGCAGTACTCCTATTTGTCCAGCGCTTGCAGGACATTAATCATTTCAAGTGCGCTGAGGGCGGCTTCTGCGCCCTTATTACCCGCCTTGGTGCCAGCACGCTCGATGGCTTGTTCTATATTTTCGGTGGTTAATACCCCGAAAGCAATCGGCACTTCAAAGTCCATCATCACTTGAGCCATGCTGCTGCTGTTTTCATTGGCAACTAAGTCGAAGTGATAAGTTCCACCGCGGATCACGCAACCCAGCGCCACTATGGCATCATAGTTACCGGTTTTGGCCAGCTTTTTGCAAACCAACGGCATTTCAATGGCACCCGGTACTTTTACCAGAGTGATATTATCATCTTTCACTTGCCCTTGACGCTTGAGCACATCCAATGCGCCTGCCACTAAGCTGTCGTTAATAAAGCTATTAAAGCGAGCGACAACGATCGCCACCTTGGCTTCGGGAGCGGCCATTAGCCCTTCGATTACCTTCATGGGAATCCCTGCGTTGACAAAAGTGCGCATATTCTAACACAACCTGCTGGTGACAAAAGTCATTAGATGACGAACTTACGTCTCGCGCCTGACGCTTCACGCCTGACGCTCAAAACACCTAACGTCGCTCGGTAACAAGCAAGCTAATGCCGCGACGCGGACGTGTCTTTATCTTCGCTTTCTGTTTCGCCCTCAGCATCATTCTGACTATCTACTAAACACACCAAATTCTCACTGGGCATCTCGATACCCGCTTCATCCAAGGTGAGTTTAATGGTACGAATAACCTCGGCATGTACTCGGGTTACATCTGCGCGGTGACTGTGGGTCCACCAGCGCACGCGAATAGTGACCCAGCTAGCCGCTAAATCCCACGGCAGCGCTTCTGCTTCGGGGGCTTGCTCTACTTGTGCCACTTTAGCGACCGCCGCCGTTAATAGCTGACAGGCTTGGTCTATATTATCGTCATAGCCAATGCCCACATCATATTGACTACGTCGGTAGTCATGGGCAGTAAGCACCCTCACCGCATTAGTATAAATATCACTATTGGGGATCACGATGCGCTGGCCATCATAGGTTTTAATAATGGTGGCGCGAGTTTCAATACGCTGCACCGTGCCTTCATGACCATTGACCTCGATTTGGTCGTTAATATTAAAGGGCTGACGTAGTAAAATAAGCAGGCCTGCCAGCCAGTTTTGCAAGATATCTTTAAACGCAAAACCGATGGCCACCGAACTCACACCCAGCCCAGCGATTAAATCACCGGGTTTGAGGCTCGGAATAACGATGGTAGCAGCCAGCAAAAAGCCGAATAAAATGATAGTCCACTTAACGAACCCGCCCAACACCTCGCCTAAGTTATCACGGCCATGTTGAATGGTTTGGCGCAAAATAAGCCGACGTACCAGCACACCAACAACATAAAATATGATCAGCAGTATAATGCCAACAATCAGGTTGGGCAGCAGGCGAACGCTGCCATCTATCCAGCTGTCGATACGTTCTATCGCCACACCGAAGTCCATATCAACTTGTTGTGGTGTATCCTGACTTACGCTGGGTTCAGTTGTCGATACGGTATTATCTGCCATTTTCGTCTCCTGTGCGGTCATGCCATTACGCTAACCCACTGGCTTCAAGCTTATGTAACAGACACAGGTTTAGCCATTTTTATTAGGATCTGTCGACCCTTAGTGGTTAAATTTAATTCAGAATCAACACGTCTAGCAGAACCCGCTGGGCAGCAACTGCTGAAAATGTTATCTCTAAAGGTCAACGCCTCTTAAAATGTCGGTTACCTCACAGCGGCAAGCGGTACTGAGTGCAAATGCAGTGAAATAACATAAAGTAAGGCCACTGTCGGATACACCCAGCACTCCTGCTCGATAATCACGAAACTTCTATTCGGTTTCGGCTATATTCTTTCTCTTATACTGCAGAATACTTTCATTAAAATCAGGGCGAGGTTTGTTTATGCTGCCAGAACGGCGCGGCGATTTATTTATATTAACGGCAACCCTGTTAGCTTCAGCCGGCTGGTTATTCTCTAAAGAAGCCATTGCCGGGCTACCACCAATAGGGTTTGTTGGCTGGCGCTTCTTGCTGGCGGCCTTAATTATGCTGCCCTTTTGTTATCGCCCCTTGCTGGCTCTTTCCCGAGAATTACTGCTAAAAGCTGCGGCTATTGGACTGGTGATGACCCTCAACCTGATTTTTTGGATCCAAGGTATTTCTCACAGTGACGGCATAGGCGAAGGGGCTTTTATTATGAGCTTGGCGATGCTGTTGGTGCCGCCGTTAGCTTGGCTTATTTTTAAAGAACGCCCTAGCCACTCTTTTTGGCTGGCATTGCCGATTGCCGTCGTCGGATTGCTGCTACTGACGATGGGCAATGGTTTGAGCTTCTCTAAAGGACAAATGTTCTTTTTGGCCGCTTCGTTATCGCTGGCCATGTATTTTAATTTAAACAGTCGTTTTGCCCGACGTATCGACCCCATGGCGCTCACCTGCATTCAGCTGTCAGTCGTCGGCATTATTCATCTGTTTTATTCCGGCTTATTTGAACAGTGGCCAGACAGCATAGCGCCTGTCACCTGGGGCTGGTTTGCTGCCAGCGTATTGCTCGCCACCTCACTACGCTTTGGCTGCCAGACGGTAGGACAAAAATACAGTAACGTAGGTAATGCAGCCCTCATCATGATGTTAGAGCCCATTTGGACGGTGTTGATCAGCGTCTTTTGGTATCACGAGCCGATGCCTATCCAAAAAGTATTTGGCTGCATATTGATTTTGGTGGCTTTGCTCAGCTATCGCAGTGCCAGCTTATTAATCTGGTATCGCAGCCGCCGAGCATTGCGGGCAGGCACCCGGCGATAATCGCCCCAATAGCCTTAAGCGCTGCGTTTGAACAGACTGAGCGCTTTTACCAACAACAGCACCACCATGCCGGCGAGTATGCCGATAACGGCGTTCAATAACAGAGGTGTCAGCCAGACCAGCGTGCCTCCCACCCCGGGCAGCCCCTGACTCAGCTCGGCCCAATGGTGAATGACTTGCTCAATGGGCGGCAAGCCGTGTACCAAAATACCGCCGCCCACCAAAAACATGGCGGCGGTTCCGACTACCGACAACCCTTTCATTAAATACGGACACGCTGCCAGCAATATCTGCCCCGTTTTTTGCAGCACACCGTTTTTTTGGCTGAGGTACAAACCCAAATCATCCAACTTAACAATGCCCGCTACCAAACCGTATACCCCCACCGTCATCAGCAAGGCAATACTGGCCAATACCGTCAATTGCTGACCAAAGCTGGCTGCCGCTACCGTGCCCAAGGTAATCACAATTATTTCGGCCGATAAAATAAAGTCCGTACGAATTGCGCCTTTTATCTTGTCTTGCTCAAACGCTACCCTATCCACCGATGCGTCGAGGTCCGCCAAATGCAGCTCCTTGGCGTCTTTCTTATGCACAAATGAATGTACTAGTTTCTCTACACCTTCATAGCACAAGAAAGCCCCGCCTAGCATCAGTAACGGCACTATCGCCCAAGGCGCTAATGCACTAATTACCAGCGCGGCTGGCACCAATATTATTTTGTTACGCAGAGAGCCTTTTGCCACCGCCCACACCACCGGCAACTCTCGATCTGCCCGCACGCCAGAGACCTGCTGTGCATTTAGAGCCAAATCATCACCCAGCACACCGGCGGTTTTTCTGGCCGCCACCTTGGTCATCAATGAAATATCGTCGAGCAAGGTCGCAATATCGTCGATCAGGGTTAACAGGTTAGCTCCGGCCATAATAAACTCCCCTTATTATCGTTTTTTGAGCGTTAACGGCTGTCCTTCATAGTCAATAGCAGCCCAACCGTGTTGCATGAAGTGTCGGATATTTTGATGACTTTCTCCAGACAGATCCGCTAATACGCTTCGATAATGTTCGCCAAAACAGGCTAAGGCTTGATCGGGAGTTAGTTGATGTAATTGGCCAAAGGCAAAAATTTTGCATGAGCCATTGTTTTGCCCAGCGGCATTTTCCAGCCCACCATTACTAAAAGCCGTCGGGATAAAATCATAAGCGGCATCAATCACCGCCAAGGCATCTGCAAATTCAATTTGCTCTGGTCGCTGCTGTAGCGCCGTAATCAACTCGTTTTCAGTCATTAATATTCCTTAACTTTGATGGGAAGAGTCAAGGATAAAGCGTGAAGTGGAACAGACCAACAAAAGTTCTAAAAATTAGGGATATTTCACCACAACTTTTTACTACGAGAAGCACAGAACGCACAGACGTAAAGCCAGTTCAAAGACGACAAGTGAAATTCCTTATTTTTATAAGGTCTTACCCGTTAAAGGCTCTTGACGCTTTTGTCTTTATTTTTCAGTGTGTTCTGTGTATTCCGTGGCAAAATGGTTTAGGTTTTAAGCTTTAAGCCCTAAACACTGACACAAGAAACGGCTAATGTCGGTTATTTCGGCGGCGCACACGCTGTGCTCCATCGAGTAGCTATGAAACTCGGGCGCATAACCCCATTGCTGTAACTGCTGGCAGGCACGTTCACCTAGCACAGGTGGCACCACCGCATCGCGCGTGCCGTGTAATACCTGTATTGGTAAGGCGGCATTGGCTTTATGGCGCTGCACACTATTAGCTGTAGCCAAATAGGTAGACATGGCAATCAGCCCGCCCAACGGCTGAGCACAGCTTAGTGCCGCCTCATAGGCAACCGCACCGCCCTGAGAGAAACCGGCCAGCACAATACGGCGGCTATCGATTCCCTCCGCTATTTGCTGGTCAATAATGGCCTGAATGGCGCGAGCCGACACGCGCAACTGGCGCTCATCGACTTCTCTGTCTATGTTCATGGCAATAATGTCATACCAAGCGGGCATGCGATGGCCACCATTTACCGTCACCGGTATTTGTGGCGCATGGGGAAAGATAAAACGAATAGCACTGCCCACAGGCAAACCTAGCTCAGGTACTATCGGCTCAAAGTCATGGCCGTTGGCGCCTAAGCCATGCAACCAGATCACACAGGCATCTGGGGTGGGTGCCGTGTCTCGCACAATAGAATTCAGTGTAGTCATTTCAGACTCCAATCAAAGGATAAAGGATAATATCGACTAGGGTCGCGCCCTGTTCGTCTGCGGTTAGATCTAGGCTATCGCCGGGCGCCAGCACCCACAATTCTGGCTCGGCATACTGACCCGTAGCATGACGATACAGCAGCCTAGGCGTCACGCTATGACAACGATAAATCTGCCCCGGCGCCAGCTCATGTACCTGCAGTTCGGCCTGGCCCCAATGTCGATCGCTCATCACATTGAAGTCCAAACTCTCTCCGCCTAGCAATGTGCACGCAACCGGCTCTTCGCCGGAAAAAGCCAACGGCACGAAGGGGGTGTCTAGGGTATAAACCTGACCGTTCATGTCTAACTTGAAACCAGCACCGTCTACCAACATTAGGATACGGTCGATACCGGGAAACAAAGAAAAAGGGCCGCTTTGCCCTACTCGGGCCATCGATATCCGCAGGCCAAAATCGCTGCCTGGTTCGCCGGGCAGCCGATACAGCTCTCGGGTAACGCCGCCACCGTTTTTCCAGGGCATATCGATAAAGTCTTCAGGCCCCAGTCGTATTGCCATGGGTTTGTTGCTCCGAATTTAGGGTAATAAAAGGAGGCGATGGTAGCGAAGCTAGGCCAGAGCGACCTGCAATTGATCTCGGCCATTATTTTTGGCCTGAATAAGCGCGGCATCAGCACGGCTGATGGTGAAATCGACGTTTTCATCAGGCTGATAGATGGCCAGCCCCGCGCTGATACTGAGCCGAATCGTTTCATCCTTCGCCAGTCGTAGTGCCCGTACCGCCGCCATGACACGCTCTACTATATGGGTAGCCTGCTCCAGTCCGGTTTCCGGCAACAATAACAAGAACTCTTCCCCACCCCAGCGCGCGCATAAATCGTAGCCCCGTAGTTGTTGGACTATCGTCTCGGCCATCATGCACAAGGCTCTATCCCCCGTCTCGTGGCCAAAATTATCGTTGATCCGCTTGAAGTAATCGACATCCAGCATGACCATAACGAAGGGTTTTGTACCTCGGCGGCATCGCTCGACTTCTTCACCTAGCCGAGCCAATAACAGTCGACGATTAGCCAGCTTGGTCAAGGGATCCTGCTGTGCCGCCTGTTTTAGCTGCTCGTTCAGTGCCATCAGATTATGCTGGTATCGATCGGAAATTCGGGTGATTTTTTCCAGCCGCCGTAGTTGTTTATCATACTGCCCCAGCAGATCTTGAGTCTGTGAACGGGCTAGGCCGTCGCTGCAATCGGCAATTCGCAGCAGTTTTTCAAGCTGCTTGCGCTGGGTTTGCTCTCGCTGTTGCAGCCACTGTAATGCCGGAAGCAGTGGACTCTCCTGATGTTCAGGTTCAGCCAACAAGCGCTCCAGCTCGGCATCAGTCCATGGTTTCATCATGCGGCTCAATATTGAAAGTAAAGGAGCAATCTTCTTTAAACTCTTCAGCTAGCTCCACGACCCGTTCGTTTTCCGGATCATAGTACCAGCACACACTCACCGAGCGGCCTTGCTCATGAGCGGCTTCCAGTAAGTCGAAAATATCCATCATCGCCTTAACGCTGCTGGTATTCATATAGATCAGGCGTAACTCCAGTTGCAGCGGCAAGGTGGCGTGTTGTAAAAACTGCTCGACCCAACTAATTATCTCACTAAAAAACTCAAACGAGTTTTCTGGGTAAGAGTCACCCTGCATCGTCATCACGCCGCTGTCTGCGTTGCAGAAAATAGTGGGAGTAGACTGACTGCCCACTATATTTAATGATTTCATGACTATTTCTGGTTTCATATCACCGCCAACAAGCTTAAAAAACCACGGTTCGAGCCGGTATCCACCAGCTTGGCGACCATGGGGTGTGAGGACTTTCGGGCGACATCCAACAGACCCAGTCCTGCGCCACTGGCGGCATCGTCACTCCGAGGTTGACGTAACTGCGTTTTATAGGCTTTTTTCAATTCTGCTTTGTCCATCTCGGTCAGCTGGTTAATACGATGGCACATTGCCTGACCATCGGCTAACTCCACTTGGTTGCCCGCCAACACCAGATAGCTCCCCTCGGCATTGCGCGCCACCACCACAGTCGCCGAGCCCTCAGTCTCACTATATTTCATGCGGGCAGCGTAATGACGAATATTCTGCGTCAACTCGATATAGACACCGAACACATCCATGGCGGCACTCGGCAGGGCATTATCTTCCTGCAGATAGTTTTTCAGGGCTTTTCCTATTTCTTCAATAAGGCTACGAGAAATAGGGCCGTTGAAGCACAGTAGTATGTGGTTCTTGTTAAACTGTTCTCTTATCGACAGCAGGTCAATCGATGACATCTCAATATCCTCATTCAAACGAATCCACTTTAAACGCAAGTAGGGTTATATCATCCCGCTGAGGGTAATCCCCCCGATAATCATCTAGTGCCAGCTTAAGAGATTGAGCCTGCTCATCCAAGGGAAAACCGGCGTGGGTTTTTAATAAATCGCAAAAACGGCTATTCCCAAAACCAAATCCTTTATCACCGCCAGCCTGATCCAAATAGCCGTCGGTGGCTAAATAATACGTCTGTTCCCGCTGTAGGGTGAGCTCTGTATCGGTAAATTGCACATGGCGACGATCAAGCAGAGTGCGTCGGTTCCCCTTGATTTCGACTATTTGTTTGCCATCGCTGTGATAAAGCGACATTTTAGCGCCTGCGAACACCAGTCGTTGCTGCTCCGGCATAACACTGGCTAAGCCAACATCCATATTGGTGGCAAGCCCACGAGGCAACTCACAATCTTGCATCATGCCGCGCAAGATAAGGTCGGTCTGCTGCAAAATGCTGGCCGGCGAGGCAATGCCGCAATCATGAATGGCATGGTCTAACGCGGCTCGGGCCAGCATGGTCATCAGCGCCCCTGCCACGCCGTGCCCCGCACAATCGACGACCCCAACCAAGAAGCGCCCCTGTTCTGCAGGATGAAAGACATAAAAGTCTCCGCCCACCACATCACGGGGATGCCACAATACAAAGTGATGTTCACCCAAAGTTTGCTTTAGCTGCTGATCGGGCAAAATCGCTTTTTGTATTAAGCTGGCGTAATCAATGGAGTCATTAATCTGTTGATGAGCCTGGCGCATTTGGTTGTTGACGGCTTCCAGCTCAGAGGTACGGCTGCGTACCTTATGCTCCAGCTCTTGGGTATGAGTTTGCACC
This sequence comes from Oceanisphaera ostreae, assembly GCF_042676125.1. Classification (NCBI taxonomy): domain Bacteria; kingdom Pseudomonadati; phylum Pseudomonadota; class Gammaproteobacteria; order Aeromonadales; family Aeromonadaceae; genus Oceanisphaera; species Oceanisphaera ostreae. The sequence continues at coordinate 70,701 of NZ_JBHTJS010000006.1, forward strand.
TTATTTGCCATCACGCTAAACGCCGTGCTCAAATCGCCAATTTCATCACCCTTTGATGGGGGTAACGACATCTGGTAATTACCATCGGCAATCGCACTGGCTGAACTTTGCAACTGACGCAACGGCCGTAATATCAATCGCTCTACCGCATAAGCTAAGGCCAACAGCAGTAGCACCAACATGATGACAAAGGCCAACAAGGAGGCCGTTAGCCAAACGGACTCCAGTATCTGCGCCGCGTCGAGATCAATGGCGGTTACCACATACCAACCCAACTCGGGAATAAAGCTCATGGCGACTAACTGACGCTTATCGGCCAGAGTAAAGCTGTCAATACTCACTTGGTTGGGGCTAGATTTGGCTTGCGCCATCAACGTTTGCAACTGCGGTCGTTGCGCCTCGGGTAATTGCGCCAATAACGTACGACTCTGGACATCGGATCCCGTCGCCGACCCTATTGCAATGTAGTCTTTGTCGGGATGTGCCTGAAAGGCGCCCTGCTCATCGATGATCATGGGGGTCACACCGACTTCATCGGTAGCAATAAACTGTTCGATAAATTTGGTGAGATCGATGCCCGTACCCGCCAGCCCCAAGACCTTGCCTTGATCTTCAATTAGAATATTTGACCAAACACGCGTCGTTTCAAGCCGAGTATCATGATTAACGTTAATATTAACCTTGTGACCATTAGCTAGTACATTGTAAACCCAGGCATCATCGGGGTTGTTGGCAGCAAGAATATATTCGGGTTGACCATCGAAAGGCCTGTTGGCTTCCCGATAATAGTAAGCTCCCGACCGAGCGCTGATAATAAAGAAGGAATGGCTACTGAAATCCTTGATATAGCCTTCGCTTTCACGAAATAACATGGCTTTATCTTGCTCATCATCTTCATTGCTCAGCCATTGTTGCATCAAGATAGAATCAGCAAAGCGCTGAGCCAAGGCGAGATCTCGAGACAAGGGCACCAAGATATGTTGTCGGTTCAGTTGTGTGAAGTTACGAGCAAAGGCGTTGCCAAAGTGCTCTTGCACCCCAGACATTATCTGCCAACCCATCCCCACGGCCGGAATAAATACCAGCAAGAAGGCAACGAATAGTGTCCACATTGCCTTGGCTCGCAGCCCTTTTCCCCAAATAGCCATCGACGTCCTTGTAACAAGATAATTCAGTTAAGGCGCTCATTGTTGACGCTTGAGTGTGAAAACTCAATCAACTCCCATAAAAAAGCCCACATAAAGTAGGCTTCTTTGATAAACAGCCGCAACCCAGCATTAATCGGTAATGTATTCGACGACTTCCAGACCAAAGCCAGACAGCGCATGGTAGCGCTTGGGTGAGCTTAATAGCTTCATTTTCCCCACGCCCATGGCCTGCAGAATTTGCGAGCCCACACCAACACGGCGTGAGGTCCCCTGCCACTTGGCGGCGGCTGATCGCTCGCCACGGTCTACGGCTTCAAACTGGCGCACTAATGACAACAAGTGATCCGGCGTTTCTTCGCGACCCAGAATCACCAGCACACCGCCCTCATCGGCAATACGCTGCATAGATTTGCCCAAAGGCCAAGTGCGAGACGAGTGACGGTCGGTCATCAACACATCGGTAAACATATCGTGAATATGCACTCGTACCAGTGCCGGCTCGTCTTGCTGGATGTCGCCTTTCTTCAGCGCAAAGTGCACCTGATTGTCGATGGTATCTCTAAAAGTAACCAGCTCAAAATCACCGTACTCAGTGGGCAAATGACAACGCGCCACTTGCTCGATTGTGGTTTCATGTTGATTGCGATACTCAATTAAATCGGCAATGGTACCCAGTTTAATGTCGTGCTCTTTAGCGAACACTTCCAGATCGGGACGACGCGCCATGGTGCCGTCTTCATTCAAAATTTCCACGATCACCGACGAAGCCTCCAGCCCCGCCAGTCTGGCCAGATCACAACCGGCTTCGGTATGGCCGGCGCGGGTTAATACACCACCATTTTGGGCTTTCAACGGAAAAATATGCCCCGGTTGTACTAAGTCGGACGGTTTGGCATCGGGAGCTACGGCCGCTTGCACAGTTCGCGCGCGGTCGGCTGCAGAAATGCCGGTAGTCACGCCTTTGGCGGCTTCAATTGACACGGTAAAGGCCGTAGAAAACTGCTCGGTATTGCGGCTGACCATTTGTGGAATATCCAGCTGATGGCAGCGGGCTTCGGTCAAGGTCAGGCAAATCAGGCCGCGGCCATATTTCGCCATAAAATTGATGTCTTCTGGGCGCACATGGTGCGAGGCCATAATTAAATCGCCTTCGTTTTCACGGTCTTCATCATCCATCAAAATAACCATTTTTCCCTGACGGATATCGTCGATGATCTCTTGGGTACTGCTTAAAGCCATGGGACTCTCCCTTAATAAATGATCAAACCGCTGGCCGCCAAGGTGCCAGTGGCTTCTACAATACCGATAAACATCAATTTTTTACTTTTGCGGTTAATTTAATATCGTCGCCCACTTTACGGCAATCTTGCCATTCTAACTCGGTGATTTGACTCATAGCCACCCGCTCTGACACATCGAATAAACCACGAGCACTGCTGCCCATCAACTTAGGCGCCTGATAAAGCACCAGCTCATTAATGAGTGCTGCGTCTAATAAGGCTCCTCCTAACCGAGCTCCTGCTTCTACCCACAGGTGATTAATTTGGCGACGGCCAAGCTCGGCCATTAACTCGGGTAAGTCCAGCTGACCGAGGTCGGTAAGTGGCAATACGCACTCTTCTACCTCAGCGTTAAAGCCCCCCGTAACTTGAGTGCGCAAGAGGAGAATAGGACCAGATACGCTGAATAACGCTAGGTTAGATGTCAAACGGTTACGGGTGTCTATGATCACCCGCAGCGGTTGGCGCAATGGTTGGTGAACTTGGTGAGTAGCCACATCATCGATATTATCAGAAGCATTATACTCGCCATAGCTGGCTTGCACCGACTCGGGCAGCTCGTTCCAGCGCACATTAAGGCTGGCGTTGTCGATGAGTACCGTATCGGCTCCCGACAAAATAGCGCAGCTTAAGGCGCGGTGGCGTTGCACATCGCGCCGCGCCGCAGGGCCGGTGATCCACTTGCTTTGTCCGTTAGCCAAAGCGGTGCGCCCATCTAGACTAGCCGCCAGCTTTACCGTTACAAACGGTAAACTCGTGCGCATGCGATGCATAAAGCCGCGATTAATGGCTTCCGACTCTGTTGCCATTAGCCCCGCTTCGGCATGAATGCCCGCTGCGCGCAGCATGGTTAACCCCCGGCCTGACACTTGCGGATTGGCATCCACACTCGCTACAACCACTCGCGCTATACCCGCATCAATTAAAGCCTGAGCGCAAGGTGGTGTGCGGCCATAATGAGAGCAAGGCTCCAGTGTTACATAGGCGGTTGCCCCCAACGCTGCGGCCCCCGCTTGGCGCAGAGCAAATACTTCGGCATGAGGACCACCGGCTTGGCGGTGATAACCTTCGCCAATTACCTGATCATGTTGCACGATAACGCAGCCTACGGCAGGATTTGGGCTAACGGTAAAGTGGCCACGCTTGGCGAGTTCCAATGCTCTGGCCATATAGTTTGCATCTTGAGAGTTAAACACTTATTGCTCCAGCCGGGCTATTTCTTCACCAAATTGGCGTAAGTCTTCAAAGCAACGGTACACGGAGGCAAAACGAATATAGGCTACTTTGTCGAGTAGCTTTAGCTCCTCCATAACGAGATTACCTATGTATTCTGATTTTATTTCTCGCTCGCCGGTGGCGCGGAGCTGGGACATGATGCGGCTTACTGACTGTTCGATGGCTTCTATGCTCACCGGGCGCTTTTCTAGCGCCCGCTGCATGCCCGCTTCCAGCTTGTCTTCGTTGAAGGGTTCACGAATACCATTATTTTTGATCACCCTTGGCATGACCAATTCGGCACTTTCAAAGGTGGTAAAACGCTCTTTGCAGGCGTTACATTCTCGCCGACGGCGCACCTGTAAACCTTCGCCGACTAATCGGGAGTCGATCACCTTGGTTTCGGTTGCTTGGCAGAAGGGACAGTGCATGGTGCCTCCGAGGGCTAAATTTCGGCCTTCAGTGTAAATAAGCAGACATAAGATTGCCAGTGGCTTAAGGGCGTACAAGGAGTGAAACGTGAAGTGTGAGGGGTAAACCATAGTGCCAACGTCAAATACCTAGAGACTAAAGATCTCTTTGCCACGAAAAAATTAAGCTGAGACAAGATCAAAGAGTGATTTTTATGGTTAATACCAATCACATTAAATATTTGGTCAGGTGTTGGGTCGGAACGTCTGAGGTAACACAGCCGCCTCCCATGACTCGCTACGAGTACATCCATGTAAGCTCGGACATGCCATCCTTGGCATGTCACGGTCGTGGGAGGCCATCTCTGTTACCTCTCTTTAAGCACCGAGTTGTCTGCTAACCCCACCCTCAGGCGGCTCCGTGGCATAGGGGCGGATAAAGGGTTCTACTCCACCGACCATCACATAACAGGGATGTTATGTGTTTGAGCGCCACAGGGATGATGAGATGGACACCTCTTGTGCAACCGGCGTCATTACGCGCCATATTTGGGTTACACACTCAAATGTCATCACAAAAGGTGTCCACTATGAACATTACGCTGATAGGTATCGATTTAGCAAAGAATCTGTTTCAAGTTTGTGGCGTGAATCGAGCAGGTAAGGCGATATTTAACCGTCAGGTTCGTCGCGCTAACTTGCTTAATTTCTTGGCGCAATATCCTGGAGTGACTATTGCGATGGAAGCCTGTAGTGGCTCTAACTACTGGGGTCGAACATTACAGAAACTGGGTTACACGGTGATGTTATTGCCACCCCAGCACGTTAAACCCTTCGTCAAAGGGAACAAGAATGACCGCAACGATGCGTTTGCTATCTGTGAGGCGGCGAAGCGGCCTAATATGACCACCGTCACGCCCAGAACGTTAGAACAAACGGATATGAATCTAGTCCATCGTATCCGCGAACGCCGAGTGGAAGAACGTACTCGGCTCATTTGCCAGCTCCGTGGTCTGCTTAATGAATATGGCATTGTCCAACCTCGTGGCAAAGAAGCTCTGCAGGCGGCGATGCCCGATATATTGGAAGCGGTCGATAACGAGCTGACACCGCAGGCACGGATTTACTTTCACAGCCTGCTGGAAGAGTGGCGGGCAATCAACGAGTCGATAAAGCAATTGGATGCAGATATTCGCCGACAGTGTCGTGCCAATGAGGCCTGCCGCCGATTGACAGACATTAAAGGCGTCGGTGATATCACCGCCACCGCCGTAGTCGCCTTCGCAGGGAATGCGCGTCATTATCGTAGCGGTCGCCATTTCTCCGCGAACTTGGGATTAGTCCCCAAAGAGCATTCTAGCGGCGGCAAACACGTCTTGGGCAGCATTACCAAGCGTGGTAACGGTTACTTGCGTAAGCTGTTGGTGCAGGGGGCGTGGTCGATTATCCGCTACGTCGACAAGTCGACAGACAGGCTGTCACTGTGGGCCAAAACACTCATCGAGCGCCGCGGTAAACAGCGCACAGCGATAGCGATTGCGAATAAATTGGCCCGTATTATTTGGGCGATGCTGTCTAAACAAACGCATTACCAACTAGCCTAAAGACGTGACGAAAAGTTAGTAAAAGAATAGTTTAGCAATAAAAGAGTTTTATCACCCCGAGGTACTGCGCGTGGGAATGACGTTAATGTGGTAACAGGTAAGACCGGCCCTTGCCAACGCTGGTGAAGCACACGGAACCTAGATTCCGTAGGGACGATAATGCTGCAAGGGCGCGGATTTCATTAGGGCCAGAGTGAGTCAATAGAGACCTGCTCATCAATACAGGCCGAATATACGTACGCAGTTTTATCCTGGCTACCGACAATAACAGAAACCCCACTTGCTAAAAGCGAGGTGTCCATATAGGTGCTTGCAGCGTGTCGGTGGAGGAGAACCTTTGTTCGACCTTATACATGAAATAAAATCAGACCATTTGTTTAGTGTGATTGGTATAAGATCTTAACCCCATAAATTTTACTCATTTGTCGCTTTTGACTTCTTCCGTGGATTCCGTGGCAAAATGATTTTAGGTTTAGTTTTTAAGCTTATCTCGCCCTCTTTACCCTTCGCTCTTCACGCTGCATAAAATAAAAACGGGGCCCGAAGGCCCCGTTTTTTCAACATCTAGATTATGCGATTATGCATAAACTGGGTGACGACGGCAGATGTCCAGCACCTGCTCTTTCACGCGGGCGATGGTAGCTTCATCGTTGATGTCGTCCAGCACATCACAGATCCAGCCTGCCAGTTCGCGAACGTCGGCTTCATTGAAACCACGGCGGGTTACTGCCGGAGTACCAAGACGAATACCAGAGGTCACGAACGGAGAGCGCGGGTCGTTGGGAACGGCGTTCTTGTTCACGGTGATGAAGGCGCGGCCTAGGGCTGCGTCCGCATCTTTACCGGTGATGTCTTTGTCGATTAGATCCAGCAGGAACAGGTGGTTGTAAGTACCACCGGAAACTACCTTGTAGCCACGCTTTTGGAAAGCATCGGCCATGGCCTGAGCGTTTTTCAGCACTCGACCCTGGTATTCAGTGAACTCGGGCTCTAGCGCTTCTTTGAAGGCGACTGCCTTACCGGCGATAACGTGCATCAGAGGACCACCCTGACCACCTGGGAATACTGCCGAATTCAGCTTCTTCTCCAGATCTTCATTGTTGGCGGCAGACAGAATCAAACCACCACGCGGGCCAGCCAGCGTTTTATGGGTAGTTGTAGTCACAACGTGGGCATGGGCGATTGGGCTTGGGTAATGACCCGCAGCAATCAAACCGGCTACGTGTGCCATATCTACCATGAACCAGGCGTCTACCTTGTCGGCGATTTCACGCATGCGTGCCCAATCAACGATGCCAGAGAAAGCAGAGAAGCCACCGATAATCATTTTCGGCTTGTGCTCAACTGCCAAACGCTCCATTTCTTCGTAATCGATCACACCGGCTTCGTTGATTCCGTAAGGTACGATGTTGTACATTTTGCCAGAAAAGTTGGCAGGCGAGCCATGAGTCAGGTGACCACCGTGGGCCAAGTTCATACCCATTACAGTATCGCCAGGCTTAACCAATGCCATAAATACCGCCGAGTTGGCCTGAGAGCCGGAGTGCGGCTGCACGTTGGCATAGGTAGCACCAAACAATTCTTTAGCGCGGTCTATAGCCAGCTCTTCAACGATATCAACATATTCACAGCCACCATAAAAGCGCTTGCCCGGATAACCTTCGGCATATTTGTTAGTCAGCTGAGAACCCTGGGCCTGCATTACGCGCGGGCTGGTATAGTTCTCAGAAGCAATCAGCTCAATGTGCTCTTCCTGACGCTGGGTCTCATCGCTAATGGCTTGCCACAACTGGGGATCATAATCGGCGATGTTCATTTCACGCTTTAACATTTGTCTGTCTCTCCTGACTCATGGGGGTATGCACTTATTTTGCTTAAGTCTACCCTTTAGGCTGCGCGCGGCCTAGTGCCGAGCGCACAGTTAACAACAATTATTTATCTTCACGTAGAAAAAATAACAAACCAATCATAACAAGTTAACATTTAACTCGCTATTCATTCGCAGGCGTTATGGGGTAGATCTGAAGGATAAAGCCGATAGAATAGACGCCTTTAGTTGAGCTTGCCTGTATTTAAAGACATTGTTTTTAAATATGTGGCCCCAAACTCGTTGAGGAGTATATGCAAGATTTCCAAGTGACCTCGCAACGCCGAGCCGAACTCTATTACTGGTTTACCACCCTATTTTCGGCGCCCTTGGTCGACGATGAAATCCAACAGTTTGGCGGCTATGACATGCACGCCTTTTTAAACAGCTTGGCCACACTAGATCCTTTGCGTGATGCCACCGAAGCGTTTCGTCTGCACGCCAGCAAAGTATTAGAGCTAACGCAGCCGCAGCGTGATCTGAGCCAATATTATCAACAGCTGTTTGTTGAAAAACAGTTACTTGATACCTCAGCTTTTACAGATTGCGGTGAAGATGCGCTGCTTTTTATGAGTGTATTGTTGCACCAACACGGTACCCAGCTGCCAGATGATGATCCTTTGCATGTCTGTAATCATTTAGAAATGATGGCCACGCTTGCCATGGCTGCCGCTGCAACCCAAGATGAAGCTCAACGCCTTCATCTACTTGATCAACAACGAGAGCTGGCTAACCAACTACTACTTAATTGGCTGCCGGTATTTGTGAAGCGGTGCCAGCAAGAAGATCCTTTTGGTTTTTATGCCAGTGCCGCCAAGCTGCTACTGGCCATGTTTAGCATGGATATTCATTATCTCAATAATGTGGCGCAATAAATGGCACACCATAAACATGGCAAAGCTAACCCGTCTCCGCAAACTCAAGAAGACGCTGAACGCATGGCCAAGGCCACCCAAAAGCCGGGACAAACTAAAGAGCAAACCCGGCTCATTGCCCAAGGCATTCAAAAAGGCATAGACGAATATAAGAAACAGCAAAAATCCCGGGCCCGTGCCACCGATAAAGCGAAAAAACAACGCAGCCGCGAGCAGCAATCAGACCAAGAAAACGGGCAAGAATATGAGCAAGAGTCGCAAGTGCTTCCTCAGCCAACGGCAAGCACATCTTGGTTGCCGTGGGCATTACTGGGATTAAGCTGGTTAGGCTTTGCCGTTTACTGGTGGTTACAACAGGCAACACTGTAGTATAGGGTCGGGAGTAAATACCTTTTGCTCGACCTCTTATAGATTAGGAAGATCCATGCCCCTTAGCTTACCCGAATACACACTAACCGTTGAAGGGTCTGAGCGCCGCGTGGGTGTTGAGCTGGAGCTAAACGGTCTGCCCTTGTCGGTATTGGTCGAGCTGGTCGCTGATCAGCTCAATGGCTCCCTGCAACCCCAGTCTGAATACGAAATAAACATAGCGACACCACTGGGGACGTTTAGGGCCGAGCTGGACTTCGATTATCTGAAACGGCTGGCTCGAGAGCAGCGCCAGCAACCGCCTGGCGAGCTAGAGCTGGCGGCCACCGAGTTATTAGGTAACTTGGCCTTTCAACTGGTACCACTCGAACTGGTCAGCCCACCGCTGCCGCTGTCGCAACTTGATGCCTTAACTCCTTTGTTTAAGCGCTTAAGGCTGGCCGGCGCTAAAGGTACCCGTCACGCCCTACACTATGCCTTTGGCTTACACTTGAATCCGGAATTGCCCGATAACGACAGCCACACCCTACTGCGCTACTTTAAAGCCTATTTATGCTTACACGACTGGCTGGATGCACACGAAGATATAGTGGCCGCCCGCAAAGTTTCTCCTTATATTCGCGCTTTTAGTAAAGAGTACAGCCGTCTGGTTATTGCCCCACAATACTGGCCCAGCTTGCCTGCTTTTAGCACCGACTATTTGAAATTCAACCCTAGCCGTAATCGCTCGCTCGACTTACTACCCTTACTGGCTTGGCACGATGAAGCCTTGGTGCAAAGCGTGGTTCAAGATCCTAAAGTGAACAAGCGCCCCACCCTGCATTATCGCCTCCCCAACTCGGATATCGACAATCCGCGCTGGTCACTCAATCATGCCTGGCAAGGATGGCTGCAAGTAGAAGCGTTAGCCAACGATGAACAAAAACTGGCGCAAGTATGCCGGCATTATGCCAAGCACCTCGACCACATCACACTGGACTTTTTAGACCCCTGGAAACACAAGGTGACACAATGGCTCCGCTGATTGGCGTGACCGGCCCCGATAGCAAACTGCCTTGGGCTTGGTGGGCAACTCGCTTTGCCATTTTTCTTGCCGGGGGGCGTGCCTTGCGTTTAACGCCCGCACATTTTCAACCCCATAAAAGAGACAAGTTGCAAGGGCTGATTATTGGCGGTGGAGACGATATCGATGCCGCGTTATACGGCGAGGACACGGGCCGCGCACCGGCCGATGCGAAACGGGATGCTTTTGAAATTGAGCTCATTAAGCATGCCTTGCAAACCCAGTTGCCGCTGTTAGGAATTTGTCGCGGAGCGCAGTTGATCAATGTGGTATTGGGAGGATCTTTGCACGCCGATATTCGCCCGCTGCGCAAGCTTACGTCTAATCGTCGCACCTTATTGCCACGCAAAACCGCCGTTGGCACCGGCCGGGGCCGATTACATGCCATTATTAGCCTAACTCGCTGGCGTATTAACAGCTTGCATCATCAAGCCATTAAGCGGCTGGGGGCTGGGCTTGACGTGACGGCTCGCGATTTAGACGGCTTTGTGCAAGCCATCGAATATCAGGGCGATCACGCTATTTTAGGCGTGCAATGGCATCCTGAATATATGTCCTACCTGTCGGGCCAACGGGCTATCTTTCGCCATTTAATTGAACAGGCTAAGACCACCACTCCCGAGAGGCTGTACCCTTAATGCTGGATTATATTATTGTATTCAGTAGCAGTTTACTGGCCGCCACCATTGCGCCTTTTTATTCGGAAGTGGTGCTGGCCGCCGCGCTCATCCGCCAACCTGACGCCGCCCTACTGCTGTGGTTATTAGCCAGTGTCGGCAACACCTTGGGCTCCATCATCAACTGGTGGTTAGGTAAGTATTTGCTGCATTATCGCCATAAGCGCTGGTTTCCTATCAAGGAGAAGCAGCTTGCGCGGGCACAGGCTGGCTTTCAGCGCTTTGGCGTCTGGTCTTTATTATTGGCCTGGGCACCAGTGGGCGGCGATGCGCTGACTTTTATTGCTGGCATCATGAAGGTACGCCTGCTGCCTTTTACTTTGCTGGTGTTCATCGGCAAAGCCACACGTTATGCCGTTGTACTGTATTTTGCCGACCGTTTTTTGTTGTAATTTATAAGTGGATGATAGCGCCGAGCGCTAAGCGCCCAGCGCCGAGTAAAATACAAGCACCACCTTTTGTTTAGCTTGGTGCTGGTTGCTGGGCGCTATGTTTACCTATCACAACGCGCTAAAATTGAACGAGTCGCACACAATTGCCATACAAACCAACAACAAACCACGCAAATTATGCTAGTAATGTGGCATGGCTAGCCAAAAGTCTAATTGAGCGCAGCGACTATCTGCGTCACCTTGTTACACATTAGTTATACCCTTTACATATAGGCGATACCCTAGGGGTTGTTGGGATTACACCAAGGAGTGGAATAATGAGTGAAGTTAAGGTTCATCCTGTCATGGCACATATTGCCGAACATGCCTTGATAGACGATGCGGGCTATCAGCGCATGTACCAAGAGTCGATCCAAAATCCAGAGCAATTTTGGGGCGAACAAGGTAAACGTATTGACTGGATAAAGCCCTATACCAAGGTCAAGAACACCTCTTATGACCCGGGTCACATCAGCATCAAGTGGTTTGAAGACGGAACCCTTAACCTTTCCGCCAACTGTATCGATCGCCATTTGGCGACCAAAGCCGATGAGGTAGCTATTATCTGGGAAGGCGATAGCCCAGACGACGATAAAAAAGTAACCTATCGCGAGCTACACGAACAGGTATGTCGCTTTGCCAACGTATTAAAAGCGCAAGGCGTGAAAAAAGGCGATGTGGTCAGTTTATATATGCCCATGGTGGTAGAAGCCGCCGTGGCCATGCTGGCCTGTGCCCGCATAGGTGCTGTGCACTCGGTGGTGTTTGGTGGTTTCTCCCCCGATGCCCTAGCCAGCCGTATTATCGATTCTAATGCCAAACTCGTGATCACATCCGACGAAGGTCTGCGCGGTGGCCGTACCGTGCCACTTAAAGCCAATGTGGATGCGGCGCTTGCCAAATCTGGCGTGAGTGCCGACTGTAAAGTGATTGTCTATCGCCGCACCGGTGGTGATGTGGCGTGGGATAAGACTCGTGATATTTGGTGGCACGAGGCCGCTGCCAAGGTAGATGCACACTGCGAACCCGAAGAAATGAGCGCCGAAGACCCGCTGTTTATTCTCTATACCTCAGGTTCTACCGGCACACCAAAAGGGGTACTGCACACCACGGGCGGTTATTTGGTTTATGCCGCCATGACCTTCGAGTACATTTTTGACTACCACGAAGGTGATGTGCATTGGTGTACCGCAGACGTCGGCTGGGTAACCGGCCACACCTATATTTTGTATGGCCCTCTGGCCAACGGCGCCACTACCTTAATGTTTGAAGGTGTGCCCAACTACCCCAAAACTAACCGTATGAGCCAAATTGTTGATAAACATCAGGTCAACATTTTGTATACCGCACCCACCGCCATTCGTGCCTTTATGGCCAAGGGCAATGAGGCGGTAGAGGGCACGAGCCGTTCCAGCTTGCGCATTTTGGGTTCCGTGGGTGAGCCTATCAATCCAGAAGCGTGGGAATGGTATTATCGAGTGATTGGCGAAGAACGTTGCCCTATCGTTGATACCTGGTGGCAAACTGAAACCGGCGGCATTTTAATCTCCCCGCTACCCGGCGCCACCTTGCTAAAAGCGGGCTCGGCTACTCGTCCTTTCTTTGGCGTACAGCCTGCACTGGTTGACGGTGAAGGCAACATCTTAGATGGAGCCACAGACGGTAACTTGGTTATTTTGGATTCTTGGCCAGGGCAGATGCGCACCATTTATGGTGATCATGACCGGTTTGAGCAAACGTACTTTTCGACCTTTCCCGGTACCTATTTCTGTGGGGATGGCGCGCGACGCGACGAAGATGGCTATTACTGGATCACGGGCCGCGTAGATGACGTGTTAAACGTATCTGGACACCGCATGGGCACCGCCGAAATTGAGTCAGCCTTAGTCGCGCACCCTAAAATAGCCGAAGCGGCCATTGTTGGCGTACCGCACGAAATTAAAGGCCAAGGTATTTACGCCTATATCACCCTAAACTCCGGTGAGGTACCCAGTGCCGAGCTGCACAAAGAAGTGAAAGATTGGGTGCGTAAAGAAATTGGCCCCATTGCCACGCCCGATGTCATTCACTGGGCAGAAGGCTTACCTAAAACGCGCTCAGGAAAAATTATGCGGCGTATTCTGCGTAAGATTGCCACCGGTGAAACCGATACCTTAGGTGATACATCTACGCTGGCCGATCCAGCGGTAGTCGACCGTCTCATTGAAGAGCGCGATCGCCACGCATAAATGAAGTCTTGCTGAGATTATGACTCACGCCGCCTACGGGCGGCGCTTTTATTATTTAGGCAATAAATTTCTAGCTGTGTTACTCATTTAGGGCAATTATCATGCTAATGTCTGAACATGTCGCCTTAATGACAGAAGCCCACTACATCACGGCCCAGTCCCGCTATCATGGCGCAGTTTGCGGTTAACACTATCATCGGCTACCAACATTTCAGCTATTTTTAGTGATTAGACCAGTAAATTGCTGCCAATTTTCACGAAATCACTATAATTGGTCAGTCTGGGTAGAAGGAGTCGATTTTATTTGCCAGCGATAGGCAAAAACGGCTAATCTCCCTGTAACTTGATATGAACACTGCAAGATTGACGAGGATTGCTACATAATGACCGATAAATTCCGAATCCTGCTGCTTAACGGACCCAATTTAAACCTATTGGGTCAGCGCGAACCCGGCATCTATGGTCAAAATAGCCTGAGTGACATTGTTACGCAACTGACTCAACAAGCAGCCGAACGTGATATTACACTCAGCCACCTGCAGTCGAATGCAGAGCATCAACTGATTGACGCTATTCACCAAGCTTACGGCCAGCAAGATTTTATTATTATTAATCCTGCTGCATTTACGCACACCAGCGTAGCCATTCGTGATGCCCTATTAGGAGTGAATATTCCTTTTATTGAGGTACATTTATCGAATGTGCATGCCCGTGAGCCCTTTCGCCATCACTCCTATTTAGCCGATAAGGCAGTCGGAGTGATTTGTGGTTTTGGTGCCAGCGGTTATGAATTTGCCCTAGAAGCGGCAGCCAGACATTTAAGCTGCCGTTAACAATTTAGTACCAACATAACAAGAGAATGCTCATGGATATTCGTAAAATTAAAAAACTGATCGAACTGGTAGAAGAATCTGGCATTGCCGAACTGGAAATTTCCGAAGGCGAAGAATCGGTTCGCATCAGCCGTTACGGTAATCCCGGCCAAAATGTACAACCGCAATATCAGCAGCTTCAAGCTGCACCAGCTCCCGCACCTATGGCTGCAGCCTTGTCTCCTGCTTCAGCCGAAGTAGCAGCGGCCCCTGTCACTAGCGGTCACGTTATGCGCTCTCCTATGGTAGGTACCTTCTACCGTGCCGCTAACCCAGAGGCTAAAAACTTCGCTGAAGTTGGCCAAACCGTTAATGCCGGTGACACGCTGTGCATTGTTGAAGCCATGAAGATGATGAATCAGATTGAAGCCGACAAAGGCGGCGTGATCAAAGCCATTTTGATTGATAATGGCGAGCCGGTTGAATTTGACGAGCCGCTGTTCATCATCGAATAAGGAAGTCTCATGCTGGATAAAGTAGTCATCGCTAACCGCGGTGAAATTGCCTTACGGATCCTGCGCGCTTGTAAAGAGCTCGGGATCAAAACGGTAGCAGTGCATTCCACTGCCGACCGTGAGCTAAAACACGTCTTACTGGCCGACGAGTCCATCTGTATTGGTGGCAATCAGTCTAGCCAGTCGTACTTAAACATACCGTCTATTATTGCTGCTGCAGAAGTTACTGACGCGGTCGCGATTCACCCCGGTTACGGCTTTTTGGCAGAAAATGCCGACTTTGCCGATCAGGTGGAAAAATCAGGCTTCGTATTTATCGGGCCACGTGGCGAAACTATTCGTCTGATGGGCGATAAAGTATCAGCCATCTCCACAATGAGAAAAGCCGGCGTGCCTTGTGTACCTGGCTCTGACGGCCCTATTAGCGACGATGCTAAGAAGAATGCCGCCATTGCCAAACGTATCGGCTACCCGGTAATCATCAAAGCCTCGGCTGGTGGCGGTGGGCGCGGCATGCGTGTCGTGCGCAACGAAAGCGAACTAGAAAAATCCATCACCATGACTAAAGCTGAAGCCGGCTCTGTGTTTGGTAGTGACGTGGTGTACATGGAGAAATTCCTTGAGAACCCACGCCATATCGAAATTCAGATTTTAGCTGACGGCCAAGGCAAAGCGATCCACTTAGGTGAGCGCGACTGTTCTATGCAACGTCGTCACCAAAAAGTAGTGGAAGAAGCGCCAGCACCGGGCATTACCGCTGCCATGCGTAAATTTATTGGCGAACGTTGCTGTAAAGCCTGTGTTGATATTGGCTATCGTGGTGCCGGTACTTTCGAGTTCTTATATGAAAACGGCGAGTTTTATTTCATTGAAATGAACACCCGTATTCAGGTTGAGCATCCCATTACTGAGATGATCACCGGTATCGATTTAATTAAAGAGCAGCTGCGCATAGCCGCAGGTATGCCGTTGTCGATCACTCAAGACCAAGTTAATATTCATGGTCACGCTATTGAGTGTCGAATTAACGCCGAAGATCCTAATACCTTTATTCCAAGCCCAGGTGAAATCACGCTGTTTCATTCTCCAGGTGGTTTAGGGGTACGTTGGGATTCGCATATTTATGCAGGTTACAAAGTACCTCCATATTACGACTCCATGATTGGTAAACTGATCTGCTACGGCGAAAACCGCGACATCGCGATCGCCCGCATGACGCACGCCTTGAACGAGCTGGTAATTGAAGGTATTAAAACCAACATTCCACTGCACCAAGAAATTATGCGTGACGAAAATTTCCGCAACGGCGGTACCAACATTCATTACCTAGAGAAGAAACTGGGTTTGTAATTGTTGAGTCACTGCACGATTAAAACGGCGCCTTTTTGGCGCCGTTTTTTATTTAATCCACAAATACATGGCTATTATAAACGCCAAGCAGTATTCCACCATATTAGCGTACGGTAATCACACCACACTTGGCACTGTGGGTTATCTTATGCGAGACACTGCCCATCACCAGTCCTGACAGGTTGCCCAAGCCCCGACACCCCATCACGATAACATCTACACCCAGCTCCTCTGACTGTCGAATAATAGCGCGAGTGGGTTCACCGCGAACCACATGCCCGTGCACTTTAGTGACTCCTAGCTCTTGTGCTGCTAATACCGCGCGCTCCACCACCTTACTGCCAGTGGCTTCCAGCTCTTCACGGCTATCTTCCATAGAGACGGACCCTATGCCCCACGTCATCATTGCTGGATGCTGCAAAACTTCTGGCGCATGTACTATATGCACCTCGGCATCATCATACAGAGCCAAATGACAGGCCAATATCAGCGCCTTTTCACTTTGTGTAGAGCCATCAACCGCAACTAGTAACGACTTATACATGTGTTCCTCCACATCCATCAGACACGTTATCTACTTATATTAGACTATGAAAAGAAATGTAAGTTCTGAGGAGATAGAGCAAGGAGAGAGGGCCATAAAAAACGCCGGCTAGGAGCCGGCGTTTGGGAGCTATTTTTTCTTATTGAAACGCATTAAGCGTTTGCGCTTACGCATCTGAGTAGCAGTCAGCTTGTTCTTCTTGCCCTCGTACGGATTCACCCCTTCGTTAAACTCCACACGAATAGGCGTGCCCATTATGTTTAACGAACGACGGAAGTAGTTAATCAAATAACGCTTATACGACTCAGGCAAGGCTTTAACTTGGTTACCGTGCACGATAATACGCGGTGGGTTATAACCACCCGCATGAGCATATTTCAGCTTAACCCGACGACCACTCACCAACGGTGGCTGATGATCGTCTTGGGCTATCATCATGATCCGCGTCAGCATCGAGGTATTCACCCGCTTAGTAGCTGACTCGTAGGCTTCCTTAACCGAATCAAACAAATTACCCACGCCACTGCCGTGCAAGGCGGAAATAAAGTGCAGTCGTGCAAAATCGATAAAGCCTAAGCGACGGTCTAATTCGCGCTTGATGTCTTCGCGTACATCTTTCTCAATGCCATCCCACTTATTAACGGCCAGCACGATACTACGACCCGCGTTCAGCACGAAACCGAGTAAGCTTAAATCTTGATCTGAGATGCCTTCGCGCGCATCCAAAATCAGCAACACCACGTTGGCATCTTCAATGGCTTTAAGAGTCTTGATAACCGAGAACTTTTCAACGGTTTCATGCACACGGCCACGGCGACGGACACCAGCGGTATCAATCAGGATGTAGTCTTGCTCGTCGCGCTGCATGGGAATATAAACCGAGTCGCGAGTAGTACCTGGCTGGTCATAAACCACCACTCGCTCTTCACCCAAAATGCGGTTAGTTAGCGTCGATTTGCCCACGTTAGGACGGCCAACAATGGCAAGCTTAATAGGTAAGTCTGCAAACTGTTGGGCATCTTCTTCGTTGGCCTGATCCATCACTGCCAGCAAATCTTGTACTTGATCTTCATCCAGATCAGTAAAGTCGAATTCATCGCCACTTTCGTCATCAGACTCATTCTCTGAGTCGACGGCTAATTCGGCAATCAACTGCTCTTGCTCAACAGCCAGCTCTTCCAGCTGAGGCGCTAACGCCGTTTCTATTAGGCTTAATACTCCCCGGCCTTGGCTGGCGGCAATGGGGTAGACGTCACCCAAGCCCAGCTGATAAAACTCGCTTACTGCCGAATCGGCATCGATGCCGTCGGTCTTATTCACCACTAGCAAGGTTCTTTTCTGGCAACGGCGTAAGTGACTGGCAATGCCTTCGTCGGCTGAGCTGAGCCCCGCGCGACCATCGACCATAAACAGCACGACATCGGCTTCATCGATAGCGGCCAGTGACTGTGCGGCCATTTCCAGCTCTATGCCTTCTTCGGTGCCGTCGATACCGCCGGTATCAACCACGATAAATTCCAGCTCACCAATTTTGGCTTGGCCATATTGACGATCTCGGGTTAAGCCGGGAAAGTTTGCCACCAAAGCGTCTCGGGTACGGGTCAAGCGGTTAAATAGAGTGGATTTGCCCACGTTGGGGCGCCCCACCAGTGCCACTACTGGCATCATAAAATCAGTCTCCAAAAAACAATAACGGCTCCTGATCGTGGATCAGGAGCCGGTGGTGTACTTATGCAACGATTAAGGTTGGCCTATGGCCACTAAGTCGCCGCTACGGCTCTGCACATAAAGAGTGTCGCCAACAACTAAAGGCGCAATATAAAGCCCTTTACTGTCTATGCGCTGTAAGGATTCAAGCACGCCGCTTTGACGGTTAAACCAATACAAATAACCCTGTGCATCACCTGCCACCAGATAATCACCGAACACCGCAGACGCGGTTAGCTGACGATTTTCCAGCTCGGTATTCGACCATACTTCCATACCACTTCGGGCATCCACCGCAAACAGGTGGCTGCGGCTATCACTGATGTAAAGTAGGCGTCCGTCGGTACTCAGATCCTGAGAGCCCTGATACTGGCGCTTCCACAATTCTTGCCCCGAAATCAACTGATGAGCAGTCAGTTGGCCATTATAGGCGATAGTAAATAGAATATCGCCCAAAATCACCGGTTTGGCGGCAACATCTACCATGCGCTCCAGCTCAGTTGCACCGCGCGGGCTAGCAATACGCGTATCGCGTACCGGTTGGCCATTGGCTAATAACGCCACGCCTAAACGTCCGTCGGCACGGCCATATAATACCGCGCCGCCAACACTAACCGGCGTGGCCATGCTACGTAACGTTAAGCTAGGTTGCTCGTTACGCAGCTGCCATTGTTGCTCACCACTGGTTGAGTCTAGTGCCACCAAATTGCCAGCACTGGTGTGCACGACCACTTTGCCGTCATCAACGACGGGCGCGGCCAATACTTCACCGGGTACTTCTTTGGTCCACAGTACTTCACCGTCCGACTGAGCAACTGCATACACAATGCCGTTTTCGGAACCAAAATAGAGATTACCATAAGCGGCCGCTAAGCCACCTGAAATGCGCGGGCTACGTTGGTTATCGTTAATCGCCAGCTTACCTAGCTTTTGCTGCCACTGACGCTTACCGCTGCTGCGATCATAGCTGGCCAACACACCGTCTCGCGATGCGGCAAAGATAGATTCACCATCAACCACTGGTGCCAGCTGGGAGTAATACTCACCCACACCATTGCCTACCGATGTTGACCAACGCGCTTTAGTATTCAACGTATTATCAACATCAGGTAGCGGGCTCACCTGCACGACGTCAGTATTACTAGAGCAAGCGGTTAACCCCAACACCAGCATTAAGGGTAATAAAGTTCCCTGTTTACGTATCATTATGCATCCTTACTTGGGTCGCTGGTTACACCCAAATTATCTAATTTAAGCCGTAGGCTCGGATTATCAGCTAACCCGCCTACATCTCTGGCGGCGCGATAGGCCTCACTCGCATCCGTAGGTTTGTCTTGCGCCATATATAGATCGCCCTGTATCTCGCTACGCTGAGCGGCAAAGGCATCGGCATTAATGTTGTTCAGCTGGGTTTGCGCCTGTTCCACTAGATCTTGAGCCAGCAATACTCGAGCCAAACGCAGACGAATGGTGTGGCTCAACGCCTCGTCTTTAGTACCGTCAAGCGCCAGCTCCAGTTGCTGCTGAGCTAGCGGTAATTGATTGGCTTTTACAGCCTCGCTAGCTAATAAGAGTGCCGCTAACTCGCCGTAGTTATTACCTTGGTTTTGCTCAACAAAAGCCAAAGCCGCAGTAAAAGCATCGGGGCCTTTACTCACTAATTCGCTACTAATGTAGGAGAAACTGTCGGCACCGGCGGCACGGGTTTCTATTTGGTGATTTTGATAGTAACGCCAGCCAAATAAACCGCCTAAGCCAATCACGGCACCCAGTATGATCGACTTACCATACTCTGCCCACCAGCGTTTGATGGTTTCTAGTTGCTGTTCTTCCGTGCTATTAAAATCCACTTAGACCACCTTTTTCAGCTGTTCAATCATCTCGTTAATCGCCAAGGTCTGTTGCTCACCTTGGCCACGTAAATACTTAATAGTTACTTCACCGCGCGCTATTTCATCTTCCCCTAAAATGAGCGCGATGCTGGCACCGCTTTTGTCTGCTCGTTTTAGCTGCTTCTTAAAATTACCACCACCACAATGACTCATGACCCTTAAATTCGGCAGTTGATCACGCAACTGCTCAGCAAGCGCAAAGCCGGGCACTGAACTGTCGCCCATCATAGCGATATACACATCCGCTAACGCTGGCTGTTCTTTTTCCTCTTGCAGCGTGTCTAACAACAAGACGAGTCGCTCCATGCCCATGGCAAAGCCTACGGCAGGCGTCGCTTTGCCACCCAGTTGTTCAAC
Source organism: Oceanisphaera ostreae (assembly GCF_042676125.1). Classification (NCBI taxonomy): domain Bacteria; kingdom Pseudomonadati; phylum Pseudomonadota; class Gammaproteobacteria; order Aeromonadales; family Aeromonadaceae; genus Oceanisphaera; species Oceanisphaera ostreae. The sequence continues at coordinate 91,045 of NZ_JBHTJS010000006.1, forward strand.
TAGGCCGTCGTAACGACCACCACCACACACGGTACCTTGAGCACCGAGGCTTTCGGTGACCCACTCAAAAACGGTGAGGTTGTAATAATCTAAGCCGCGAACTAAACGCGGATTCACTTCAAAAGCAATGCCTGCTGCACTTAACAACGCCGTTAGGCCGGCAAAGTGCGCTTGAGTAGCCTCACCAAAGTAATCACTTAATATTGGCGCACCTTGTAACAATGCCTGTACTTGTGGACTCTTACTGTCGAGCACCCGCAAAGGATTGGTATGCAGACGACGCTGGCTGTCTTCATCCAGCTGGTCGTGATATTGCTCTAAATAGGCAACCAGTGCTTGGCGATATTCGGCGCGTTCGTCGGGCTGTCCTAGGCTGTTAAGTTGCAGTACTAAATGCTCACTGACCCCTAGCTGCTTCCACAATCTGGCGGTCAGCATTATAAGCTCGGCATCAATGTCTGGCCCTTGTAGGCCAAATACCTCTACACCAAACTGATGAAACTGGCGATAGCGGCCTTTTTGTGGGCGTTCATAGCGAAACATTGGGCCCATATACCACATACGACGCTCTTGATTGTACAGCAGGCCATGCTCGATACCGGCACGCACGCAACCGGCGGTACCTTCGGGGCGTAGGGTCATGCTGTCGCCATTACGATCATCAAAGCTGTACATTTCTTTTTCAACGACGTCGGTCACTTCCCCAATGGCGCGGCGAAATAAACCAGTACTTTCCATAATTGGCATGCGCACTTCGGCGTAGCCGTAGCCACTCATCAAATTGCGTAATACGGTTTCAGCGTGTTGCCAAGCCGGAGTTTGTTCCGGCAGGCAGTCGTTCATTCCACGAATTGCTTGAATCTGTTTGGCCACGAAAATATCTCTATGTCTGACGATTTAAATTAATGGGCTTCAATTAAATACTAACCCTAAGGGGGTTAAAAAGGCTCATCGCCGATGGCAAATGGCTCTCGGCCCGCGTTTAATCTTTACCTTGCACCGGAATGCGACCATTAGGGTCCATCATGGCCACTTTGGCACGAATTCGACTTTCTAGGGTATCGACCAAGGTGCGGTTATCCAGTCGGCCCACACGCTCGCCACCTTCATACAAAGCACTCTTACGCTGTGCTCCAGCTATCCCTAAGTCGGCAATAAGCGCTTCGCCAGGACCATTTACTACGCAGCCAATAATGGATACATCCATAGGCAGAACAATATCTTCAAGACGATGTTCTAGTTCGTTGACGGTGCTTATCACATCGAATTCTTGGCGTGAGCAAGAGGGGCAGGCAATAAAATTAATGCCGCGAGAGCGAATGCGCAGCGACTTCAAGATGTCGAAACCGACTTTAATTTCTTCTACTGGGTCTGCGGCCAGCGAAATCCGCAGTGTGTCACCAATGCCCTCGGCCAATAACATGCCCAAGCCCACGGCGGATTTAACCGCGCCAGCCCGAAAGCCACCGGCTTCGGTAATACCCAGATGCAGAGGCTGCTCAATTTGACGCGCCAACTCACGATAGGCGCCCACGGCTAAAAATACGTCGGAGGCCTTCACGCTGACTTTAAATTGGTCGAAGTTAAGGCGGTCAAGAATATCAACATGGCGCAGTGCCGACTCAACTAAGGCGGCAGGATTAGGCTCACCGTATTTTTCTTGCAGATCTTTTTCGAGTGAACCGCCATTAACACCGATACGAATGGGAATACCTTTATCGCGCGCGCAATCAACGACCGCACGCACGCGATCTTCTCGACCGATGTTACCTGGGTTGATACGCAAACAATCGGCACCGTACTCGGCTACCTTCAAAGCAATGCGATAGTCAAAATGAATGTCGGCAATCAGCGGCATGGTGGTGCCGGCACGAATAAGTTTAAAGGCTTCTGCCGCTTCCATGGTCGGCACAGACACTCGTACTATGTCGGCCCCCACTTTCTCTACTGCCCGAATTTGGGCCAGCGTTGCCTCAACATCCGTGGTCAACGTATTGGTCATGGTCTGTACACTGATGGGCGCGTCACCCCCCACCAACACGGAACCTACACGAATTTGTTTGGATTGACGACGAACGATGGGAGAGTCATATAAGGACATGATGTTCTCTTGCTTTAATCAGGATTTAGGTATTGTCAGTCGGGCGGCCCGACCGGCACTAAAGGAGGATAAGTCCACTTCTTGGTTCATGTATTCAACACTAGCCGCAGTGGGAACGCCTAAAATTACGCGAAACGGAGGTTCACCTGCCAACGCCAGTGTTTGCTTGGCTTTTTTAACGCCTTCGCTAAGTACCTGGCCACGACTGTCGGTCACTTTAATCCAACAATCATCACTAAAGCTCATCGTCAGTAAACGGGGATCAACTACAGGCTCCGGGACAGGCTCTGGTTGAGGTGTAGGCTCTGCTACTGGAGCCGCCTCGCCATTGCTCTCTGCATTTGGCACTATATTTGAATCAGCATTAGTCGGCGCTAATGGTACAAGCTCACCGACATCTTCCCGTGGCGTCGGTAATAACGCTGGCGCCTCGGAATCGGCTACAAGAGGTTCGCTGGCCATGGTTTGCTCGCTTTCAGGGGGCAGTCCACGACCCATTTGCTGAGCTCCGCCGTCTTGCCACCACCAATAGACCAAAGAAGCCAACAATCCTAAAAACACCAACCAGCTGATACGTTTAAGCCACTTATCGCTGGCTTGCTGACGGGTTTTCTTCGAAAAGCTTTTCATGGGAGCATCAGACTCCGGCTGATGGCCACTCATGCTATCAAACGCACTCAATACCTGCGCTTCAGGCACGCCAACCACTTTAGCGTAAGCTTTTACATAACCGCGTAAGAAAGTGAGTGCGACGCCTGCTTTATCATGATCGTTATCGATTGCTTCAATTACCGCCAACCGTAAATTAAGCCTGCGGGCAACCTCGGCTTGAGTCCAGCCTTTTGCTTCACGAGCTTCACGTAATAAGATGCCGGGGCCAGTAGTGACCACGGGGTCAGCCTGTGGCTGTGGTTCTGCTTCATTTATAGTCATTTAATAACAATCGCCTAGCCTGTTCTGGAGCTGGAAATAAGCATATCGCAGGCCCACTGGTGTGGTCTTGGTCTGATGACCCTGTACCTACGCAATACGCGCTGTTAACCATAAACTTTGTGGCATGGGTGCCGTGTTTGATAATAGGCAAGATACCCCCAGTACAGCAGTGTTATTACCTAATACTATCAGTACCCCACAGCTGTTAACGCCGTTGGAGTGTTAGATAAACGGTTGCTTACAGTACCTGACTGCAACTCATCTCGTTGCTTATCCTGTTTGCCGCACACTGCATTGATACACACATAGCCGTAATTTGTCACCGTTTACAGCTTTAATATAGTCGAGGTAACGTTGCTACCCTGCTAAACATGACCACCGCTTTATAAAAACGTTCCCATTGGTAAAAGACCCTGTTCAGTCAGCCCCTTCGAAACGCTCAAAAAAGCAGCCACCATACACGCTTACTCTTAAATCTTTCCCTTAAACCATTGTGACGGATATAGTTTGTTCCTGCATCCGTTTTTTCATGGTGCGCTTGGTGCGGTCAATCACATCGCCCACTAACTGGCCACAGGCCGCATCAATGTCGTCACCTCGGGTTTTACGAATAGTCACCGTATTGCCATATTGCATCAATACTTTGTTGAAGCGATCGATACGGCTGTTACTCGGCTTTCCATAGTCATTACCTGGGAAGGGGTTGAACGGGATCAAATTGATCTTGCAAGGCAGGTCTTTTAGTAATTCAGCCAATTCATGAGCATGCTCAGTGCCGTCATTAACATGATCGAGCAGCACATACTCGATGGTCACCTTGCCATGATTCGCTTTCGATTTGCTTATGTAATTGCGCACGCTCTCAAGCAAGGTGGCAATGTTGTACTTGTCGTTAATCGGCATGATCTCGGAGCGCAGCTTATCATTGGCAGCATGCAGCGAAACCGCCAGAGCCACATCTATCATGTCGCCCATTTTGTCCAGCGCGGGTACTACACCAGAAGTAGACAGAGTAACGCGGCGCTTCGACAAGCCAAAGCCGAAGTCTTCTAGCATTAAGCGCATCGCAGGCACAACGTTGTTCAAATTAAGCAAGGGCTCACCCATGCCCATCATCACCACATTGGTAATGGGCTTACGGCCGGTGTCACGCACAAAGCCCACACGGCTAGCAGCACGCCACACCTGACCAATAATTTCTGATACTTTAAGGTTACGGTTAAAACCTTGCTGCGCCGTTGAGCAGAATTTACAGTCTAGCGCACAGCCCACTTGGGAAGATACACACAAGGTAGCTCGGTCACCGTCGGGAATATAAACAGTTTCTACTTCTTGGTCGCCCACTTGCATGGCCCATTTGATGGTGCCATCGTCGGATATTTTTTCGACGGTAATTTCGGGGGCGCGAATTTCCGCTTTTTGTACAAGCTTGGCACGCAACACCTTATTGATGTTGGTCATCTGCTCAAAGTCGTCACAACCGAAGTGATAAATCCATTTCATCACCTGATCTGCACGGAACGGTTTTTCACCGATATCGCTAAAGAAGGCTCGTATGCCGTCACGATCCAGATCCAGCAGGTTTATTTTTTTTTCACTCATTTCGGTTGCCTCATCGCTTACTGACCAGTGCCCACAGGGGCGCGAAATTGTACAGAATTTAGCAAAGGCATGCCAGTGAAACCGTGAAAGACAGCTGGAAGCCGTAAGCTATAAGCGCTCAGCTAGAGATAGACACCAGCCTTGGTTGGCTCTTCTCATTATGCCGCCTTACCGGACTCAATCCGGCATCTGCTCTATATTTAAAAGCAGATCCTGAAGCGAGCTCAGGAAGACGGTATAAAGATAAACACCACTCCTGCTGATCCAGTATTGTCCTTCACTCCTTACGCTTCCTCCCTCACATGCTCTTTATTTAATTGTGCGCTTGGTGTTCGGCGCTGTATTTTAAAGTCCCATCGCATATTTCATGACGCGTTTTTTGAGCGGGCCGCTGTGTTCGGCCGCTTTTAATCCGAGGTTGCGTAGCACTTTTAGCGGTAAAAAATTATTACTAAATGTGTGATAGCACACATCCATGGCGGACTGCATCAGCAAGTTATCTGGTCGGCGACGGCGCTGGTAGCGTGCTAAACGTTCTGGTGTGGCAAAGTCTAATCTGGCCTCAAGCCCTTGGTGAATCAGTTCACTTAGCAGGGCTACATCCTTAAAGCCTAAATTGACCCCCTGCCCCGCTAACGGATTAATGGTGTGCGCCGCATCGCCTAATAGCACCACGGCCCCTTTTACATATTGATTGGCATGACGACGACGTAAGGCAAAGCTGCCTTTATTTAATACGGTTACATTGCCCATGCGCGGCGGAAAGTGAGCCTTAACTTGTTCGGCCAGCGCCGAATTATCCAACGCCGCCAACGTTTTTATGCGGTCTTTTTGGTCATACCACACTAAAGAGCCGCGCGTTGGACCCATGGGTAAAAATGCCCGAGGGCCACTGGCGCTAAACTGTTGCCACGTGGTGTCTGATTCTAAGTCGTCGGCCTCAATACTGATTAGCATGCAATGTTGGCTATAATCCCAAGCCGTTACGCCAATGCCGGCTAATTGGCGAGTGAATGACTCAGCACCATCACAGGCCAACACCAGCTTAGCTTGCACACGCTGGCCGCCGGTCAAGGTAAGCTCGGCACCCGCATCATTTTGCTGTAAGGCACTCAAGCCATTAGGGCAGTCGAGTTGTACATTTCCACATTCGGCTAATACTTGCCACAAGCCTAACTGGATAATGCGGTTTTCGACCATATAGCCCAAGTATTCACACTCGAGTTCATCGGCATGAAATCGAGTATAAAACCCTGCTAATTCAGCAGCCTCTAAGCATTGATACGGCCACGCGCGCATGGCACAAATACGGGACCAAGCACCCGCTTGCTGCAACAGCCGTACCGACGTTGCACTAATGGCCGACACGCGCAAATCGGGAGCCTGTTCGGTGGCAAATGCCAAAGGCTCTCTGGCTTCTATTACTCGAATAGACAAGCCGGATGGCGCCAGCAACGCCGCTGACAAGGCGCCGACCATACCGCCGCCAACGATAGCAATATCACAATGTTCCTGTTGTCCGTCCATAGCTGCACACCTCGCGATTTTTAGGGCATTCTACAATAACTAGCTTGGCATAGTTACTTGAGAGTAAAGAGTGGAATACCGCGCTTGACGCCCAGTACGGCATTTCACTCTTTACCCTTCTCTCGTCACACGGGTAGCTGGTCAGCTGCGCTTTAAAAGAGTAGAATTATCGGCCTGATCCCATGTCCCTTACCGTTATTCAAAGAGTGCCATGAGCAAAAAACTTCATATTAAAACTTGGGGCTGTCAGATGAATGAATATGATTCATCTAAGATGGCCGACCTGCTAAACGCCACCCATGGCTACCAGCTGACCGATGATCCAGCAGAAGCCGATGTGCTGCTGCTTAACACCTGCTCTATTCGCGAAAAAGCGCAAGAGAAAGTGTTCCATCAATTGGGTCGCTGGCGCCCGCTTAAAGTCGCGAACCCTAAATTAGTTATTGGGGTGGGCGGTTGCGTGGCATCTCAAGAAGGTGCTGCAATTCGCGCGCGAGCCCACTATGTTGACTTAGTATTTGGTCCGCAAACTTTGCACCGTCTGCCCGCCATGATCAAATCGGTGATGGAAGGCAACGGCGCTCAGGTAGACGTTGCCTTTCCTGAGATTGAAAAATTCGATAATTTGCCCGCCCCTCGAGCCGAGGGTGCAACCGCCTATGTCTCCATCATGGAAGGTTGCTCTAAGTACTGCTCTTTTTGCGTAGTGCCGTATACCCGTGGTGAAGAAGTCAGCCGCCCGATGGACGATGTACTGTATGAAATCGCTCAGTTGGCCGACCAAGGTGTGCGCGAAGTTAATCTATTAGGCCAAAACGTAAACGGCTATCGCGGCGATACTCACGATGGTGAAATCTGCAGTTTTGCCGAATTATTACGCTTAGTCGCTTCCATCGATGGCATCGACCGTGTGCGCTACACCACCAGCCACCCGATTGAATTTACCGACGACATTATCGAGGTCTATAAAGACACGCCAGAGTTGGTGAGTTTCTTACATCTGCCGGTACAAAGTGGCTCAGACCGCATTTTAACGCTGATGAAGCGCCCGCACACCGCATTGGAATATAAGTCCAAAATTCGCAAACTGCGCGCTGCGCGCCCCGAAGTCACCGTCAGCTCCGACTTTATTATTGGTTTTCCCGGTGAAGATGCTGACGACTTTGAGCGCACCATCAAGCTCATTGAAGATGTCGGCTTTGATTTAAGCTACAGCTTTATTTTTAGTGCGCGCCCCGGTACACCGGCCGCCGACTTGCCCGATGACGTGCCATTGAGCGAGAAAAAAGAGCGCCTTGCGCGTTTGCAAACCTTAATTAATAATCAAGCACAGCTGATCAGCCGCCAAATGATGGGCACCACCCAGCGCATCTTGGTTGAAGGTCCATCGAAGATGAATCCAATGGAACTGCGTGGCCGTACCGAAAATAACCGCGTAGTAAACTTCGAGGGCGCTCATTCTCTGATTGGTGGCTTTGCCGACGTAGAAATCATTGAAGCCAGACCAAATAGCTTACGCGGCCTGTTTTTACGCGGCGAAAATGAAATGGGCTTGCGAGTACAGGTTTCGCCCCAGAGCATTCTAACGCGTCGCCCCGATGGCGTGGCTGACGAAGTAGGCGTAGCCACCTTTACCCCTTAAATAAAGCTTTAAGCTGTCAGCTGGATGTTAAAAATAAACACTAGCCTACAGAAGCGGTGTTTAAGATTTAGCTTATGGCTGAAAGCTTAAGGCTGATAGCTTTATTTAAATAACAGGAGTTAATTTGACCTCTGCCGTAACTACTCTGGAACTTGAATTACACCCCGCCAATGGTCAACGTCTGGCCAGCCTATGTGGCCCGTTTGATGACAATATCAAGCAATTAGAGCGCCGCTTGGGTATAGGTATTAATTACCGTAATGAACATTTTACGCTAATAGGGCCTGCCTATTTAATTAAAGCAGGCGCCAACTTACTGCAAGATTTATATGTAGACACCCAGCCGGTACGGGGTCAGGAAATTCCTGACATCACCCCTGACATAGTACATTTGGCCATTAAAAGCAGCCAAGTATTGGAGCAAGATACCGCGCCAAGCGAAGGTTATCAGTACGGTAAAGAAGTCACGATTAAAACCAAACGTGGTCTGATCAAACCTCGCACGCCCAATCAAGCGCATTATGTCGCCCATATTCAGACTCATGACATCACCTTTGGTATAGGCCCTGCCGGAACCGGTAAAACGTATCTGGCGGTGGCAGCGGCGGTAGACGCGCTAGAGCGACAAGAGGTTAGACGTATTTTGCTAACACGCCCAGCGGTAGAAGCGGGTGAAAAGCTGGGCTTTTTGCCCGGTGATTTAAGCCAAAAAGTTGATCCTTATTTGCGGCCGTTGTACGACGCACTCTTTGAAATGCTGGGGTTTGAACAGGTAGAAAAATTACTTGAGCGCAATATAATTGAAGTTGCCCCTCTGGCCTATATGCGCGGGCGCACCTTAAACGATGCTTTTATTATTCTCGACGAAAGCCAAAACACCACCGTCGAACAGATGAAGATGTTTTTGACCCGTATAGGCTTTAACTCTCGGGCGGTGATCACCGGCGACATTACCCAAATTGATTTGCCGCGTAATGCCAAGTCGGGCTTGCGCCATGCTATCGAAGTCTTGAACGGCGTTGAAGGTTTGTCGTTTGACTTTTTCCATGCCGAAGATGTAGTACGCCACCCTGTAGTGGCCCGTATAGTGCGCGCTTATGAAGCATTTGATAATCAACAACTGCCAGTATCACCGGTTAACGCTTCGCCACACTCGGCGCGCAACGCGGTAACTAGCCAAACCGATACAACAAACAACAATGAGACTGCACCATGACTTTGTGGTTAGATGTGCAAATGGCCTGTGATGATGCTCCCGGTCTACCTAGTGAACAACAGCTAGAAAGCTGGTTACAGGCAACATTAGGTAACGAGCGAGACGAAACTGAACTGACAGTACGTTTGGTTGACGAAACTGAAAGTCGCGAGCTTAATCGTGATTATCGCGGTAAAGATAAGTCGACTAATGTGTTATCGTTTCCGTTTGAAGCACCTCCTGGTATCGACTTACCGCTGCTGGGCGATTTAGTAATTTGTCGCCAAGTCGTCGAACGTGAAGCACAGGAACAACATAAACCACTTGAAGCCCACTGGGCCCACATGGTGGTTCATGGCTGCTTGCATTTACTTGGCTTCGACCATATTAAGGATGATGAAGCCGACGTAATGGAAGCCAAAGAAATTGCCATTCTGGCAACACTTGGCATCGCCAATCCCTATATCGATGATGAAGGTTAAACAAGGTCAATGAGCGACGATAATTCGAACTCAGAAAGCGGTTCGTCCAGTAAGAAAAACTGGCTAGAAAAGCTAGGTCAGCTTTTTCAGGGCGAACCGAAGAATCGTGAAGAATTGGTAGAAGTGATCATGGAGGCCAGTCAGCACGAGCTGATCGATCAAGATACCAAAGACATGATTGAAGGGGTGCTTGATGTTAGCGAGCTAAGAGTGCGCGACATTATGATCCCCCGCTCGCAAATGGTAACGGTAGAGAAATCTCAGCCGGTTTCTCATTTTCTGCCCATGATCATTGAATCGACTCACTCGCGCTTTCCTGTGGTCAATGAAGACAAAGATCACATAGAGGGCATATTGCTGGCTAAAGACTTGCTGCAATACGGCTTTTCCCTCACCGATGATGACTTCTCTATCGACAAAGTGTTGCGCCCTGCGGTGGTCGTTCCCGAAAGTAAGCGACTCGATAAGCTGCTCAAAGAATTTCGCCAACAACGCTATCACATGGCCATCGTGGTCGATGAATTTGGTGGTGTATCCGGTCTGGTCACCATCGAAGATATTCTTGAATTGATTGTTGGCGACATTGAAGATGAATTTGACGCCGAGGGAAGTGCCGAAATCCGCCAAATTACGTCGCGGATGTTTGCAGTTGCCGCCTTAACTGACATCGAAGACTTTAACGAATTTTTTCATACCGACTTTAGCGACGAAGAAGCTGATACGGTGGGTGGCTTGGTGATGCATGCCTTTGGTCATTTACCCGCCAAAGGTGAACAACTCGAAATTAACGGCTTTATCTTCAAAGTCGCTCATGCAGACCGTCGACGTTTACTGCAGTTACAGGTTAAGATACCGACCAATCAGGAAACATCCACCTCGGAAACCATATAAACGTGCGTCACTATCTACCTATCTTTGGGGCCCTGCTTAGCGGGGCTCTTGGCGTTTTAGCCTTTAGTCCTTTTGGGTATTGGCCATTCGCTGTCGTGTCCTTGTTCGGTCTGTACGCCGTCACCCAAAAGCAGCCTCATAGACAGGCTGCCAAGCGGGGCTTTATATGGGCGATGGGCCTGTATTTACCCGGCTTATGGTGGATCCATAATAGTATGACCATTTTTGGCGGCCTGCCCTTGTGGGCCGCTTTTTTACTGGTTGCACTGCTGGCGGCCTACCTTAGCCTATATACGGCCGCAGCCGTTTGGCTGGCACAACGCCTAGTGCCGACCCCTCGTTGGCGTGCACTGCTGGTGCTACCCGCGCTGCTAATATTAGCTGATTGGCTGCGAGGCTGGGTGCTCACTGGGTTTCCTTGGTTGTGGTTCGGTTACAGCCAACTTGATGGCCCGCTTGCCGGTCTGGCGCCCATTATTGGCGTACAAGGGATCAGCTGGTTGCTGACATTTTCGGCCGCAGCCCTATGGTTGGGCGTACGTCGTAATTCTCGCTGGTTTTGGTGGCCGGGGCTTGGGGCCCTTATGCTGTGGGCAGCAGCCTTTGCCACTAACTACATTCAGTGGGTAACACCCACCCAGAGCAGCCGATTTGCGTTAGTCCAAGGCAATATTGAGCAATCATTAAAGTGGGTTCCAGGCCAGCTTGAATTAAGCCTAGAGCGCTATATGACCCTCACTCTGCCCGAGCGTCAAGCCGATGTGGTGATCTGGCCCGAATCAGCCCTGCCCGCCAGTGAGCAACAACTGGCGCCTTGGCTGCAGCAAGTAGACCTCCTGATGCGTGAGCGCAACCAAAGCTTGGTCACCGGCTTAGTGTCGCAGCCAAGCTCGGGGGATGTTTATAATTCGGTTATCACTCTCGGCAAAAATGTCATTCCTTATGAGCTAGAGCACAGTAACCGTTACTATAAGCAGCACTTAGTACCAGTCGGCGAATTTATGCCCTTTGGCGACTTATTGCGCCCTCTAGCGCCATTTTTTAATTTGCCGATGTCGTCGTTTTCTCGCGGTGCTTCTGGCCAATCGGACTTAACGGCTGCTGGCCGGCAGTTAAGTGTCGCTATTTGTTATGAAGTGGCGTTTCCAAGTCTAGTACGCAATAACATGAAACCCGATACCGATTACCTATTAACCTTGTCTAACGACACTTGGTTTGGTCAGTCGATAGGGCCTTGGCAGCACCAGCAAATTGCACGCATGCGCGCCCTCGAGCTGGGCCGCCCGCTGATCCGCGCGACTAATAATGGCGTCACCTTAATCACCGATGAAAAGGGTCGCGTGATGAGCAGCCTGCCGCAGTTTGAGTCTGGCGTGCTCAATGCTCAAGTGATGGGCATGACCGGCCTAACTCCCTACGCCCGCTTTGGCAGCACGCCCTTATTGGCTTGGCTATTAATTAGTGGCCTCTTCGGCGCCACCCAAGGTCGCCGCCAACACCGCGGTCGCCAGCGAAAGCTAGCGGCAAAAGAAAATCTACGTGTGAAAGCCAGGAGTTAACGGAAAATAGCGCTGTAAGCTGTACGTCATAGGCTATACGGAAAAAACAAAAACGCCACATCATCTGATATGGCGTTTTTTATTGTCCTAATATGCAGAATAAACAGAATAAACAGTACGGCGTAACACGATTATTTAGTAGTTACGTATGGCGTACGGCGGATCACGTACGGCTGTCTATTACACAGCTAACGGCCTGCGGATAAAGTGAGAGTGATTGCACTCTAAACAGGTGCTGAGCACTTCGGGGTGAGTGACTTCGTGAGAATGCGCGCACAGGGTGCAGTCGTAGCGGCCAGGGCCGACTACTTCACCTGCTTGGTATTCCCCGTGGTTGGTTAACTCCGTGGCAAGTTCATGCCACTCCAGCTGGCTTTTGTCAGTAATATCAGACACCCAGCCCCATATTGTTTCTTTAATGCGCCGATAAAACAGGCTGTCTCTAAACTCGTCCCCGCTGTCTTCCAGCTCAACTAAGTCCCGCTTTACATATTCTGCAATCAGCGCCAGCTCGTCTTTGGTCAAATCGCTGGCGGCTTCCATATAGGCTTGTGTGGTTTCAACCAGCTCCTTAATGCTGGTATTTTCGCTCTCTTGCCAGCGTTTATGTAAATCGTCAACGAAGGCGTCGTAGCCACTTTTCTTTTTCTTATCTTGATTATCCATGCTCGATCTCCCTTATCATAATGAGCACTAAGGGCTCGGCTATTGTTGCCTTTCTTCCCCTAGGGTATTCTATTGCAATTTATCGTCGTGGTTTTTCACCCATTTCACAGATCCGGATGTCACTAATGCAAGAGCAATACATTCCCCAAAACATTGAGCCCAAAGTACAACGCTTATGGGCAGAACAGCAGACTTTTAAGGCCACCGAACAAGCTGGCAAGGACAAGTTTTATTGCCTATCCATGTTTCCTTACCCTTCGGGCCGACTGCACATGGGGCATGTACGTAACTACACCATAGGTGACGTTATCTCTCGCTATCAACGGCTGCAAGGTAAAAATGTGCTGCAGCCCATTGGTTGGGACGCTTTTGGCCTACCCGCCGAGAATGCCGCCATCAATAACAAGACCGCGCCGGCTCCTTGGACCTACGAAAATATCGACTACATGAAAGACCAGCTTAAGCGCTTGGGCTTTGGTTACGACTGGAATCGTGAGTTTGCAACCTGTACGCCTGAGTATTATCGCTGGGAACAATGGTTTTTTACTAAGCTGTACGAAAAAGGTTTAGTTTACAAGAAGACCTCATCGGTTAACTGGTGTCCTCACGACGAAACCGTGTTGGCCAACGAGCAAGTAAACGAAGGTTGTTGCTGGCGTTGTGACACCCCAGTGGTGCGTAAAGAAATTCCACAGTGGTTTATTAAAATCACCGAATACGCCGACGAGCTGCTAAGCGAACTGGACAACTTAGACGAGTGGCCAGAGCAAGTTAAAGCCATGCAGCGTAACTGGATTGGCCGCAGCGAGGGCGTAAACCTCAGCTTTAAAGTGGTAGATCAAGATCAGTCGTTTGATGTCTATACCACCCGCCCCGATACCCTAATGGGTGTGACCTATGTGGGCATTGCCGCCGGTCACCCATTAGCTGAGCAGGCTGCAAAAAATAATCCCGCGTTGGCCGCCTTTATCGACGAGTGCAAACACAACAGTAAAGTGGCTGAGGCCGACATGGCCACCATGGATAAAAAGGGCGTGGCCACCGGCTTATATGCCGAGCATCCGCTAACCGGCAAGCAGGTGCCTATTTGGGCTGCTAACTTCGTATTAATGGATTACGGCTCAGGCGCCGTAATGTCTGTTCCGGCTCACGATCAGCGTGACTACGAGTTTGCCACCCAATATGGCCTAGAGATCACCCCCGTGATCAAGCCGGCCGATGGCAGCGAGCTGGATATCAGCACCGAGGCCTATACCGAACAAGGTATCTTATTTAACTCAGGCGAATTTGATGGCCTGGATTTTAAAGCCGCCTTTAATGCCATTGCCGATACCTTAACCGAGAAAAAACTCGGCCAACGTACCGTAAACTATCGTCTGCGAGATTGGGGTGTGAGCCGCCAGCGTTATTGGGGCGCGCCTATTCCGATGCTGAACTTAGAGGACGGCTCGGTAGTAGCGGTGCCAGAGGCTGACTTGCCGGTGATATTGCCAGAAGATGTGGTGATGGACGGCATTCAAAGCCCGATTAAAGCTGACGCAGAGTGGGCCAAAACCACCTATAACGGCCAGCCGGCGCTGCGTGAAACTGACACCTTCGACACCTTTATGGAGTCATCTTGGTATTACGCTCGCTATTGCAGCCCAGATTACGACCAAGGCATGCTGGATCCAGAAAAAGCCAACTACTGGTTGCCCGTTGATCAGTACATTGGCGGTATAGAGCACGCCTGTATGCACCTATTGTATGCTCGCTTCTTTCATAAATTGTTGCGCGATACCGGCTTAGTTGAATCAGACGAGCCCTTTAAGCGTTTATTATGCCAAGGCATGGTGTTGGCCGACGCCTTCTATCATACCGATGAAAAGGGCGCGCGCACTTGGGTAAGCCCATTAGATGTCACCCTAGAGCGCGACGACAAAGGCCGCGTAAAAAGTGCTAAAGACCAAGAAGGTCATGAACTAGTACATACCGGCATGACCAAAATGTCGAAGTCGAAGAACAACGGCATCGACCCACAGGTGATGATCGACAAGTATGGTGCCGATACGGTACGTCTGTTTATGATGTTTGCCTCACCTGCCGACATGACGCTGGAATGGTCCGATTCGGGCGTAGAAGGCGCACAGCGCTTTATTAAACGTCTGTGGCGCTTAGTGTTTGAGCATCAGTCCCATGGTCCCGTTGCCGCGTTGAATATAGCCGGCTTAAACGGCGAGCAAAAAGCGCTGCGCCGTGATGTGCACAAAACCATTAACAAGGTGAGCGACGATATTGGCCGCCGTCAGACCTTTAACACCGCCATTGCTGCGGTGATGGAACTGATGAATAAGCTGACCAAAGTCGACATGGGCGATGAGCAAAACCGCGCCCTGCTGCAAGAAGCGCTAGAAGCCATTACCGTGATGCTACACCCCATAGTGCCGCACACCGGTGTTGAGCTTTGGCAAGGGCTGGGACACACCGATATCGATCATGCCGCGTGGCCCGTTGCCGATGCTAACGCCTTAGTCGAAGACGAAAAGCTAGTGGTAGTGCAGGTTAACGGCAAAGTACGCAGCAAAATAACCGTGCCGGCAGACGCCAGCAAGGATGACGTGGACGCAGCCGCACAAGCCGATGAGAATGTAACCCGCCATCTTGAAGGAAAAACCGTGCGCAAAGTGATTTACGTGCCCGGTAAACTGCTGAATATAGTGGCTAACTAACAGCCGTACGCTTTACGCTGTAAGACAAACCGAGCGCCATGCATATTAAGGCGCTTGGTTTAGTTTTAGCTTGGTGCTCAGCGCATGGCGCTTGGTGCTTTTTTTGAGGAATTTGTATGCTTTATCGCATTAAAGCCACGACCTTAGTTTTATTAACCTTGCTGCTAGTTGGCTGTGGTTTTCAGCTCAGGGGGGGCGATAACTTGGCTCCCGAGCTTCAGCGTCTAGCCTTGGTTGGCGACGACAAAAGCCAGTTTTATCGCCTAGTGTCGGCACGGCTGCAACGCGCCGGTGCTCAGTTAGTCGAACCAGACGCCCTCACTCCCGTGCTTAGCATCTCGGGCTTAGGCCAAGGTAACAGCGTGGCTTCAGTTAACAACCGAGCCGACGCACTAGAATACGCGACTCGTTTTGGTACTCGCTTTACCCTCGATATGCCAGACCAAGCCCGTCAGGTCTTTACTGTGACCTTCAACCGCAGTTTCCTCGATAAATCGGCACAGGCGCTGGCCTCTAGCCGCGAGCAATTTCAATTGCGCGAGCAGATGGAGCATGAAGCTGCCGAGCAAATTATACGCCAGCTTAATCGTCTGTCGTTCTAATGCGTCTATATCCTGAACAGCTAGCAACCCACCTACAAGCAGGGCTCGCCCCCTGCTATTTTATTTATGGCGACGAGCCGCTGTTAAAGCAAGAAGCACTAGATACCCTGCGCCACACTGCCCGCACCTTGGGCTTTGACGAACGCACGCGTTTCGATGCCGACCCAAGCCTAGACTGGGACGACATTTTCTCGGCCAGCCAAAGCTTAAGTCTGTTCAGCCAACGACAAATTATTGAAGTGCACCTACCCGAGAAGCTTGATAAAACCGCCTCGGAACGGCTACGCGAATTGCTCAAACAATGTCATCCCGATTTATTGCTGCTGGTCACCGGCCCTAAGCTAAATCAGCAACAACAAAAAGGTGCCTGGTTTAAGGCGCTGAGTGCCGCCGGCCCAGTGATGCCTGTATTTACCCCAGATGCCCGACACTTCGGTCGTTGGCTAGCTCAGCGCCTGCAACAACATGGCATGAGTGCCGACTCCGAAGCGCTGCAATGGCTAGCCTATGCCTTTGAAGGCAATTTGCTGGGGGTGAACGGCGAAATAGAAAAGCTGGCGCTACAAAACCTGCCTCAGCCATTAACGCTGCCAGTATTACAAAATTTGGTGCAGCCCCATCATCAATTTAATCCGTTTCAACTGTTAGATCCGCTGTTGCAGGGCAAGGTAAAACGCGCTTGCCGTATTTTGTTACAACTGCGCACCGAAGGTATAGAAGCGGGCATGCTGTGTCACCTGTTGGCTCGAGAGCTAAGCACCCTGCAGCAGCTACAACTGGGGTTACAAAGTGGCCAGTCATTTGCGCAATTAGCCACCAGCTTGCATGTATGGTCGAGTCGCCAAAGTTTAATGCAATCGGCATTAGCTCGGGTGCCACTGGCCAAGTTGCAACAACTGCAAGCCATGCTCGCCGCCGCCGACCGTGCCATAGCAGCTTTTGATGATGATGAGGCCTGGCGCTGGCTATACAGCATCTGCGTCGGCTTTCTCGACGAACGCTTGATGGTTATAAACCCATAGCGCCAGTCGCCCAGCACCAAGTTAAGAGAAAACACCAGCACTAACCTAGATCTGCAACGGAACCCGCGGAATCCACGGAAAAATTAAGATGAGATAAGAGCGAAAAGAGCCAAGAGATTTCTTTGGTAAGACCAAGCTCTTCGGGAGAGGTTTTGTAGGGCCGCCTTACTTAGGTAAAAGGGTTCAACCAAAATGGGGGCACAGGTCAGAAGCGGTCCAATACACCTACCTAAAACATAGCCCGCTACAAAATATTTTCTTTAGACCTTACCAATATTATGCTTTTTCAGATCTTATCCCTATTTTTCCGTGGGTTCCGTGGATTCCGTGGCGAAAAGGCTTTAATTTTTAGTGTTTCACCTTCACCCTTGGGAGCAATATGAAAAAAGCGATTGGTTTGTTGGGTGGTACTTTTGATCCGATTCATATCGGTCATTTACGCCCAGCGATAGCGCTGTTAGAGCGGCTTAATTTGGCCGAAGTGCGGCTGCTGCCCAATTATATTCCTCCGCACAAAGTCCCCCCCGACAGCGCGCCCGAACACAGATTAGCCATGGTGCAGTTAGCGGCAGATTACACACCCAAGTTGGTGGTTGATGCGCGAGAGCTAAAGCGCAACCGCCCTTCTTATACGGTAGAGACGCTGATTGAGCTGCGCAAAGAGCTGCCCGATACTCCGCTGTGCTTTTTAATGGGTATGGACTCGCTATGTAGCCTTAACCGCTGGCACCGCTGGCAAGAGTTGCTGGAGTATGCGCATTTAGTGGTGAGCCATCGGCCCGGCTGGCAACCAGATTTTAACCCCACGATTAACACCTTATATCAGGTGCACGGCACCACGGATGGCGGGCAGTTACAGCGTCGTTTGGGCGGCTGCATTTACCTGTTCGACAACCCACAATTGGATATTTCATCGACCCAAATTCGCAACTGCATTCGGTTAGGGAACAATCCGCAATATTTGTTGCCAGAGCCTGTTATCAACTACGTTCGAGAAAAGCGACTCTATCAATCGCCCGTGTTATAATATGCCGTCATTTTTAATTCTGGAGAAAGTCCCCTTGCAAGGTCAAGAACTGTACGACTTTATCGTCGATAAACTCGATGATAGCAAAGCCCGCGACATACAAGTGTTAGACGTTACCGGCAAATCGAGCATTACCGACTGCATGATAGTGTGCTCAGGTAATTCTAGCCGCCATGTAAATGCCATTGCCGAAAACGTAGCCGCCGAAGCCAGGCATGCAGGCCTCACGTTTCTTAGCCTACAGGGCAAAGATGCGGGTGAATGGGTGCTGGTCGATTTGGGCGATATCATAGTGCACGTGATGCAAGAAGAAACCCGCGACTTTTATCAGCTTGAAAAGCTGTGGGGCGGCAATGCCGTTGGAGCCTCGGCTTAATGAAGTTACAACTGGTGGCCGTGGGTACCAAAATGCCCGATTGGGTAACTATCGGCTTTCAGGAATATCAACGACGCTTTCCTAGAGACTTGTCATTAGAGCTGATTGAAATTTCAGCGGGCAAGCGCGGTAAAAATGCAGACATAGAGCGGATATTACAGCGCGAAGGCGAGCAGATGCTAGCGGCCGTATCCAAATCGGCGCGCATCGTAACGCTTGATATTCCTGGCCGACCTTGGACAACGCCCCAGTTAGCAACCGAATTAACCCGCTGGCAGCTGGACGGCCGCGACGTGGCCATTTTAATAGGTGGCCCAGAGGGGTTAGCTCCCGCTTGCAAGGCGGCAGCCGAGCAGTCTTGGTCTTTATCGCCGCTCACACTACCTCACCCGTTGGTACGTGTAGTGGCGGCCGAAAGCCTGTATCGCGCTTGGAGCATTAACAACAACCACCCCTACCACCGGGAATAATCATGGCTTCGTCTCGGGTAAAGATGCGCGATCATGGCGCCGAATCATCCTTGTATTGGCGTCGTGCTGTGATTGCCTTTACGGGCATCGTGGTGCTAATGGGGGTGTTAGTTGCTAATCTTTATCACCTGCAGATTAACGAACACCAAATCTATCAAACCCGCTCGAACGACAACCGCATCAAAGTACTGCCTATCGCCCCAACACGCGGTCTTATTTATGATCGTAACGGTATCTTGCTAGCTGAAAATCGCCCTATTTACAGCCTAGAGATTACCCCCGAGCAAGCCCAAGACCTTGATCATACCGTGGATGAAATCATCACCCTACTTGATCTCGATCCTACTGTTAAAAACCGGTTTTTTACTGAAGTACGTCGCCAACGGCGCTTTACTCCCGTAGTACTGGTCAACCGACTTAACGAACAACAAGTGGCTCGCTTCAGTATTAATCAGCATAAATATCCCGGTGCCGCCATTGAGGCCTATCTAAAACGCTTTTATCCTTATCGCGACACCTTTACCCACGTTATTGGCTATGTGGCGCGTATTAACGATAGAGACGTAACACGACTAAAAGAAGACAACAAGCTGGCCAACTACGCCTCAACCCGCGATATTGGCAAACTGGGGGTCGAGCGTTATTACGAAGACACTCTGCATGGCCAAACCGGTTATCAAGAAGTTGAGGTGAACAATCGGGGCCGCGTTATACGCACCCTTAAATATCAGCCCCCCATCCCCGGCAGTGATATTTACTTGAACGTTGACGTGAAGTTGCAACAAAAAGCTCAGAAGCTGATGGCCAATCGTCGCGGTGCCGCGGTGATCATGACGCCGAAAGACGGCAAAATACTGAGCCTGATCTCCAGCCCCAGTTACGATCCTAACTTATTTGTTCATGGCATTAGCGGCCCAGAATATCGGGAATTGCTCAACAACCCCGACCGACCGCTGATTAACCGTGCCAGCCAAGGCATTTACGCGCCAGCATCTACCGTTAAACCTATGCTAGCCATTATGGGGCTAAACGAAGGTGCCTTTACGACCAACACCCGTTTCTTTGGTGGCCCTTATTTTCAAATACCTAACACCAAACGCAAGTTTCGCGATTGGCGTCGCTGGGGCCATGGTTGGATGGATGTGTACCGAGCCATCGAAATTTCGGCCGATACCTTTTTTTATGATCTCGCGTATCGAGTAGGCATAGACGGCATTAATGACTATATGGGCCGCTTTGGTTTTGGTGAATATTCAGGCATTGACCTGCACGAAGAAGCCAGCGGCAACTTGCCCTCGCGCGAATGGAAAAAATCGCGGCACAAACAGCCTTGGTATCAGGGCGATACTATTTCGGTGGGCATTGGCCAAGGCTATTGGACGGCAACCCCGCTACAACTGGCGCGCGCCACCACCATACTAGTGGACCGAGGGGAAACCATTCACCCCAGATTACTAAATGGCATTGGCGGACCCGATGGCATGATCCCTATGCCGGTCAGTAAAGGCACCCCCATTGAGCTTAAACAAGATAACTATTGGGATGTGGCATTAACCGGCATGCACCGAGTCATTAATGGTAGAGAAGGCACCGCCAGACGCGCCTTTGCCAACACGCCTTATACGGCTGCGGGTAAGTCGGGCACGGCGCAAGTATTTAGCTTGGCGGAAAACCAACAATATAACCACGACAGCACTAAAGAACATCTGCGCGACAACGCCCTGTTTATCGCCTTTGCTCCTTATGAAAACCCCGAAGTAGTGGTGTCTGTGGTATTAGAAAATGCCGGAGGTGGTAGCTCTAATGCTGCTCCCGTCGCCCGAGCTTTGCTCGACTTGTATATGATCCCCGACATACTCAACGCGCCCGACTCCCAGGAGCAAGCCGATGAATAAACATCAGCACCGTCGCCCACTATGGGAAATCTTGCACCTAGATTGGCCGCTGTTATTGGCTATTCTTACCTTATTAAGTGCCAGCTTAGCCATCTTATATTCCGCCTCAGGCGAGGATATGGACTCCCTGCTCCGCCAAGCCATACGCATTGGCATATCCATAGTGGTGATGGTAGGGCTTGCCCAATTACCACCGAGCTTTTACTCCCGCTGGGCTCCGCCGATCTTTATTTTAGGCGCTATCTTACTAATACTCGTGTTATTAGTCGGTGATATCGGTAAGGGTGCCCAGCGCTGGCTCGAAGTTGGTGGCATTCGTTTTCAGCCTTCCGAAATCATGAAGTTAGTAATGCCAATGATGATCGCCACCTACATCAGCCGCTATCCCTTACCACCAAGCCTATTGCGGGTATTTTTGGCGTTAGGTATGGTCCTTCTGCCCACCTTGTTAATTGCCAACCAACCCGACTTAGGCACCGCACTCTTGGTGGCGGCATCGGGATTTTTTGTGATTTTTTTGGCCGGTATGTCTTGGCGCCTTATTCTAGCCGCCGTGGTGAGCATCGCCGCGTTCTTACCCGCGCTGTGGTTTTTTCTGATGCACGACTATCAGAAGCGACGAGTCTTGACTCTGCTTAACCCAGAAAGCGACCCGTTAGGCGCCGGTTATCATATTATTCAATCCAAGATTGCCATTGGCTCGGGAGGCCTGTGGGGAAAAGGCTGGTTGGAAGGTACCCAGTCACAATTGGAGTTTTTACCCGAACGCCATACCGACTTTATTTTTGCGGTATTAAGTGAAGAGTTTGGTTTGGTAGGCGTGTGCCTACTGATGGTACTGTATCTGTTTATTATTTGGCGCGGTCTGTATATTTCCATGCAGGCACACGGCGCTTTTCCACGCCTACTCGGCGGAGCTCTCACCCTTACTTTTTTTGTATATGTATTTGTTAATATCGGCATGGTGAGCGGCTTGTTGCCGGTAGTGGGCGTTCCATTGCCGTTAATCAGTTACGGCGGCACCTCCATGGTGACACTCATGGCCGGATTTGGCATTCTTATGTCTGTGCATACCCACAAGCGCCTATTGGCTAAATAAAAGGATTATTGAATGCGTGTTGCTCTTCTTTCTGCTGCTGGCTTATTACTGAGCTCTTCGGTGTTGGCCGCAGACTCTAATCCAGAACAACAAGCTTGGCTGGATGGGCTGGCTGGCAAGTTTGAATTACCCCTTAGCGAGTTAAACGACGCGCTCGCCAAGGCTGAGTATCAGCAATCCATTATTGACGCCATGACGCGCCCGGCCGAAGCGAAGCCGTGGCATCAATATCGCCCCATCTTTTTAACCGAAAAGCGCTTAGATAAAGGGGTGGAGTTTTGGCAACAGCATAGCGAGCTGCTCGCTCAAGCTGAACAAGAGCTACAAGTGCCAGCCGAGATGATCACCGCCATTATTGGCGTAGAGACCTTTTATGGTACCAACATGGGCAGCCATAAAGTGTTGGATGCACTGTATACCTTAGGTTTTCATTATCCACCTAGGGGGGAATTCTTTCGCTCGGAGTTTGGCCACTACCTCGAGTTGGCCAAAGAGCAAGGCTGGTCTGTAGGTGAACAAAAAGGCTCTTATGCGGGCGCGATGGGCATGGGGCAGTTTATTTCCTCCAGCTATCGCCACTACGCTGTAGACTTCGACTCCGACGGCGAGCGCAACCTCTTTCTTGCTGACGACGCCATTGGCAGTGTCGCCAACTATTTTTACGAACATAAATGGCACCCAAATGAAGGCGTCGCCTACCCGGCTAAAGTAACCAATCCTGACGCCGCCGCAGCATTATTGAACCCCGCTCTTGAGATCTCTCATAGCTGGGCTGAATTAGTGGCGGCCGGTGTGGTGCTTGAGCAAGAGTTAGACGCCGACACCCCCGTTAAACTGCTTCTTTTAGAAGGTGCAGAGGGCCCTGAATATTGGGTAGTTCGACATAACTTTTATGTGATTACCCGTTATAATCACAGCCCTCTATACGCCATGGCGGTTTATCAACTGAGTGAGCAGCTAAAACAAGCCTATGAAAAATCTTTATAAAGCTCTCCTGCCCCTAACCGTCTTGGTATTGACGGCCTGTAGCTCTCAGTCCAGCATCGAGAAAGCAGAACAGCAAAAGCACGGCAAACCTCAAAACGAAGCCAAGGATGCCAAGTGGGAAAAGGAAACTGCCGGAGGCCGTTATAGCTTGCGCCAAGACAAGCCGCCGGGTAAGGCGCCTAACTTAGATCACGTTAAAGATGCGGTGCCCCGTTATGAACCCTATACGCGTGGCGGTAATAAGAATTACAATGTGTGGGGTCAAGACTACGAGGTCTGGCAAGATGTAGAAAATTACCGTGATGAGGGTATGGCCTCTTGGTATGGCGCCAAGTTTCATGGCTACCATACTTCTAACGGTGAGGTGTACGACATGTACACCATGACCGCAGCCCATAAACACTTACCGTTGCCCTCTTTCTTGCGTGTTACCAACAAAGAAAATGGCAAGCAGGTGGTGGTACGCGTTAACGACCGAGGCCCTTTTCATGATGGCAGAGTAGTTGACTTGTCTTATGCCGCAGCTTACAAGCTGGGCATACTGGCTACGGGTACGGCCGCCGTAAAAGTGGAGCTGATCAAGGTTGCTCCCACCGGCAAAGAAACGCAATTGGCGCAACAGGCCAATGGTAAACAAGCGAGCAACCAAGACATAAACTTGGCGCAAACGAAGCCAACAGCATCGGCTCACGGTAAGCACATACAGTTACTGGCCACCCGTTCTGGCGATAAAGCCAAGGAGCTTGCCGCTCAGCTAAGCAAAGAGTATGGTTTTCCGGCCCGAGTTGAGCGTCAGTCTGAATGGTACCGCCTGCAAATGGGTCCAATTCCAACCAACAAAACACAAGCAACCTTAAATCGGCTAGTTGCCGAAGGGTATGCTCAGGCCTATTTTCTTAATTAATGGGTTTGGTTTTTAACTTATCATTGGCAGTTTTTGCCTATACTTACAGGGTTTTCACCGACGTTATGCGCATGCTTAATACTCTTCCAACTTTCTTTCTTGCCGCTGTGGTGTCTTTTTCTAGCCAAGCGCAAGTATTAACGCCCATGATCCCAGAGGCGCCTTCTATTGCAGCAAAATCTTATCTATTAATGGACTATGCCAGCGGCCAGATATTAGTGTCAGAAGGCGCGGACGACAAATTACCGCCTGCCAGCCTGACTAAAATGATGACCTCCTATATTTTGGCCCAAGCGCTAAAAGAAGGGAAAGTACAAAAAGAAGACATGGTGACCGTTAGTGAAGCCGCTTGGGCACAGAACTTCCCCGGTTCTTCAGTGATGTTTCTGGAAGTCGGCAAAGAAGTCAGCATCGACCAGCTCAACCGCGGTATTATCATTCAGTCTGGCAACGATGCCACCGTGGCGGTGGCCGAGCACTTAGCGGGCAGCATCAACTCGTTTGCCGGCCTAATGAATGCGTGGTCTGCACGTTTAGGCATGAATGACAGTCACTTTGTCACCCCCCACGGCTTACACAGCGATGCGATGTATACCACCGCCCATGATATGGCGCTGTTAGGTCAGGCTTTGATCCGTGATGTGCCAGAAGAGTATAAAATTTACTCTGAAAAGTCGTTTGTCTATAACGGCATTACCCAGCACAACCGTAATTCTCTGCTGTGGGATAAATCATTGCATGTGGATGGTATTAAAACCGGCCATGTTGATGCGGTGGGTTACAACTTAGTCTCTTCTGCTACCCAAGACGACATGCGGTTAATTGCGGTTGTTATGGGCGCAAGCAGTGAGCGCTCCCGCGCAGCAGAAAGCAAAAAGCTACTGACCTACGGTTTTCGCTTTTATCAAACGCTTACCCCATATGAAGCAGGTACTAAGCTGATGGATCAGCAAATCTGGATGGGCGACAAAGACACCATAGCGCTTGGTGTAGATAAGGCCGTTGCAGTGACTATTCCCCGCGGCCAAGCACAAAATTTACAAGCCGATTTTACCCTAGACAAATCATTAAGAGCGCCCATTGTTAAAGGTGAGCAAGTAGGTACTTTACACCTTAAACTAGACGGTGAAGATGTAATCACTCTGCCACTGGTTGCGCTAGAAGACGTTGAACAAGGTGGTGTTTTTAGCCGCATGATCGACTACATCAAGCTGTTGGTAAAAGACTTGTTTAGCTAAGGAAATTACAGCGCAAGCGCCCAGCTCAACAAAAAATACCGAGCTTTGTCGCTGCTGCTTTAGCTACAATTGTTGCGCAGCAACATGATGTTAGTCGGTGTTTTTTACCAATAAAGGCTGATAGCTGCCCGACGGGCTTGCTAACCCACACAAGTTGTCGGTTTAAGCTTCGCCGATTTTATGGTAAAAATGTGATCTGGGTTACAAAAGCATTTTTGCCCACTATTAAAAATTGCATGTAGTAAAGGTTGTTATGACTAGCCAATTGAATACCAAATTTGATGAATATCTTGAGTTCCCTTGCCAGTTTCCCTTCAAAATTCTGGGATTGGCCGATGCTCGCCTACCCGATATGATCGTTGAAGTGATACAGCAACACGCACCCGGCGATTACAGCCCACACGTCCGCCCTAGCAGCAAAGGGAACTACCACGCGGTGACGATTCCGGTGACAGTGACCAGCAAAGCGCATATTGAGACACTCTATTTAAAGCTGGGTGAGCTAGAACTGGTTAAGTACGTACTCTAGGATAAGCGCAATGCCACAAGATCAACTCACCGTTAGACACTGGGGTGAAGCCTCTTATGAGGATGTATGGCATGCCATGCAAGACTTTACCAACCAGCGTGACCAAGACACTCAAGATGAGTTTTGGCTGGTTGAACACCCCCCAGTGTTTACACAGGGTCAGGCCGGCAAGCCCGAGCATATTCTTAACCTAGGTGACATTCCCTTGGTGAAAAGTGACCGCGGTGGCCAAGTTACTTATCATGGCCCGGGTCAGTTGATCGTGTACTTGCTATTAGATGTACGCCGTAAAAAACTCGGCGTACGCCACCTAGTAACCAGTATGGAAAATGCCATTGTCGCGCTATTAGCCGCCTACCATATAGACGCTTACGCCAAGCCCGATGCGCCGGGTGTCTATGTGGCAGAGACGATGGGCACCGAAAATAAAATTGCCTCGCTAGGATTACGAGTACGCAGAGGCTGCTCGTTTCATGGCTTAGCGCTGAACGTTAATATGGACTTGGCCCCCTTTCTGCGAATCAACCCTTGCGGCTATGCCGGCATGGCGATGACACAGTGCAGTGCCTTAGGTGGCCCACACACTATTGATGAAGCTCAGTCCCAACTGGTGCCTAAGCTGGCAGACCTGCTTGGCTATCAACATCTCGACTACACCACAGAGAAGCTGAAATTATGAACAAACCTGTACGCGTCGAGCCTGGCGTAAAATTACGTGACGCCGATAAAATGGCCCTTATTCCCGTTAAGTTCATGCCCGAGCCGAACGAAGAAGTGTTACGTAAGCCGGACTGGATGAAGATCAAACTTCCTCCCAGCAGTAAGCGTATACAGGAACTGAAAAGTATTATGCGCGAGAACGATCTGCACTCTGTGTGTGAAGAAGCCTCTTGCCCTAACTTATCCGAATGCTTTACCCACGGTACTGCGACCTTTATGATTTTGGGTGCCATTTGTACCCGCCGCTGCCCTTTCTGTGACGTGGCCCACGGCCGCCCATTAGCGATTAATCCGGACGAGCCCGCAAAACTGGCAAAAACCATTAAAGAGCTGGGCCTTAAATACGTGGTGATCACCTCAGTTGACCGAGACGATCTGCGTGACGGCGGTGCTCAACACTTTGTGGATTGTATTAAAGCGATTCGCGAGCAAAGCCCAAACACCAAAATCGAGATATTAACGCCCGATTTCCGCGGTCGCATGGACACGGCGTTAGAGATCTTCAAAGATACACCGCCCGATGTGTTCAATCACAACTTGGAAACCGCGCCGCGTCTGTATCGTGTAGCGCGCCCCGGTGCCGATTATAAGTGGTCATTAGAACTACTGCGTCGTTTTAAAGAAATGCACCCACAGGTTGCTACTAAGTCTGGTTTGATGATGGGCTTAGGAGAAACTAATGAAGAAATTGCAGAAGTGCTCAAAGACTTACGCGCGCACAACGTGACCATGCTAACGCTAGGTCAATATTTGCAGCCAAGCCGCCATCACTTGCCGGTGAAGCGCTATGTGCCGCCTGCAGAATTTGACGAGCTAAAAGTGATTGCCGACAGCATCGGCTTTGAGCACGCCGCCTGCGGCCCGCTGGTACGCTCATCGTATCATGCCGATTTACAAGCACAGGGCGTAGAAGTTAAGTAAGCCCTAAAGGCAACCTTACGTCTAACGCTGTACGCCGTACGACTACCCCCCTTAGATAAAAAAGGAGCCTAATGGCTCCCTTTTTACGTTTGGTCTTTTTCTTTCAGCTTCTAGCTTACGGCTTCCAGCTGCCCGAAGGGCCCGGGTTAACCGCGTCTTGCGGTAACGGCGTCGGCTAGTTGCGCCAGCATGGTTTCGGTGTCGTCCCAACCAATGCACGCATCGGTGATGCTCTGGCCGTAGGTCAGCTCGGTGGCATCGTCGGTTAAGTCTTGACGACCGGCTATCAAATGGCTTTCAACCATGACGCCCATAATCGCCTGCTGGCCCGCCGCTAACTGCGCGCTCACATCTTCAGACACCACCATTTGGCGCTGATATTGCTTGCTGCTGTTAGCATGACTAAAGTCGATCATAATTTTTTGTGGCAACTCTGCTTTAGCTAGCGCCGCACATACCTCAGCCACATGCTCGGCACTGTAGTTAGGCTCTCGACCACCGCGTAAAATAATATGACAATCGGGGTTACCCGTGGTTTGCACGATGGCGGAATGACCCAGCTTGGTCACCGACAAGAAATGGTGTGCCGCACTGGCTGCACCAATCGCATCGGCCGCTACTTTAATGGTGCCGTCGGTACCGTTCTTAAAACCAACCGGACAAGACAGGCCAGAGGCCAACTCACGGTGTACTTGAGACTCGGTTGTACGGGCACCAATAGCGCCCCAGCTCATTAAGTCAGCCATATATTGTGGCGTGATCATGTCTAGAAATTCGCTGGCGGTAGGCATGCCCATGTCATTAAGGTCTAACAATAACTTACGACCAATACGCAAGCCGTCGTTGATCTGACAGCTGTTATCTAGATGCGGATCGTTGATCAAGCCTTTCCAGCCCACAGTGGTACGCGGCTTTTCAAAATACACGCGCATCACGACTTCTAAGCGGTCCGCATACTTTTCGCGTAGCACTTTAAGCTTTTTGCCATACTCGATGGCAGCCTCAACATTGTGAATAGAACAAGGTCCAATCACTACCAGTAGACGATCATCCTCGCCAACTAAAATACGATGAATAGCTTGGCGCGACTCAAAGACCGTGGCCGAGGCCGTAGCAGTGGCTGGATACTTTTCCAACACTGCGATTGGCGGCAACAATTCTTTGATTTTATTAATACGGATATCGTCTGTTTGAAAATACATGAGCAACCCTGCTTAGTAATGTTGAGCCCTTGGCCCACTTTATATCGAAAAGATTGGTTTTTAATCTATCCCGAGCAAGAGCCTCTGTAAACGCTCAAATGGCGCTATTTGGCAATTGTGTGCCTTTAAGTAGCAAATAGAGAAAAAAAGCCGTGTTTTGAGGGTGAAGTGTAAAGAGTGAAGGGAACGGCCCAAAATTCTTTTAAGTACTCTTTCGCCACGGAATCCACAGAACCCACGGAACCCACGGAACCCACGGAACCCACGGAACCCACGGAAACATAGTGATCAGAGCTGAAAATATACAGACCTTAAGCACAGTAGTGGTTAGTTTTTACTCTTACCAAATAAGATTACTTTCGCCCTTATCTCAGCTTAAGTTTTTCCGTGTTCTTCCGTGGCTAAGAGTCTTTAATCTTGAAGTCTGAGCTGTTTGCTTTGATTATTCACGCTGCACCCTCTCTTCCACGGCAAAAACTGGACAACACCGACCGTGCAATGGGAATATGCAGGCAGACTCCCAATATGAGATAACACTAATGAGCTATACCCTGAACGACGCCGATAAAGCGGCCGCAGAAAAAATGAATGATGACCAGCGTTATAACCACTTTGTGAATAAAGTAACCGAACATGAACAACTGTGGATTTTAACCGATGAGCACGGCTGCATGATGCTCACCTCAGACGACGACGAAGACTGCATTCCGGTATGGCCTCATGCCGACTACGCCAAAGCGTGGGCAGTGGACGACTGGAGCGAGTGTAAGCCCGAAGCCATTACCCTAAAGGTGTGGCAGTCTCGTTGGGTATCGGGCATGGAAGACGATGAGTTATTAGTTGCCGTGTTCCCTATCACCGATGCCGCCGGTGTATTGGTTGAGCCACGCGAGCTGCAAGACGCCTTCGATCGTAAGAAAAAAAGTGGGCGAAAAGACTGATGCATATTTGGGTAGACGCCGACGCTTGTCCTAAGGTGATCCGCGATATTTTATTTCGCGCCGCCGAGCGCACGCAAACGCCGCTAACCATGGTGGCTAACCATCCGCTGCCCTTGCCGGGTTCTACCCTGATCAAACAGTTGCAGGTGCCTAAGGGATTTGATGTAGCGGACGATGAAATTGTGTCGCGCATTCAACCCGGTGAAATTCTGGTGACCGCCGATATTCCCCTGGCTGCCGAAGCGTTAGAAAAAGGCGCGCGAGTGATCACCCCGCGTGGTGAGAAATTTGACACCGGTACCATTAAAGCCAAGCTGACCATGCGTGATTTTATGGACACCATGCGCTCCAGTGGCATACACACCGCTGGCCCAGCTACCCTTAGCCCTGCCGATCGCCAAACTTTCGCCAATCAGCTGGATCAGCTATTAAGATAAAAATGTGAGGAGTGAGGCGTAAAAGAATACACGATTGGCTCTGCCTCCTCACCCCTCACTCCTCACCCGTTTAAAATCAGAGGTTCATATGTTTAAGCCTGTAATCATTGCCCTAAGTGCCCTGCTATTAAGTGCTTGTGCCACTGTAAGCCAGTACAATGTATCGGAAAGCGAGATCGAGAAATCTCTATACACCTTGCTTGAAAAAGAAGCCCCACGTCTAACTCAAGGGCTGATTGAAACCCAAATTGATCAGCTCGACTTACAAATTGGTCCCGACAACCGCGACATAGTAAAACTTAATCTTAAGGGCGAAACCGCCATTAACGCCCTTATCGCTCGTTTTCCTGCCCAGCTAGATTTGGTTATTGAAGGTCGCCCTGTGTATGACCGTCAACAAAATGCGATATTTTTGCGGGATTTAACCCTATTGCAAAGCAAGGTCGATGCCTTTGGTTACAAGGGTGACATGACTGCCGCCTCAGCCGGCATGATGCAGATCATCCGCTCGGTCTTAGAAAACCAACCCGTGTATCGTCTCGACGACACTAAGTACTCTTGGATTAGCAAAGCTCCCGTCGCGATGAGTATCGCCCCCGGCCGCTTCGTATTCAGCCCACGGTTTGGTGATTAAGCTCTAAAGGCAGCCTTAAGCGATCAGTTGTAAGCCATAAGTTAAGTTCACGACCAAACTATTCAGCTGCATAGTACCAGCAGCTAAAGCGCTGGGTTACAGGACCAGTTTTGTCTAGCTGAACGCTTACAGCTTACCGCTTCAAGCTATCAGTCTTTGTGTCATCGGGGACTTAGCGTACAATGCCGGACGATATAGATATGCGGTTGACTACAAAATAGGTAGGTGTGCTATCAGCTATGCAGTATTAATGGTGTTTATTCCCACCTTTTTCTTTGTCTCAGTAACCCCAGGCATGTGCATGACACTAGCCTTGTCGCTAGGTATGACTGTGGGCGTGCGCCGTGCACTGTGGATGATGCTGGGTGAGTTAGTGGGCGTCGGTTTAGTTGCTTGCTTGGCTGTATTGGGCGTTGCCGCCATTATGCTGCAATACCCCACCCTATTTCAGCTGCTTAAATACGGCGGCGGCCTCTATCTGGCTTGGCTGGGCATTCAATTATGGCGTTCCAGAGGCAAACTGGCCTTAAGTCCCGTGGATGCTGGCCCGCGCCATATTCCAGCGCGCACTCTGGTTAGCCAAGGCTTTATCACTGCCATTGCCAACCCTAAAGGCTGGGCTTTTTTTATCGCCCTGTTGCCCCCCTTTATTGATAACCAGGCGCCGCTGCCTGGTCAGCTGCTGATCTTAGTCTCCATTATTTTATCACTCGAATTTATCTGTATGCTGCTTTATGCCAGCGGCGGACGCACCCTTAGCCGCGTACTGCAGCAAAAAGGTAAAGTGCAGCTATTAAACCGCATCGCCGGTAGTTTGATGTTGGGAGTCGCCCTTTGGCTGGCAATAGGTTAACAGCGGCTCGGCCTAGGCTAATGCCGCGCCAGCCCGCTTGGTTAGCCTTAATGCTGGTCGCACTCGTGGTCAGCCTGTGCTTGAGCCAGCGCATAGGGCTGTCAACGGCTTGCGCCTATTCGCCCCATACAGAACATAACACAACCACCGTCTCCGCCCCTGCACCAAACAATAGTGACTCAATTAACAGCGAAGATAACGAGCGCTGTAGTTTATCGGAACAGCTCTTAAGCAAGGTCTGGAGCCAGATCGAGCCGATATTAATCGCCATCTTGCTGCCGCTTTTTTTATGGCTTTTTCATCCACAATTTAGCGGATATTGCCGCCGTTACCCTCCTCCTCCTTTGTTCGCCGGTCGACGACGACACTTAGTGTTGTGCATATTTAGAGAATGAAATTAACGCAGTTTTTTTCTTACTATTTTGCGTTAATTTATCGGAGACTGTATTTGTGATCAGAATTTTTACTCTATTCATGGTGTTGCTGTGCGCGCCTCTAGCCCTGTTTGCCGCCGGTTCAGATGTTCAAGGAACGGGCTGGCAACAAGCGCCCGAGCACCCGCCAGTACAAGTTCGCGTAATACAAGCCGGCCCCTACGATGCGGCCAATAACTATTACCCAGCCCTGCTGCAAGTGCGCCTCAGTGATGACTGGAAAACCTACTGGCGCTCCCCTGGCGAAGGCGGCATTGCCCCACGACTAAACTGGGAGTCGTCAGATAATCTGCAATCGGTTAACTGGCAATGGCCGGTGCCCGAGCGCTTTAGTCTGTTAGGCGTAGAAACTCAGGGTTACAAGCATGAGGTGGATTTTCCGCTGCAGCTCACGCCCACTACCGGCGCCCAGAGCAGCACATTTAATGCCAAACTCACCCTGCCCAGCTGCACCACCATTTGCGTGCTTAGCGACTATCAACTGCAACTGCCGCTTGATCCTAATTTGGCGATGGATGAGCAGTTAAACCATGACTATCAACAAGCCGTAGCGCGGGTACCAAGAGCGGCCAGTTTGGTAAGTAGCCAGTCACTCATCTGGGATGCCGCGAATAAGCAGTTAGAGATAAACCTACATAATGAGCGCGGTTGGCTGCAGCCTGCTATTTATATTGATGAACTCGACGAGGCTATTTTTAGTCAACCTAAGTTCTCAATTAACGATGAGCTACTGCAAGTTCGTTTTATCGTTAACAGTTGGGATGATGAACTTAACCTAGACCAGCAAGCGGTGGTAATTACCGCCATCGATGATGGCTTAGCCGAAGAGCTCACCGCCAGTATTCGTGCCGGCAACTTAGCGCCGATGAGCGAGGCCATGCCGTCACTGGCTTGGGTGCTGCTGTACGCAGTCTTGGGTGGCTTAATCTTGAATATCATGCCCTGCGTGCTGCCGGTGTTAGGTCTTAAGCTCAACAGCTTAGTGCTGGGCCAGCGTATTCAAGCATCAGGTCTCCCCAGCAATGTACGCGCACCATTATTGTGGTCGGCGTTTGGCATCATGTTGTCGTTTTGGCTATTAGCCGCCTTTATGTTGGTGCTCACTTGGTCTGGCGCGCAATTGGGCTGGGGGATTCAATTTCAACAACCGGCCTTTATTGGCTTTATGTTGCTGATCACCGCCTTATTCTCGCTTAACCTGTTTGGCTTGTTTGAGCTGCGCCTGCCAACGGCCCTTAATACCTGGTTGGCGACGCGTCCGGGTAATGGCAATGGCGGCCATGTATTACAAGGCATGTTTGCTACTTTGCTGGCCACCCCTTGTAGTGCGCCTTTTTTGGGCACCGCGGTGGCGGTGGCACTGGCTTCTTCTCCTGTCGTATTGATTGCCATCTTTACCGGCTTAGGCTTAGGTATGGCGTTGCCGTGGTTATTACTGGCGTTATTCCCCAGCGTTATTCGTGCGCTACCTAAACCCGGCATGTGGATGGAAAAGGTGAAGTGGCTGTTTGGCCTGATGTTGCTGGCTACCAGCTTGTGGCTATTGTCGTTGCTCAGCTACACCTTAGGCTCTGGCATCACTTGGGCGCTGGCCGCATTACTGATAGTGTTGCCAATCTGGTCTTTGATCCGCCAATACGGTGCGCGCGGTTTAATGTTCGGCTTAGCCGGCCTGTTATTGCTCGGCGCCGTCGGTGGTATAGGCGCCTTAGCCACGCAGTCTCATTGGGTCAGCCCCATTGAGGACAACCTAAATTGGCAGCCGTTGGATGCGGATCGCATCGTGACCGAGGTGGCAGCCGGCAAGCGCGTGTTTGTAGATGTGACGGCCGACTGGTGTATTACCTGCCAAGCCAATAAGGTGGGTGTCACTTTACGCGATCCTGTGTATTCGGCGCTACAAGCGGATGATGTGGTGTTAATGCGCGGCGATTGGACTCGCCCCGATGCCGCCATTACCGATTATTTACACGCTAATCAAAGAGCCGGCATTCCGTTTAACCAAGTGTTTGGCCCCGGCCTACCTCGGGGCAAGGCATTAGAAGTATTGCTGACCACCAACAAGGTGATGAGCGCACTGGATGAGGCTAAATAATGGCAGTAGATAAGAGTAAAAGTAGAAAGCTAGGCAAGGGCTTGGTTTATCTGCTGATGTTGATGGTCGTGGTCACTGCGGTGGACTTGTGGCGCAGTAAAGACTTGCCCAGTGATGTCGCCGCCCTTGGGCCTCTCACTACGTTAGAGGGCAAGGCCCTAGACTTGGCAGCCATCAGCGATGAGCAACCGGTGTTGGTGTATGTGTGGGCAACTTGGTGCGGTGTGTGTCGCGTGGTATCACCCATGGTGGATATGGTGGGTGCACCTGTGGTGAGCATTGCATTAGCTTCGGGGCACGATGCTAAGGTAGCGGGTTATGTGCGGGAAAAAGGCTACGATTTTAATGTGGTTAATGACGCGGATAATCAGCTTGGGCAAACGCTTGGTATTAGCGTGACACCCACTTTAATGGTGGCGTACCAAGGCAAGCTACGCTTTGCCACCGCCGGCATCACTACCCTACCCGGCATGTATGCCAGGTTATGGTTGGCTCGTTTGATTGACTAACGTCAGCCGCTAACTGGTAAAGTTAAAACCACCAAGGCCACGCTCATTCGAGCGTGGCCTTTTTTAATAGCAAGGAATCAAATAGCTGAAGTATTTGATCTGTATGGAAAGGTCGAATAAAGGGCCTCCCCCACCGACACGCTGCGAGTACCTCCCTGTAGCGCTCAACACATAACATCCCTGTTATGTGATGGTCGGAGGGGCAGATCCCTCCATCCGCCCCTATGCTGCGGAGTCGCCGGTTAGCATTGCTTGGTCACAGCTCGGTGCTATCTTTATGTAGTCTGTCCATATTTTAAATAAAGGGTAGCTGGCAGTACCGTCTCCGCGGGATTTTTTATATGGGATGAAAAAACGACAGCCAACCATAAAAATACCGACCTCATAAAGAGCGCGACTTTTTTAATTACGAGAAATATAGGCTGTGGGATCGGATGTATTAAGTCAGAGGCAGCAGGATTGCCTACGCCAACTCGCTTAAGGATTTGATACTCATCTTTTCAGCCCACTACGAATATTCACTGGATATTCGGTTAGGCTGAAAAGATTCGTCACGGCGAGGCGAGCTCGCCCCAGCGGCGCTCGGCAAATGCTGGCTGACCGCCAAGGATGGCGGGAATGACAACATTGCAGGAGCCTTTGTTGGCCCTGGCATTTGACGGTTGGCTCTGACAATTCCTACTGGCTTAACCTGCTATATAAAATTTTAGTTAATATATCACGTTTTCCTGCCTTAGGTTCGAAGTCACGATTGAATGGGTTAACCTGACATCTGCATAGGGTATAACTAGCAAATTTAAAATAAAATTATCAAGGGACATGCTATGTCACATTTACTGGAAACACCTTCTGCCTATGAGTGGATAAAAAGTGCGGTATCTCGCCACTCGAATAATATTTTTGGAAAAATTGTACCTGCTGTTGTCTGGATAGACGCGCAGGATGAAAACGGCAATATGTTGGTTCCTTTGGAACCGAGCGAGTTAGTTTCTGAAATCAATAGCGAACCATATGTCCTGCTTAATGGTCATGATCCCGGCAAGCCAATAGGACAAGTAATCGAAGGGAAATTGTTTGTAAACCAAGATGGAATAAGATTCGTTGCAGCAATCTTAGGTTTTTACGCCGGCGGCGACGTACTCCAGTTTGATAAACTTGGTTTTGATACGAAAGCATCTGTGCCTTCACCTAAAACACTTATAGAGTTACCAAATAACGCGCGAATCCAAATCGGAGTTGATCCCAGAGAAATCGAACCCCTGTGGATTGACCAACTCACCATGAATGCTGAAATCCAGATAGAACGACTTACACTTTCACACAATGAAGCAAACGCAACAATAGAGCTAATTAGAGTAGGACTTCCGTACTTAGCACTTGTATGGAACCCGTTCGTTACCGCTATCGGGTCCGAGGCTGGAAAAGCGACTTACGCTGCCTTCCACTCGTTCTGCCGTAGTCTCATTGAAGCGCTAGTAGAACGCCGCAACCCGGTACTAGATATACAAGGCTATCAGAATGGTTGTACGGTTTCGTTTCTCTTTCGTGGCAAGGATGTAAATAAGAGCTTTGCCGCGCACGATGCACTACCTAAAGCAGCTGCGAGTGCCGCACAATTAATTACAAAGCTCA
Source organism: Oceanisphaera ostreae (assembly GCF_042676125.1). Classification (NCBI taxonomy): domain Bacteria; kingdom Pseudomonadati; phylum Pseudomonadota; class Gammaproteobacteria; order Aeromonadales; family Aeromonadaceae; genus Oceanisphaera; species Oceanisphaera ostreae. Next base: position 126,878 of record NZ_JBHTJS010000006.1, read on the forward strand.
AAGAACGAAACATGCCAGCTCAACAAATAAGTTATGAGTTCAACAAGGTGGGATCTGTTTGGTATCCATCACATGCCATATTAGAAGATGGCAGGATAATCACAGATAGTATGAAGCTAATAGCCTTTGACAGATTATCGGCAGAATTAAGCCTCGGCACGACAGTATCTCCGTTAGCTGAACAGATAAACTGAGGGGGAATAACAAAATAGATAGAGATGATTGTGACCTACCCCCTCATATTGGCCGCTCTACGCTTGGGGTTTGAGGGCAGAGCAGCAAGAAATGACCAAACTCTCGCTGCTACCGCGCAACTTAAAAATATGGCCTCACCCTAGGTTCAATACGGTACTCAGCGGATGTCGGGGTTAGTGCATATTTAGGTTATGCAGCTAACATGGCGCGATCTACTATTAAAAAGAGGGGATCTCTAAGACTTAGCTCACTATTTTTCTGTGAGCTAGACATTAGCTCTAATCAGCATCGCAAGGCTATTTGAAAAAAGTGGGGGCGAAGGCCTGGCTCCCGCTCTCCCTAAAGCACACCTGTCTTTATGCGTGAACTGTGGCGGACCAGGATTGATCACAGCCGATCAGACGCCAGTGGCGGATACCGAAAACTACCCGCATGTGGCAATTATTGATGGCGGTATCGGCGGCGTAGCACTGGCGGTCGCCTGTCTGCACCGCGGCATTCCTTTACGCTTTATGAACGTGATAACAACTTTAATACTCGTTCTCAGGGCTATAGCCTTACCTTGCCGCAAGCGAGTAAAACCATCGAAAGCTTGGGTATTTTCTCCCTCACTAAAGGCGTTATCTCCACTACTCATCTCGTTCATACCACCGATGGAAAAGTGGTATTAGTGTGACACCCACCTTAATGGTGGCGTACCAAGGCAAGCTACGTTTCCCCACCGCCGGCTCTGAAATTCAAGAAGAGGCTGCTGGGATAGCTTCTGCCGACCATCACATAACAGGGATGTTATGTGTTTGAGCGTCACATGGATGTGCTTGAGCGAGTCGGCGGAGGCTACCCAGTTGCCTCTGATCTACTGCGCTAACCGATGATTAAGCAACAGACCAGTTATTTATTCGTTTGGGATTAAAATATCATCCTGCTACGCAGAATATCGCAGCTGAAGCAGCGGCTACAAAAGTCGGTGTTCTGTCGGTTTTATGTGCCAACCGGCGGCTGCGAGATTAATGAAGAGGTGGTTGGGATAGCCTCTGCCGACCATCACATAACAGGGTCGAAAAATGCTGCTGCCATTTCGACACTCCCACCATCCTTGGCGGTCGGATGTTATGTGTTTGAACGTACATGGGGCGAGCTTGTCTCGCCGTGACGAACTGCTTTTAACTGACCGAACAGCCAGTGAATGTTCGCAGTAGGTAAAAATAGTGAGTGTCATCAGCCCCGAGCGAGTCGGTGGAGGCTACCCTATTGCCTCTGACTAACATGCCAACTGACAAATCTTCTTCGGCCACTTTACTCGAAGACGCTAACAAACTCCCACCACTGTGCCTGATTACGATGCTTACGACTCATATAGCACCTCGTTCATTAAAATGGATAATCTACGGTATTAAAAATGGCCTAAACAGGTGTGGTGCAGTAACGCTTACTGTCCTTCTAACATGCATGACTCCACTTTTCGCATGCTACTAACGAGTGTAATTGAGCTAATTAATGTGGATTGATCCGCAGCAAGCTAGTGGCACGGAAGCCTTCTATGTGACATAGATCACACCACTCAATATTGTTAACAATATTTTATTAATTGTTAATCCTAACATGTTACATTTGTTCACATGAATTGTAGGTTTTGTTTTAAATGAGTCTTTTTCATGACGACCATGTCAACCATTCATAAGGATTGGTAACAATTGTCGCGGAACACCAATAGGAAGATGTAACCCATGGCTGTACATAAAATGAATAACCCCGAGCTAATGCCGTCGACGGATAAGGACCGGGATATCAATATCTGGGACTTCACCATGCTATGGGCGGGGATGACCATCAACATGGGCGCCTTCACCATGGGGGCCCAGCTGTATCCGGGACTGTCTCCTTGGACTATCATAGGTGCGATTCTGGCCGCCTATGCCATTGTGACTACCATTCTGATCCTGGCTGGTGATATTGGACTACGCTACGGTATTCCCTTCACCGTTTATATCCGTGGCTGCTTCGGTTATCAGGGCGCCAAGATCCCGGCGGCCTTTCGCGCCATTCCTGCCTGTTTCTGGTTTGGTTTTCAGACCTGGGTGGCGGCCGTTGCCATTGGCAAGGTATTGGAATTGTGGATTGGCTATAGCAACACCACCATCCTTATCCTGATCTTCGGGGTACTGCAGGTAGTCAATGCCATCTATGGCATGAAAGCCATGGCCAAGTTCGACTGGGTCGCCATTCCGGCGCTGACCATACTGATCGGCCTGGTTACCTTCTGGTTGCTGGATAACAATAACGCCACCATAGGTGACGTGCTGGCCGCACCTTCGCTGAATGATGGCTCTTTCTGGTTCGCGGTAATGGCCATCGCCGGAATCTGGATCACCATGGGTCTGAACAGCCCGGATATGACCCGCAAGCTGGAGCGCTCTCGCGACCACAGCAGCAAAAATTTCTTTATCCGTAACCGCAAGCCCTTTTTCGCCCAGATCTCCGGCCTTATCGTGATTGGCTCCGGTATTCTAATGGTGGGCATGATTGGCGGTATCCTTACCGGCACTTGGGACCCGATCGAAATCGTACTGAACTCCATGAGTTCGCCAATCGTGTTGATCCTGAGCATGATCACCATCGCCTTTGCCCAGTGGTCCACCAACACTGTCGCCAACCTGATGCCGTCCGCTCTTATCCTGATGAACGTCTTCCCCAGACTGACTTTTGGTCAGGGTGTGTCCATCTCCGGCGCCATAGGCCTGCTGATGATGCCTTGGGTGTTTGCCGATAACCTGCTGTGGTTCAGCGTTATTACTTCCGGCTTGCTGGGTCCTGTCGCAGGTATCATGTTGACCGACTTCTATCTGTTGCGCCGCGGTCAGTTGAACGTGGACGACTTTTATAATCCCCAGGGACCTTTCGTTTACCAGAATAACTACAACCTGCGGGCCTTCTTGGTCTACGGTCTGTCTTTCATCTGCAGTCTGGTATTCATCGACTTGGCGTTCTTCGTCGGGCTGGTAGTGAGTGTGTTGGGCTATTACGTGATAATGAAACCCATTGTCCGTCCTGCCGGTGTAAATGCAGTTCCCGCAAAATCCTGAGTCTTAAATATTAGTTGTGCCTTGGCCCCCTTTGGGGGCCTTTTTTGTTATTGGAGTCTATGGTCTGCCAAGCTGGCATCGTCAGTACCGTTAATACGAATGAAAGAATCTTCTCAGAGCACAAAACCATACTTTAAAGTAATGAAAGTCATCATCACTGCTCTATAATTGGACTCGTCATTAAGGTATTGCTTACGTTTTTTCTTAGAGGGCAGTCAACATCAAGTTACCTACCGAAGCAAAGAGTGAAGCTGTGAACGAGGCTCAGTTGAGCTGGACGACTTGCCCGAAATGTCAGGGGCGAGGCAGAAACAGTCAGAAAATCCGCAAAAAAGTTAAGATCAGCTATCAAGCCGCGCTCGATAAGTTTGAAAGAAGTGGGGGCGAAGGCCTGGCTCCCGCTCGCCCGAAAGCACACCTGTCTTTATGCGCGAACTGTGGCGGCTCAGGACTGATCACCGCCGCTCAGCTGCCAGTGGCGGATACCGAAAACTACCCGCATGTGGCGATTATTGGTGGCGGTATCGGCGGCGTGGCACTGGCAGTAGCCTGCTTGCACCGCGGCATTCCTTTTACGCTTTATGAACGTGATAACGGCTTCGATACTCGTTCTCAGGGCTATGGTCTTACCTTGCAGCAAGCGAGTAAAGCCATCGAAGGCTTGGGTATTTTCTCCCTCGCTAAAGGCGTTATCTCCACCACCCATCTCGTTCATACCACAGATGGAAAAGTGATCGGTGAATGGGGTATGAGAAAGTGGCTGCATGCAGATGCCACTACCGCTCCTAAGCGTACCAATGTGCATATCGCCCGTCAGTCTTTGCGCTTAGCGCTGCTGGAACAACTGGTCGCCCACCAGAATAAGCATAATGCCGTGCAGTGGAGCCATCAATTAGTCGACTTTAAAGAATGTGCGGGTGAAGTTGACGGTGTGCAGCTGCGCTTTCAAGTTAACGGCGAGATCAAACACGCCAAGGCTGACTTAGTAGTGGGCGCCGATGGCATCCGTAGTGCGGTGCGCAAGTTACTGATTGGGGAAGAGACTACCCCGTTACGTTATCTAGGCTGTATGGTGATATTAGGTATTTGCCCGTTGAGTGCTCTCCAAGATGTTGAAAGTGACTTGCTGGATGCGGCCACGGTATTTCAAACCGCCAATGGTCATGAACGTATTTACATCATGCCTTATGACGCAGACTCCGTGATGTGGCAGCTGAGCTTCCCCATGGCAGAAGATGAGGCTAAGGCGTTAAGTGCTCAAGGCGTTAGCGCCCTTAAAACTGAAGCGTGCAGGCGTACCCAGTGGCACTCTCCCATTCCGCAAATTTTAGCGGCCACCCTTGAAGCTCAAGTGTCTGGCTATCCGGTGTATGACCGCGCCTTACTCACGCCTGAATTATTAGCAGAGGCTGGCCCCATCACACTGATTGGCGATGCGTCTCACCCGATGAGCCCGTTTAAAGGACAAGGGGCCAATCAGGCGCTGCTGGATGCACTAGCGCTGGCTCGGGGAATATTTAAAGGCTGCAGGCCCTTATCACAATGGCGCTCTGCGGGAATACGGGAAAGTGTATTAGCGGAGTTTGAAGCCGCCATGTTAGAGCGCAGCGCTTCCAAAGTGAAAGATTCGGCAGAAGCCGCACAGTTTCTACATTCCGAAGTCGTGCTGCACGAAAGTGACGAGCCCAGAGGGCGTTGTTTAAAGACAAAAGACGCATAAAAATTAGCAACAAGACATGCTGTGTAACTCATTTAGTGTTGTTGTTGTCTGTTTGCTTTTAAGGACAAAGACTTATCTGCCACGGAAGAACACGGAACGCACGGAAAAATAAAGATAAGATCGGAAAATAATTTTATTTTTAACATATTAACCAAAGCAACGCCAAGCTTCCTAAGGTGCTAGATTTGGCTCTTACTAATAAGATATTTTGGCACTTTTCGCTCTTATCCCAGCTTAATTTTTCCGTATTCTTCCGTGGATTCCGTGACAACTAATTCTTGGTGTAAGTTTTTGAAGATATCCGCCGTTAGCTGGATGTCTAACTCAGACTAGATACACGCTGTACTTTTTGGTGCATCCAAGCCAAGCCTAAGAGCGCCAAGCCTAATCCCATAAAGGCCGCCACTCGCCATAGCCCTTGCAAGCCAGACATATCGACTAAGAAAATTTTCGCGATCACCAAACCTAGTAACACCATGCCGGCCTTGTAGAACTGCGGATAACCGTTTTTGGTGGCATAAATAATGGCAATAATGGCGTACAACATACCCACTACTGAATAGGTATAAAGCTCACCGCTATTCATACCAGACCAAAGCGCCATATCACTGCCGCGCCATAAATGGCGAATTTCTAGTGCCGTAAACAGCATCAAAGCAATCGCTGCCACACACCATGCCCACAGTTTGGGGGCATGGTGTGGGAAGCGACCGATTGCCAGCGCCAGCAGCACGGGCCCGCCGTAAGCCGGCAGTAGCATATTAAAAATTGGCGTGGCGCTTATATAGGCCCCATCCCACCATGGATTATAAAAGGTCACCAATATCAGATAACTGACGGCTGACAGACCCAGCAAGATCAAGGCGCACCAGCGGTATAGCCAGGCTAACTGCTGAGCGGCTTTAGCACGGATCATGTAGCTAATACTCAGCCCGCCCCACAGCAGCATATTCACGGTGGCTTCAATAAAGCTGTATTCGTGGTTAAAAATATCACCATCGTAAAGCCAATAACGTAATTCCGCCCCAAGAAACAACACCAGCAGGTGTAGCGTGGCAGCTTCCAGCCAAGGGCGAATGCTATTGCCGCTACCGGCCAGTTTAGTAGCTATGGCGGCCAACAAGGTGGTACCGCCGTATGTCCATAGGGTCCAATGCACCGTTGCATCATAACCTTGCAGCCAAGGGTTGAAGGTTAGCCGTGCGACGACCACCGCCAACACCATTTTTAACAGCAGATACAATGGTGGCATCTGATAATGGCGCGCCAGCCACACCAAGCTGACCAACTGCGCTGCTAGCGCCAGTGTTAACGACGCCTCACGAAACGCCATGGTCACCGCCAGCGAATAACTCAAGTGTGCTGCCAAGGTAGCCCACACCATACCGCTCTGATAATACGCCAGCTTGTGCATTCGCCACGTTAACGCACCGTAAATCGTGCCGGCTAATAATGCTGCCAGTGCCCAGTCTATGGAGGTTGCAACTCCGTGCAATAACAGCCAACCGAGTACTAACCATACCAACGGTGAGAGTACGGTGAACGACGCCCAGCGGCGCTTGTTATCGGCCCGCCACTGCCATAGTCCAAGACCGGAGCAAATGAGAGTCGATATAATAAGATAACTAATAAAGCGACGGTGCAGATCTGATGGCAATTGCGCTAAGTGGAAAAAGTCGACGCTATTGTGCCCCATATAAAGCAACCAACCGGCCGCGCTCGCCAGCACCGCGTTCCATGGTAAATACCAGAGTGCACGACGGCTTTGCGGAGCAAGCAAAACGAGGGGTAAGATCAGCAACCAGCTGAAGAACAAGGGGCTGTCTGCAGACTGCCCTGCTATCGATAATCCCCAAGCAGTTAATAGCGTAATAAAGGCGTCTCGCAACCGAGAAGGTTCGATGTGCCTCCAAGGTGGTAATACCGAAAAGATGACGAACAATAGCGCCACATATAAGGGGACAGCCGGCCCTATTGCTGCGGCAAACAAAGCGGCCAGCCACCACAACATGGCACCGCCTAAGGTGGCATACCACAGCCAATTACGAAACACGTAACGCATCAGCAGCAGCGAGCTGAAAGTAATCAAGAAACTGTAAGCCAGCACAAAAGCGACGCTGCCTTGGCCACTGTCGATCAATAACGGCACCACATACGCACTACTCAGGCCCATAATCGCCAATAGAGGGCCGTGCAGTCGTGCCAGTGCCATGGTAGATAGCGAGACGCCCGCCAGTAATACCAATCCGGTTAGCGGCCCGATAAGCTGGTAATGATGAATGCCCGCCAGCAAGGCCGCATACAAGGTAACGCTGCCACCTCCGGCCAGTGCGGCAAATATTTGATCACTGCGCTGATGGCGACGACGCAGCATTTCAGCCCCGGCGTGCAGTGCCAAACCACCACTCAGCGCCAGCAATAATTGCAGTACTGGGCCAAGCAGACCTTCACTCACCGAGTAGTGCACCATAAAAATACCGGCCAGCGCCACACTCAAGCCACCGAGCCACACCATCCAGTTTGCTTTTAATGTCTGAATGAAGCGGGATGGCTCGCGAGATGCCTTGGCCAGATACGCTTGAATCAGTGGGTCAACCGGTGCTGTTGAGTGTTCGACGGATGGAGTTGCTGAAACCAGTGGCTCGACAGCGGCGGCGGTAAAGACAGGCTTAAGCTCGGCTTCCGGCGGAGATTGCGGACTGAGCGGTTGCATCTGCTCTTGCGAGGACGCTGGGAGCTGACCGCGCTTAATTAACTGGCGTAACTCGCTAACTTCAAGACTAAGCGAGGCAATACGCGCGGTCTGTTTCTTGAGATTTTGGTACGCCAAAAATCCAAAAATTGAGCCTATCGGTACTAACAGCACCACAACTGCTGCCAAAATGATGAGTATTGCTTCCAAGCTCGTCGTCCTCTTCCATAAGTAAAATAGCTAACAAACTCTAATGTCAGACGCCCTTGAACGAGTCGCTGGAGGCTACTCGGTTGCCTCTGCTTGCTGAGCTGAGTTATGGCTAAGTGACAGGCTTACCGAGATTAGCTTTGTTACCCATCACCATTTACTCCTTACGGTATTAAACGCGCACTATGCCCGCAAGGCTCAACTTGACGCCTTGTATTAGGCTATCGCCAACAGGACACTTGGTGCCGATAAACTCAACAAATTCCTTAATGCTTTGCTCAGGCGACGATGACTTGAGGTGATAGGTATAGCGAATATCACTGAAGCCACAACGCACGTCGGCTTTATTCATAAAACCGTCTGGGTCTAAGTCGCCTTCTAGCTCGACCCAAAATTCGTCTAACTCAACGTTGAACATTGGCGCGTAACTGCGCGCGACTATGGATTGGCAGGCACCCAAAGCACCGAGTAGCGCTTCAACCGGATTCATGGCCGTATCGGTGCCGCCTAAACTTTCTGGCTCATCTAGCGTAAATTCGAAACCGCGTGCTTGTACCTTAACCAAAGTACCTTTTTGCAAATGTGCGGTGGCAGTAAATTGTTCAACGGCCATGATTTATCCTTTCAATCATTAAAAATAAGGTCTAAACCTATTTCTGCAACGGAATCCACAGAACCCACGGACACAGTTCACAAGCAACGAGTAACTAAGTGCTTATTATTGTTAAGGGCTCCCACTCTCAGAGTTGGGCGGATTGACCCTTACCATTAAAAGTCACTTTCAGATTTGTTCACTATTTTTCCGTGTTCTTCCGTGTATTCCGTGGCGAAGAAGTCTTTAATATCTTGTTTAAAACAACACGCGGCGGCCTTTGATGCAGTGGCGACAAACCGGCTCACCTTGCAGCGAGCCCAGCGTTTCGGGGGCACTGCGTGTGCCACAGCAACTGCATTCATGAAACGACTTTAAACGCAGCGCTATGGTGTTTTCTACCAAAGCCAGCAACTGCTCTAGCGTACCGTTGTGCGCGGTAATCACGCCCTGCGACGTCGGCTTGGCGGTATGAATATCGTGATGTCGCCACTGAATAGCCGGCAGCAATACCTCAACCTTATCATGTTGAAACACCACAATAACCAAGGTTGGGTCACCAATAAACAGCGTCTGTGCGCCTTGTACCGGATAAGGCAGCTGGTTTTTAAGGTGCTGGCGCCAGGTTTCCAGAACGGGCGGTAATGGCATCGCCAATAGCAGAGCGTCCAACAGCTTGGATGGCATAAATTCCTCTCTTCACCGAATACTTATTAAAGCCGTACGTTAAATTAAGCGATGTACGCCATACGCTTTACGCCGACCGTTAAAAATAGGCGGTGTTTATCTTTAACGGTCGGCGTACAGCGGTTAACGTACGACGTATAACATAAAGCGTACAGCAACCCTTCGGGCTTAAGAACGAATAAGATAATCCGCTTGGCCAATCCACTTATAACTGGTCAGCTCTTCTAACCCCATAGGGCCACGAGCATGCAGCTTTTGGGTGGATACCGCCACCTCTGCCCCCAAACCAAACTGAGCACCATCGGTAAAACGCGTTGAGGCATTCACATACACGGCAGCAGACGGTGCGCCATTAATAAAGCGCTCGGCACTGGTCATGCTGTTAGTCAAAATAGCATCGGAATGGCTGGCATTATGTTGGCGTAAATGAGCCAGTGCCGCATTAACATCAGAGACTAATTTAACGCCCAAGGTTAAGCCTAACCATTCGGTGTCAAAATCACCTTCACCTGCGGCTCGCACCGAAGCTGGGCCTGCACTTAACAGTGCCAGAGAACCCTCATCGGCCACTAGTTGTACGCCCTTTTCTGCCATTCGTTGGCTAAGCAAAGGTAAAATAGTGGCGGCAATAGCTTCATGCACCAACAAGGTGTCTATGGTGTTGCACACGCTGGGGCGCTGAGTTTTGGCATTATCAATCACTGCAATGGCACGCACCACATCGGCACTGTCATCCACAAACATATGACCAATACCAAAGCCGCCGATAATTACCGGAATGGTCGCCTGCTCTTTACACAACTTGTGCAAATTGGCACCACCGCGGGGAATGATCATGTCCACATATTGATCTAATTTTAATAAACCACTTACCCACTCACGGCCGGGTTCGCTGATGTATTGCACTGCGGCTTCGGGTAGTTGGCTGGCGGCGAGCGCTTGCTGAATGACCTTGACTAACTCTTGGTTGGTATTAAAAGTTTCACGTCCGCCACGTAAAATGCTGGCGTTTCCGGTTTTTAGACACAAAGCGGCAATGTCGATAGTCACATTGGGGCGAGCTTCATAAATCACCCCCACAACCCCTAACGGTACACGGCGGCGTGACAGGCGCATGCCATTTTCTAACACGCGGCTGTCTAGCTCACTGCCCACCGGATCGGGCAGTGACACCACATTGCGCACGTCATTGGCAATGGCCGTTAGCCGTTCAGGGTTAAGCATTAGTCGGTCTAGCATCGACTCGCTAATACCGCTCTCTCGGGCAGCCGTTAAGTCTTGTTGGTTGGCGGCTAAAATACGCTCTGCTGCGGCTTCTAATGCGTCGGCCATCACCAATAGCGCTTGGTTTTTAGTGTGCGTCGAGCTGTCAGCTAATACGTAAGCGGCATCGCGTGCGGCCTGTCCCATTTGTTCCAGATTCATCATTTCTCCTACAAAAGCACTAAATCATCACGGTGAATCGCCACATTGCCGTGGCCATGCCCCAACAATGATTCAATCTGCTCGGAATGCTGTCCTTTAATCAAATTAAGATCGAGGGCATCGTAGCGGCAAATGCCGCGTGCCAACTCGCGCCCTTCTGGGTTGACGATGCGCACTGCTTCACCTCGGCGAAACCGCCCTTCAATGCGTACTATGCCTTTGGGCAGCAAGCTCGACCCCTTCTCTCGTACCGCTTTAGCGGCGCCCGCATCTATGTGAATTTCACCGTGGGGCGGGGGGCCAGCTAAAATCCAGCGCTTGCGGCTTTCTAGCGGCGTAGCCAGTGCAGGAAAACGGGTGCCAATGCGCTCGCCATCAGCTAACCGACCAATGACTTCTGGCACTTGGCCGGTGGCAATCACCACATCGATACCGGCACGGCGCGCCACATCAGCCGCCTGCAGCTTGGTGGCCATGCCACCGGTGCCTAAGCCGCCAATGCTGCCACCGGCCAGCTTGCGCAGGGTGTCGTCTATGGTTTGCACTTCTTCAATAAGTTGTGCTTTAGGATCATTACGCGGATCGGCAGTAAACAGCCCTTTTTGATCGGTAAGTAGCACCAATAAATCGGCCTCAGCCAGAATGGCTGCGCGGGCCGATAGATTGTCGTTATCGCCCACTTTGATCTCGTTAGTGGCGACCGCATCGTTTTCGTTGATCACGGGGATAATACGATGATCCAGCAGCGCACGTAGGGTGTCTCGGGCATTAAGGTAGCGTTCGCGATCTTCTAAATCGGCTCGGGTCAGCAAAATTTGCCCCACATGCAGCCCATAAAGATTAAACAACGACTGCCACGTTTGAATTAGCTGAGTTTGGCCAACCGCCGCCAACATTTGCTTATTGGCCATGGTATTGGCAAGAGTAGGAAAGCCTAAATGCTCACGCCCAGCGGCAATGGCGGCCGACGTAACCACAATAATTTGATGGCCAGCACGATGTAGGCTGGCACATTGGCGCACTAATTCGACCATGTGGGCACGATCTAAATAGCGGGTGCCACCGGTGAGGACACTGGTGCCCAATTTTACAACTATGGTTTTGCCTTTCATGGAACGCCCTGCGGCTCCTTACTAACAGCAATGCCGGCAAAGCCGGCAAGATAATAAAATGAGGCGTATTCAACTTACAGCCAAATATGATGGCCCACTACGAGCAACAATGAACCTAAGCGATGCTAAGTAGGTGATCTTTTTCTAATGCCGCAGACGGGCTCATACTAAGTGATAAGCCTTCTAGACAGGTCTCTAGTTTATCGTAAAATTCACGTAAGGTGCGCGCTACTTCTGCTTGGTGTTTTTTGGGTAAAGCACGGGTTTGCCACTCGCCGTCGACATCAAAAAAGCCCAGTTGATAATGAAACTCAAAATGTTGACTGTCTTTAGTCTCGAGCGTTAACCACCATCCCCAGAATGTACGAGCATCGGGTTCGGCTTTGGCACTCACGCACACCGACAGGCAATCAAAAAAGTACTGAGATTCACTAGACTTTAGTTCCCGCAGGTATGGACCAATAGCGGTAAATACACGTACTAATTTACGATGAGTAACTGTATCTGTAGACATGTAACCTCCTTGTTAACTTGCCTATATGTAACGCTTTTTAGCGCGTGGGTAAAGGCCGTTCAAGGTGGTTGCTAGAAATAACGCCGAAATTGTAGCGAACTGTGAAGCTTAAAGGATTCACTTCAAAAATACAGCCAATACACGCGGGATCTTTACGGTGAATACCGAATTGCTTTTTTGGGCATAAAAAAGGCTCCTGAGGAGCCGTTTTTTATATTTTTTATGCCTAGTCTTGGTCACACAAAGGAGTAGCAAACACGACACCCATGTCCCAGGGCTGCTCTATCCAAGTGTCTTGGCCAACTCGCACTTCAAAATCATCAACCAGTGGCTCGCCTTGAGGCTTAGCAAATACGGTTACAAACTTGGCTTTCGGGTACATTTCGCGAATAACGCGAGCAGTATTACCGGTGTCTACCAAGTCGTCGACTATCAAAAAGCCTTCACCGTCGCCATTGGCTGGTTTAATAATTTGCATGTCAGAGCGTTGTTGATTGTGATCGTAACTGGCAATACACAAGGTATCAACGTGACGAATTCCCAACTCACGAGCCATAATGGCAGCAGGTACTAAACCACCACGGCTAACGGCGATAATCCCTTTCCATTGGCTAGCAGGAAGTTGACGCTCAGCAAGTTTACGTGTTTCGCGCTGAAATGAGTCCCAGGTGACGACAAATTTATTGGACATAAAAAAGAACCTTTGCGTGTTAGCTTCAGACAATTTGGGCACCGCTGCCGTTTTTTGTACTTAAAACAAAGCCACTAATGGACTCGTCTTAGCCAAACAGCGAGCAAGCAATGGCCGCATTATAGAGATCACACCCATTCTTGACCAGAGTTACAGCTTTTTAATTAGCTTCACTATGCCAAACAAATACCTCAATCCCGCTATAAGACTAAAGCACAATACGACCAGATCGCATTATTGCACTCACATCCTATTTTGCATTGCATTTTCCTCTAAGATAGCCTCTGCTGCCGCTCCTCGAGTGTAAATTTTTTATGAAGGAACATGGATGTGTCTTTACTTCGCTCGCTTTCTATCGCTAAACGACTGTATTTAAACCTGCTGTTATTATCTGTTGGCATCGCTATTATCACGTTATTAACACTGTGGTTGTTTTATCACAGCTTAATTGATGAAAAGCGCGATCAAGTGAGGCATCAGGTTGAGTCAACCGTCAGCCTAGTCAGCTTTTTTCATCAGCAACAGCAGCAAGGTTTACTGACAGAGCAACACGCCCAGCAACAGGCACTGGCCGCCATTGGCACATTACGCTATGGCAACGACGATTATTTTTGGGTGAATGACGCTCACCCCCGCATGATACTCCACCCAATGTCTCCTAAGTTAAATGGGGAGGACCTCACCTCTTTTACTGACCCTGATGGCAAAGCTCTGTTTGTCGAAATGGCCAAGCAAGTGCGCAACTCAGGACAAGGTTTTGTTGATTATCTATGGCCAAAACCGGGCTTGGTTAGTCCCGTGGATAAAATTTCTTATGTACAGGGCTTCTCCCCTTGGGGCTGGATCATCGGCACAGGTCTCTATATAGATGATGTGCAAGAGCAGCTTATTACCATTGCCGGTAAAATATTTCTAGTGGTTGCAGGGTTAGGTGCCATCGCCATAGTGGTCGCCATTGCCCTTATTCGCAGCATCTTGCACCCGGTCAACGATACGGTGCGCGCCTTACAGGATATTTCTCACGGCGAGGGTGATTTACGTCAGCGTTTAGATGAGCAAGGTAAAGATGAGGTGACTCAGCTCAGTAAGAGTTTTAACGAGTTTTGCTCTCGGCTCGCCCAAACGATACGTAAGCTTTCCCCCATTAGCCAAGAAGTGAACACCGCAGCTGACCGACTTGCTGATATCGTACGCCATAATCGCAGCGTTTCTGAGCTGCAATTTCGCGAAACTGAGCAAGTTGCGACCGCTATGAATGAAATGATGTCCTCAAGCCAAGAGGTCGCCAATGCCGCCGAACAAGCGGCTAAGGCCAGTCACGAGTCGGCCATTGCGGCCAAAGATGGCACGCAAAAAGTGGAGAGAACTCAAAAAGAAGCTGCCAATCTCGTCGTTGAACTGGCAGATACCCAACAAAACTTGGGATCACTTGCTGACCGCTCGCAAGAAATAGGCTCGGTGTTAGAGGTGATCCGCGCCATTGCCGAACAAACCAATTTGTTGGCATTAAATGCCGCCATTGAGGCCGCTCGCGCAGGTGATCAAGGACGCGGGTTTGCGGTAGTGGCAGATGAGGTTCGAAACTTGGCCATTCGCACTCAAAGCTCAACCGATGAAATAGAAGATATTATTCAACGATTACAGCAAGAAGCTAATGCAACGGTAAAACAGATGAACGGCCTCATGCTGCGAGCAACAGATACTCAACATACCGCCGATCAAGCCGGTGGGGCGCTGCAAGCAATCAACCAAAGTATGGCGTTAATCAACGACATGAACAGCCATATTGCTACTGCCGCCGCCCAACAACGCCAAACCACCGGTGATATAAGTGAAAGCTTAAACCGATTAAGTGAGTTGGCAGAAGAAGGACGTATTAAAACCCAAGAAACTGATGATGCGGGCGCAACTTTGTCTAGCTTGGGCCGCCGATTAACCGCAGAAGTGAATACGTTTAAAGCGTAAGTGTAACCCGCTGCTTGGCTATCTTGCTGAACTTGGTTATCTTGTAGAACTTGGCGCTTAGCCGTTAGTCATTTTCATTGAACATTCAAAATTAAGCATTCCCGCGCAGCGGGTAAGTGCTGCCGTTAGCTTCTCGATAAGGTATGTATTAATGACCGAAATTACTCAACTTACTCCGCACCTGTTGTGGCAATTTTTTAACACCTTATGCAGCATTCCACACCCTTCAGGGCATGAAGCTGCCGTACGTCAGTGGATAACCGACTGGGCACAAGAGCGCGGGCTCGCCACCGTGCAGGACACCGTTGGCAACCTAATAATTCGTAAAGCCGCCACGCCTGGCATGGAACAACGTCAAGGGGTGATCTTACAGGCACACATGGACATGGTGCCCCAGGCCAATGCCGACGTTAACCACGACTTTACCAAAGACCCCATACAGCCTTACATTGATGGCGATTGGGTGCGCGCCCGCGGCACCACTCTTGGAGCAGACAACGGCATTGGTCTGGCTGGCTGCTTAGCGGTGCTAGCCGATGACAAAGTGCAGCACGGACCATTGGAAGTGTTACTGACCATAGACGAAGAAAGTGGCATGACCGGCGCTTTCGGCCTAGAGCCGGGTATGCTGCAGGGCAAAATTTTATTGAATACCGACTCAGAGCAAGATGGTGACGTGTATATGGGCTGTGCAGGAGGTGTGGATGCTAATATCACATTGCCCTACCTCGCGGAGTCTGTGCCCGCCGATCATCACGCGATGCGTTTAACGATTAAGGGCCTACGCGGTGGTCACTCTGGCATTAATATTGATGAAGGCCGTGCCAGCGCCAATAAATTACTGGCTGAACTGCTCATGGATATTACCGAACACCCGTCTATTCGTTTGGCCGAGATTAATGGCGGCTCGCTGCGCAATGCGATTGCTCGGGAAGCGAGCGCCCTGCTCACGCTACCCGCCGACGTAAAGAAGGTGTTAAGTGAACAGATTGCACTGCGCCAGCTGCAATATCAGCAAGAGTTTCAAGGGGTAGACGACTTTATAACGCTGGAGCTGGTGCCTGCCGAGCTGCCTCATCGAGTGATGAATACCGACTTGCAGCAAAAGTTAAGTAGCGCCTTGCTGGCCTGTCCCCATGGAGTAATGGAAATGAGCCGCGATATGGACGGCGCGGTGCAAAGCTCGACCAACCTGGGCGTCATTAGCACTGAACCTGAGCATATTTATGTGCAATGCCTGATCCGCTCATTAAACGATGCGGGCCGAGATCGCGTTGCCAACGCCACCGCCGCCGTGTTTCGCTTAGCCGGTGCCCACTGTCAGTTTGATGGTGCTTATCCTGGTTGGCAGCCTGATCCGCAGTCAAACATTATGCGATTACTCTTAGATACGCACAAAGAGCTATTTGATGTGGTGCCCGAAGTAAAAGTCATCCACGCGGGTCTAGAATGTGGGCTATTTAAAGCCATCTATCCTGATTGGGATATGGTGTCATTTGGCCCAACCATTCAGGGCGCACACTCACCCGACGAGCGCGTACACATTGAAGCCGTTTCCCGCTTCTGGCAATTATTAGTGCGCGTGTTGCGACATATTCCTGAAGATAAAGCGGTCAGCCGCCAGCTTTAAGCTGCCAGCAAAACCCAAGAAACATCAAAGATCGTTTTTGCCACGCCTCCTTGCTACTAGGGTCTGTTGACCCCAAGCATTCTCGCGCAGCGGGTACGTCAGCGCTCGTCCTTAGTCGTGCAATGTGAGTATTAAAGCGGCGTTATTTGTCTTATGCTTTTGCCAATCCCTATTTAGAGGCTGCTGTGATGAAAATCTTATCTGCAAAATCGGCAACTGCTTGTCTATTTCTGTCGCTGCTAGCGGCACCGGCCATGGCTGATAGCTTTTTTTCTGACGTGGCCACCTTTGGCCGTGAGCTGTGGGATGAAACCAAAAAGCTGGCCCCGGGCGTTCAATATGATAAGCGTAATGAAGCAGCCCCCGTGTCTCAAGCTAACCCTGATGATGGCCGTGATTATCCGGCCCTAGAATCCCCCACTTCAAACGTGGCGGTTGCTGGCCAAGCAAACCACAATAACAACGCCGTCGTCGCCGAAACGCCGGCAATGCAGCCGGCTGCAGTTGCATCAAATCAAGGTTGGCAGTTTGTAGAAGAAGATCATTTGAAATGAGAATATATGAAGAGTGAAGAGTAAAGCGTAAAGAGTGAAGCGTAAAGAGTGAAGCGTAAAGAGTGAAGCGTAAAGAGTGAAGCGTGGAATGGCCCGACTAAAGTAGACACCAGTTTAAGCAGCATTAAGTTGCTGTGCATATGCGTTGGG